>JAAYYW010000235.1 GCA_012515195.1 Leptolinea sp.
AACCATTCGACTCAAAGGGGCCCGCAGCAAGACGCTCTATCCCTCCACGCTGCGACGTGTCAGCTTTCGCGATCCTGAAACGGGCAAGCGTTTGGTTTTTCTCACAAACCATTTCGGACTATCCGCTGAGACTGTTGCCTCGCTCTACAAAAGCCGTTGGCACATCGAACGGTATGTCCCCGGTTCATACCTAAGCGTGCAGCAGGCTGCATGGATTGTCAATTATTGAGGGGCGTAATCCGGCCAATCCACCATTTTTTCCTTGAGTGAGTTCATCATTTGATTGCTTCCGAAGCCGCAATGGGCATTCTGCAATCGTAACTCGATGACGCTGCCTCAATTCATACCCACAGATGGGTCGACCACAACCTGAACATTGCGCTTGTTTGGGGGATCCAGGAAACACCCGCTATTCTATGAAAACGCTAAGGACTGTTCAATTACCCAATGATGATACCTCGCATAATCAAGAATAGGCCGCTATTTTGTTTGGCTGTCATATCTGTCGTATCCGTTGGAATCGGGGTAAGTACTGCGGCTTCCAGTGTAATCAATGCATTACTTTTTCAGCCGATTCCAACCGTCGACTATGGAAGCATATACCGCATTGATTCTGGAACCGAATATGGCGCACTTACGCCGGTGGATGCACGGGATCTGATGGACGTGTTGGAGCAGGATTTTTCTGTTTTCAGTTATGTTCATGAGAGAAATATGGAATGTTCTTACCAATCAGAAAAGTTCCTGGCGGATACTTGCCAGTTGCAGGGCGATCCCATGGAGACACTGAAATGGACTCCGATGCTAGGAAGAGTGTTAACTAAAGAAGACATGAAGCCAGGAGCACCACCTGTTTTAATGGTCAGTTATGGATTTTGGAAAACCCGACTTGGAGCCATACCTGATGCAGTGGGTAGTCTGATAAAAGTAAATGAAGATACGTTTGAAATTGTAGGTATATTGGAACCTCAATATGATCGCCTGAACCGGATGCGTTCAGCCGATCTATACTATTCTTATTATTACACAAGCGAGGATTGGAAATATGATAATCGCGGGTGGGAGGATCAACACATGGTCATTCGTGTCCCCACCAAGGAAAAAATTGTTGAAGTCGAGGAAAAACTGGCACGGACATCAGCCGAGCTTCGGGCTAAGTATAAATATTCCGCAACTTATCTAATGCCACGTGTCATCAGTGAAAACGATGCGGTTGCCAAGAGTTATTCGAAACTGTATGAAAAAGGGAAAGTCATTACGCTCCTGGTCGCTGCATTACTGCTGATCGCTTCGTTGAACGTAGGGAACATGCTTCTTGCCAACGTCTATCGGCGCCAACATGAATTTGCTATCCGACGAGCGCTTGGGGCCTCATCAAATGGACTTCTAAAAATCATATTTGGTGAATCGTTCCTCCTGACTGGCGCGGGAGGGGTTCTCGGAATCGTTGTTGCATATATTCTGATTCATTTGGCGCAATATTTGGATTTTGGTGCCAATCTGGAACTGAAGATGGACGCAATTATCCTACGAAATGCATTGATTTTGATCATTCTGGTCGGGTTTTTGAGCGCGTTGATTCCATCCTTTCAGATTGTATATGGCTCTTTCAATATTTCACTGAGAGAGGGCACAAGGACTTCTATTGTGTCGATACCAGCGAAAATACTACTGGTTTTTCAAGTTGCATTTTCCGCTACGTTACTTGTTTGTGGACTCATGTTTTATGTGTCCTTGAATGCATCGTTGTCCTTATGGCCGGGATACGAAACAGAGCATCTATTGGGCTTCCGCTTCTACATGCAGAACGTTCCGTCTGCTCATAAAAAGACTGTTGCTGACGAGGTAGTTCGTAAGATAAAAGAGATTCCCGGCGTAGATGAGGTCGGAATTGGTATGTCCGGTCCGTTTCGTGGAGCAGGCGGAACACAAATTTCTACCGGCGACATTACCCCGCAAACTTATCCGGAACTAACGCAAACAGGGTGGTTTTTCGCTCTTCCGGGATACTTTAAGGCAATGGGTGTTCCCATTATTAGGGGGAGATATCTCGAGGAGAGTGACATACAATATCCCCACATTAGCGCGGTAATAAACGAATCGATGGCCGAGCGGTTCTGGCCAAATCAGGAGGCTTTGGATCAGTATTTTTACCCGTGGGGTAATATCGGAGAGGAACCGGTCAGAGTGGTTGGAATCTGCAGAAACTACATGATGCGTCCTTGGGAAACTGATAGACCGGTGTTTTTTTTACCGGAGCACCGCTCACAATGCACCGTACACGTTCGCTGGAACGGCGATGAGAATCATGTTCGTGAACAAATCAACATGCTGATCCGTGATAGTGGTAATCCCTATATCGCAGGCGAGCTAATGGACTTTTCGTCATTTCAGATGGAAGCATTTCGAGATACCCGTTCAACACTTTATGTAATTGGGTTTATGGCGATTGCTTCAATGAGTCTGTCCTTCTTTGGAACATACTATATTACGCGAAATTACGTTCGCAATTGTCGGAAGGATATGTCCATTCGCTTGTCTTTGGGCGCAAAGCCAAGCTATCTATTGTGGTTTGCGATGGGACGGTGCATGAGTATTGTGTCCTTTGGTTTGGCAATTGGATTAGTTCTATCCCGATTCACAACGCTGCAAATCCAGGACTCTGTTTCAGGAGTTGAAGGCTATGGATTGCTACTCGCTCTTGTCGCCTTTGGAGGAATGGCTCTGGTTGCCGCTCTCGCAAGTTACCTTCCATCCCGTGAGCTGTTGCGGATCCATCCCAGTGAGGTTTTGAGGGAGCTGTAGATTAGTTTGAATGCTTGCAACGAATGTCAATCAGGACAATAAATGAACAAGTCAATTCTGGTGGAACTCAGGGATATCGGAAAGGTGTTTTATACCGATCGGATCGAAACACATGCTTTGTCGAACGTGAATCTTACGATCGAAAAGGGAGAATATGTATCAATATCCGGTCCTTCCGGTTGTGGCAAATCGACGCTGCTATCGATTATCGGATTACTGGACGAACCCAGCTCGGGCAGCTATTTCTTAAACGCCGGAAATGTCACTCGCATCGACGCTACCGAACGATCTGTTTTGAGGAATCGGCATATTGGGTTCGTATTTCAGAGTTTCAACCTGATCGGAGAATTGTCTGTGATTAAAAATGTTGAACTACCTCTCAAATTTCGGGGTATCAGCGCGAGGGAACGAAAAGAAAGGGCGAAAGCTGCTTTGGAGAAGTTGGGAATGTTAGGCCGGAAGGACCACTTTCCTGCGCAATTATCAGGAGGGCAGCAACAACGGGTGGCAGTCGCTCGGGCGATTTCAGGAGATATAGATATTCTTCTCGCTGACGAGCCAACTGGGAATCTCGATTCGAAAAATGCCGAAGCCGTAATGGGCATTCTTCAATCATTGAACAAAGACGGCACCACAATTTGTATGGTAACTCACGATGAACGTTTTGCGAAATCTGCTGGAAGAGCAATCGAACTTCTGGATGGTAAAGTATTATGAGTAGAATATGACATGACAATTCAAGGAATACCTATTCATCAAGGCTGAGGGGTTTTTCTGGAGCCTTTCACAAATTACATGGAAAATAGGACTGACCCGAATGGCCCTTTCCGATAGCCAATAGACCATGACGAAAGGCCAAGGGGCTGTTGCGAGACGGCTGGAGGCTGGAATAACGAGGAGAAGAAAGATCCGGTGGGCAGGATTTCGAAAAAGGCTGTGTTCCGGATTTGCCC
>JAAYYW010000236.1 GCA_012515195.1 Leptolinea sp.
CCCACAAATCTACTTGAGTTATAATCTTTTTGACCTATGAATCAACATTATTCCCGTCTGCCAGTTTTTCTAACCTCCCTGTTTTTGACAATTACCGGGTTAGGAGGGCTGGCTGTTGTTTTGATCAATACCGTTCCCACTCTTGGTCCAAGGTGGTTGTTTTATTTCTTTCTTTTCCTTCTATTGGCTGGTTGCAGCCTGCCTGTAACAGATTTCCTCAACCGAAGATTCCCGAGCAAACCTCGCGCGAGCGCGAGTGTTGTCATACGACAGGCTGTATGGTTTGGACTGTATGGATGTGTGTTGGCCTGGCTACAATTTGGTCGTGTCCTGAATTCAGGCCTGGTATTATTTCTGGCCATTGGGCTGGTTACGGTTGAAATGATCATACGAATGAATGAGCGCAGTCAGTTCAACACCCCCTCAGAAGAAGATGAGTGATTTCTCCCGAATTCCCAGTGTTGAACAAGTTTTATTACAAGAGGGTTCTCAAAACCTTGTAACAAATTTTGGACGGTCTTTAGTTGTCGACGAAATTCGGATTACTCTTGAATCTATTCGTCAAGGAATTGTCAGGGGCGAACCAGTTCCTGAAATTGCCAAGATCGTAGAAAAAACAAGAAAATCTCTTGAAGACCTGGAAAAGAACTCACTGATCCCGGTGATTAATGCAACCGGGGTTATTCTGCATACGAACCTGGGTAGAGCACCGCTTAGCCACTCGGTTGCCAGCGCGGTTGTAGCTGGATTAACCTCTTATTCCACCGTTGAGATGAATCTTGTTACAGGGACAAGGCAGAACCGAAACACCGGACTTGAAGGATTAATCAAACGGCTTTTGAACGTTGAAGCCTCACTGGCCGTCAATAATAACGCAGCGGCTGTTTTTCTCTCGTTGCGGACCATGGCTTACAAAAAGAAGGTCATCATTGCCCGGAACCAGCTTGTCGAAATTGGGGGCGGGTTTCGGATTCCAGATATCCTTCAACAGTCTGGAGCCAGGTTGATGGAGATCGGGACCACAAACCAGATACGCCTTGATGATTATCGCCGGGCTATTGACGAGGGGGGATCTATAGTTTTGCATGTCCATCAGGCCAATTTTAAGATAACTGGATATACCTCTGAGCCAGAGCTTAAAGACATCGTGAAACTTGCTCATTCGAATGGATTACCGGTTATTGATGATTTGGGATCAGGCGCACTTCTGGATACATCCATATTCGGGTTGGGGCATGAACCGACCGTACAGGAATCGTTGGCAGATGGGGTTGATGTAATTTGTTTCTCCTGTGATAAGTTATTGGGAGGTCCTCAGGCTGGCATCATTGCCGGTAAGTCTGAATACTTATCCAAGATCAAGAAGCATCCTCTCGCAAGGGTTTTGCGAACAGATAAGAGTCTGATTGCCGGGCTTGAAGTCACTTTGTTGCATTATTTGAAGGGTAAGGTAGAAAGTGATATCCCTATCTGGCAAATGATTAGTACGCCTTTGGACGAAATCCGCCGCCGGGCTGAATTCTGGAAGGCAAGGCTTGGAGACGGAGCCATTATTGATGGGCAATCCACGGTTGGTGGAGGCAGTCTGCCAGATGAAATATTACCGACGCAACTACTAGCTTTAGCCGTTAAGAAGACTGATGCTTTGGCTTCTCTCCTGCGAACCGAAACACCTGCGATCATTTCCCGAATTCAGGATGGGATGATCTGTTTTGACCCACGAACCGTTTTGCCCGAGCAGGATGATGTGTTCATTGAAATAATTACACGGGTTTTATCAAAATATCGGGAGAAATATGAAAACTGAACTGACTGAATTAATGATCAATAATCATATAACCGCAATCTTGATCACCGGATCGGCAGACCACAATCCGGCCATGACTTATTTCCTTGGAAATGTTCATGTATCCAAAGGTGAATTGTTGATAAAACCAGGTGAAAAACC
>JAAYYW010000237.1 GCA_012515195.1 Leptolinea sp.
GGTAATCGGCGGAGGAACCGGGGTTGTTGAGCATGAGCGAGACGGCCTTGGCGATGTCCATGGCGCTTCCGCCGCCGATCCCGACAATCCCCGCCGGCGTGACGGGCGAATAGGCCCGGATCCGGGCTACCAGCTCGTCGATATACTTCGTCTTCGGCTCGTCATCGACATTGACCCGCAGAAGCAGATCCTTCCCTCGCAGCGGAATCCGCCCTTCCAGCGGTTTCCCCGTAAAGACGTCATCGACGACAAAGACCATAAAAGCATCCGCACCAACCCGCCGGTCCTTCAGGACATCGTCCAGCTGGTTGAACGACCCGCGTCCGAAAATAATATTGGGGACAATCCGAAAGTTTCTATACATGGGGTATTGCCTTTCTTTGATGGGAGTGTTCTTAGTTTACTGATCGGGAGTATAGGGAAAAACTGTTTGGAATGTCAATGAAATGATCTGATCAGGAAATCTCGTCAGGTTTGTATCGGCATCAGCGGCCAATAAATCCAGGTAATAAAAAAGGGCAGAGCCACTTGGCCCTGCCCTTCTGGAATAAACCACTTATGTGTCTCGTTATTTCTTAAACTTTCTTCCAACTCCTGCCAAACCAACCAGACCGAGTCCAAGAAGCAGCATTGCTGTGGGTTCAGGAACTGAGATATTACCTTCCCCAATGTGACTTACTCTTTCTACATTAACATTATTAGGAAATTCCGTTGGAATCTTGGTATTTACATACCAGTCTTTTAAGTCAATAACTGCATAATTCAATGCCAAATTATTCTGATACATGAAATGGTCATATAAAATAGTCGTACCTCCCAGCCCTATTTTAATAAAAAAATTAGTAGGAGTATCCTTAAGCTCTGCTGCCCATATTGTCCCTTCAAGGTTTATCCAACTTAACTCACTTCCCTGGTATTCTTCTACCGCTACAAAACCTAAACCTTCCAGCCATGCATTTTCTGCCTCTCCACTATTTCCAAGGAGAGCATAATTAATTACAGTATCTACCTCTCCTTGAGGTACATAAGTGGCTCCCACCGGTGTTGATGCAAAGATGAAAACCAACGCCATCAAAACCATTATTTTTTTCATTTTATCACCTCCTTCTTTCGTTACAGGAATATAGGCAATACCAGTGCCAAATAAATAACCGATTGATTATATGTATATATTTCCGTTGTGGTCTTAATGAGAAGATGGAATATGTAAAAAATTCCGACAATCCGTTGGGGAAAACAAAAATCATGTGATAACTATTAACCTTATTATAACAAGGTATTATCGATGTCTCCTTCTCTCGGAAATTTCATTAGAATTATATCCTTTTGATTATAAATAGGATTAATATCGCTCCAAATATTGTAAAGTATGCCGACATATTTGCCGGAAGTATCAACGAGCCTGATATAGGGAATAACACAGTGCAGATAAATGCCGTGTTTCTTTATGTATTGTACCGGGATGACCTTAATACGCGGAGGAGGTTCCGGGAGAGTTTGATCCGTATAACGATGACATATCGTATTAATTTTCTGTGAATTTCTAGTAATTGTAAAATAAATTTACACCATGACCTTTGGCCGGAAGCATTGCGATGAATACAGCATGGCAGCAGCTTTCAGCAGTGATAAGTACTTGGCTTTGTCTGCATCATCCAAAAAGACATCGACGCGGTTATTTCCCCGCTGGGTGATATGATGTGGATAATGGGGCGCTATGATACGGGCGATTCTCGGCATGAAGAATTTCTACATTGATTCCCAGCAGTTGTCGCATATAAATGCGGGAAGTTTCCCTATATTGCCTTTATTGCCCTGTTTTAAGCCGCTGTTTTGATCGTCACGTGCATCCCAGCCTTTGTCGCAAGAGTAATCAGCATTTCGAGACTGAATTTCTCCCATTCGCCTCTCGTAATGTCGGATACCCTAGGCTGGGTTATACCCAATATCTCGGCAGCTCTGGTCTGTGTAAGCTTTTTTGCTGTGACGAATTTCTGAATATCAGCCATAAGATCGGCACGCATTTGAAGAATTGCCGCTTCATCAGGTGAATATCCTAGGTCGAGAAAGACATTACCGAATGAATTCGTTATTGGCTCATTCATGTCGCTCCTCCAATTTGTCTGAACCGCTTCCCGTATTAAATTTCTTTCTGCTTTTTGGGGCGACCCGCCTTGCCTGGCACTATCTTTCGGCAAAGTTTATTTTCCAATTCCGAAGTGATAAATACTTAGCTTTGTCTTCATCTTTCCTTTTTTTACATTTTCAGCCCACTTTCATCCCGTCCGCAGGGCGTCCACGATCTGCATGCGGGCGGCCCGCAGGGCCGGCAGGACGCCGCCGACGAACCCCATGGCCAGGGAAAAAATCATGGAGAAACCAATGATCCCCGGCGTCA
>JAAYYW010000238.1 GCA_012515195.1 Leptolinea sp.
GCCGATCAACTCGCCAAATACGGTGATATCATCGCGATCCGCACCGGAATGGGACGGATGTTCATCGGCCTGCTGCTGCTGGCCGGCGCCACATCCCTTCCAGAGGTTCTCACATCCATAAGTTCATTAAGTCAGAACTCACCCGATCTGGCTGCAGGCAACCTGCTTGGCAGCAATGGCTTCAATATGCTCCTTCTGGCTGTAGTGGATATGGTAAACCGCAATCAACGCCTCCTTCGAAAAGCTGTATTGCGCCACGCCCTGTCGGGCAGCCTGGCGGTATTTCTGATCAGTTCGGTGATCTTTTTCATGCTGGCCGATATCAAAATCCAGATCGGCTGGGTTGGATTGGATAGTCTCATCATTATCGCCATTTATATTGTGGCCGTCTGGCTTATTCAGAGCAATGAGAACCATTCTCACTCCACGGACGAGGGGATGGAAATCCCGGAAGATACCCCCACCTTGAAAAAAGGGCTTATCGGGTTTATCCTCGCAGCCGGGGGGCTGATGATTGTCACACCCATCATGGTGCGCAGCGCGAATGAGATCGCTGAAATCACCGGGCTTGGAGCCACATTTATTGGAACCACGCTGGTCGCGTTGGTTACATCACTGCCAGAGCTTGTTACCACCATGGCCGCCATCAGGATCGGGGCGGCTGATATGGCCATCGGCAACCTGTTTGGAAGCAACATGTTTAACATGTTCGCCATCGGCCTTACGGATTTCTTCTTCACCGACGGGCGCTTTCTGGCTTCCATTGACCCCTCTTTCTTGTTGGTAGGAACTGTCGGCCTGATCTTGACGGGTATCGGTTTGATCGGGAATCTGGCAAAATTGGAAAGACGGGTATGGCGTTTCGAGATCGATTCTACGTTGATGATCATTACATATATCGGATGCCTCTGGCTGCTTTATATTCGAAGTTGAGTGATCTTCCGATCACCGGGAGTATCGGAACCGGGTTGATGAATTTTTTCGTCTTTTGACGAAAGTATCATCAACCCGGTCTCTTATTAAAGACAAATTTCAAATGACCAAGATTGGTTTATAAAATTGCCTCTTGACATACTATGTATCACACAGTATTATGTCTACAAGGATATAATATTATGAACGATATTGGAATAGAAAACATATCATTGGAAATGCGGCGCGGGGTTATTGTTCTCGCGGTGCTCAATCTGTTGCAGCAAGAACAATATGGCTACTCCGTACTTAAGCTGCTATCTGAAAACGGGTTGAGCGTCGACCAGGGAACTCTATATCCCCTGCTCAGGCGGATGGAGAACCAGGGATTGTTGCAATCCGCCTGGCGCGTGGAAGAGGCTCGTCCTCGCCGATATTACATTATTAGCACCCAGGGGCGTAAAACCCTGCCGTTATTGCAGCAGGAATGGAACACAATTGTCACCGCCCTGCAACAAATTTCACAAGTAGGATCTGAACAGGATGGAAAGAATGAATCTAATTGATAAATATATCGAGCAGGTAGGCGAAAACCTGCCCGCCAAAGATCGTGAAGATATTCAGAAAGAGATCCGGTCAATACTGGAAGACACACTGGAAAACCGCAGCCAGCAGGAAGACCGTCCGATTAATGACCCTATGATCGTGGGAGTGTTGAAGGAATTTGGAACACCCCGAAAAATGGCCGAAGCCTACATGCCTCCACGGTACCTGATCGGACCGAGATTATTTCCCACCTTTTTGATGGTAACCAAGATTATCCTGGGTATCGTTCTGTTGGTTGGTATTGTCACCACATCAGTGACCTTATTCCAGCAGCCGCTTACCCTGGAATCGGCATTTGAAGTAGTCTTAAAAAGATTGCTTGAACTTCTGGGATCAATGCTTTCCGTGTTGGGGAATATTGTTTTTGTGTTCGCCATAATTGAATGGGTTTTGTCCAAGGAAAAGTTCATCAGCGAAGAGAATTGGGACCCACGCAGTCTGGAAGGCGAAGAAAACCGGGACGAGATCAAACCCTGGAGTCAGGTTCCTGATATTGCGTTTACTATCTTTACCCTGCTGTTCTTCAATCTATTCGCCGCCAAACTCGGGGCCTATTTCAATGACGCTTCCGGTATATCGGTGTTCATCCCCGCGCTTTCCCCGGTCTTTTTTACCTACCTACCCTGGTTCAATACCATCTGGGTTCTGGGATTGGGGTTGAATTTAGCCCTTATCCGCATTGGCAAATGGCAGCCCTGGAGTCGCTGGTTTCAGGTCGGCCTGGATGTAATGAGCCTGATCGTACTGATCCTGATGGCAAGCGGCCCATCGATCATCGCGCCGGCAACTGACAATTTTTCGACGTACGGGGTTACCGGTTCACAGATCGCAGGCATCTATACCGGGCTGGCGATCGGGATCAAAGCCTTGTTGATCATTTTGATCATTGTATTTATCTACGAAATCGGTGAAACTGTTTACAGGATATTCCGCAAGAAATAAGGAAAGAATGAAATCCTTGTTTTGAACCCATCAGAGATTCAATGAACATACGTAAAGCAACACCACAGGACAATTTTTTACTGGCAAACTTGGGAGTCCGCACCTTCGCGGACTCCTTTGGTGCTGATAACACTCCCGAAGATATGGCCGACTATCTGAAAGGGTCATTCTCACCAAAAAAGCAGGCTACCGAACTGGCTGAAGAGGGAACCACATTTCTAATCGCCGAAATTGATGGCCAGCCTGTTGGATATACCCGATTACGGCAGGATCCACCGCCGGACTGTGTGACAGGGGTTCACCCGATCGAGATCGTTCGTCTGTACTCCGTAAAAGAATGGATCGGCCGCGGTGTGGGTGCTGCTCTAATGCAGGCCTGTCTGGATGAAGCCTCACGCGCGGGGCATGATGTTATCTGGCTGGATGTCTGGGAAAAGAATCCGCGCGCCATCGCGTTTTATCAGAAATGGGGATTCAAAAAAGTCGGTGAACAGGGTTTTCAACTGGGAAGCGACCTGCAAAATGATTGGTTAATGGTCCGGCAAGTATAATCAGGCTTCTCCTTTGGAAAGACAGGTCGAACAAGACAAAACCGTATTTCGTTCAATATTCCAGACTTTTTTGGTATTTATCAGAATATTGGTATAATATCAATGGCTATCCATGATCCTGTCTACTTACCGGTATACGCATGTAGGAGGAAATTCACAACCATGCTGCAGTTTAATTTGTACGTCGAGTCCAAGCCGGAAATTCCGGAGATCGACGAGGAGCACGCTTAAATCCATGCCAATTCCAGACGATCCCTGGAATTGAAAATTTTTTTCTCGACGAATAAAGCGGCTTTCGAAACAACCATGACCGGTACCTGCATGAGGATCAGCACCACATTGGAAAATTGACAAAAAGTTATCCGTTTTCAATCAAAAAAAGGACTTATTTAGAAAACTTGACTCCGCACGGGGCAAAAAAAGGAGAACGCCTTGAACAACCAGCTTTTTGACTTCGAAAAAGAATATAAATTTGGGATAGATGAAATTGACGGACAGCATGCCAGTCTGGTAAATATGATCGCTGAGATACAGATCATGTTCAGAGATAACAAGAAGGAAGAGGCTGCCAAGTATTTTTTTGAAACCATGTCCCGTTATTTAATCGAGCACTTTTCTTATGAAGAATCGTTCATGGAAAAGATCGGATATCCGCAATTGGAAGAGCACCGGAAAGTTCACGCGAACTTTCGGAAAAATATGGAGAAATCCTTTGAGTTGATCTCGAAAGGGGATGAACCTGCTTTTCGTAATGCGTTATCGGACACATACCTGTGGATCCTCACTCATATAGGAAAAACAGACCGCAAGTATGCAGTTTTTTACAACACAAACCAGTAGAAAATACAGTAAAACCCCCACGGATCACAACCCGTGGGGGTTTTTTCTAGAAATATCTCAATAGCGTAGGATCGCGCCGATGTTCCCCACTTTTTCAAAATCCGGATTGGTGCGAACCACCTCAACTTCGCCCCCGCTGCGCATTACTTCATTCACAGCCAGTTCAACCCCATCCTCCACCGGAACGATCTTGCTGCCGCAGTATTTACATTGTGGGTTTGAATGCAGAGTCAATCTGCCGCAACCAGTGCAACGGTGTGCTGACTGCCGGAATCCTTCCGTTACGACCAGCGTTTGCACCCGGCTCTGGGAAACAGCTTGAAATGTGTTTTCCAGCCCGATCTCGGCGCCGGCATGTTTACCGGCCCGTGAAATGACGGAGCGCACCGTCTGAAGATCGCGGGCAGCCTCCGCTTCTTTACCTATCTGCATGGCCTTTGCCAGAACCTCCGCATGTGAAGCGGTCATACTCATGGCAAATGAGCCAATGATCAGGCTATGCCAGGTTTTCGGCAACTGGGTCTTGAATAGCGCAATATTATCGTCGGTTCCGCCGATCACAATCCGCCGGATATGCTTCTCCTCGAAGAAATGTGAGGCAAAAGCCGCGATCTCTTTCATATTCCGCTCAACCACTTCATCTTCATAATTCGTCTGTCCGGCTGTTCCACCTCGCTGACCGGCAACTGTAGACGCCCCCCCACGTTTGGTGTGTTTGACCAATGTGCCCAGAACACCTTCCTGCTCCACCAGTTCACCCAGGTGAAAATGGAATACCCGTGCTCCCTGGCGGTCGATTAGTATCACCCCATATCCCCCAAAAAGATCGAAGATATCTGCCAGTGGCTTTATGGCAAATTGGTGACCGCTAAAAACTTGATCGCGAACCGGAACACCCAGCCAAACCGCGCGGAAAAAACCTTCCCCACTCGCAGAGAACATGGCCAATCCGCGTCCAGCCATTGGCTGATGTGTTTCGAAATAATCCATCACAGCCTTGACATCGGGCTCTGGCTCCACCCCCTTTAATAATGCCCGCAGCCGTAACTTAATCGTTTCCGCGTTTCCCACGGCAGGATCAGTATTCAAGTACACGGTCAGCGCTGGAGATTTGGTGTTAATACCTGCCATTTCTTTTAACTGGTGATCCGTAAACATGAAATCCTCCTCGAATGAGATGGTTGGATCAAATTGGGTGCGGCGTGCACTCAATTATGTCAGGGGCGTTTGCCCAGTGTCAAAGCGAACTCCTTCTCCTCATTATTCCGTATCACCCGGACTACAATTGAATCTCCCGGGCTTTTATTGGTCATGATGTAGCTCATCAGATCCCCGAAAACACGAACCGGTCGGCCATCAACGGCGATGATCAGGTCACCCCCGCCCAGCAGCCCGCGGATGCGAGTGGCGGCATGTCCGCCTACGAGTCCGGCCTTATCAGCCGGGCTGCCGGCAAGAACTTCGATGAGGTACGCGCCCGAAGTTGTGGTTAAACCCAGTTCTTCGCGCTCCAGCAGACTTAAATCTCCGCCCGGCGGGGTGGAAATACCCAGGTATGGGTAATCATAAGAACCCTGTTCGATTAACACAGGGACAACTCGTTTGAGAATATTAACCGATACGGCAAAACCTATACCGCTGTTGACTGGATCACCATCTGAATTCGTCCCGGTGGTGCGAATGGAACGGTTCAACCCGACCACCTCTCCATTCAAATTCAATAACGGGCCACCTGAATTACCGGGGTTGATTGAAGCGTCTGTCTGCAATATGTCGCCAGTGGAAAAATAACTGCCATCTTCCGTCTGCCGCAGTGAATCCATGGTTCGGCCTTTGGCAGAGATAATTCCCATTGTCATCGTTCCGTTCAATCCAAACGGATTTCCAATGGCGACGACAGTCTGACCAACCTTCGTCTGATCCGAATCTCCCAATGTTAGCGGGAATAGTTGATCGGCCGGGGCCTCCACCTTGATCACAGCCAGATCCGAATCCAGGTCTATGGCTTTGACAATTCCACGCGTTTTGAAACCGCTGGGAAAATCGACTTCCAGATCAGTAGCCCCTTCCACCACATGGTAGTTTGTAACCACATACCCATCTGAGTTGAACACAAATCCAGAACCCAATCCACTGCCGATCTCGCCGATCTGCTGAATCAGAACAACACCCGGGCTGACTGCGTCATACAAACGAACCAGCCTGTCCTGATCTGCCTCAAGATTGGGATTCACCGCCGAGACGGATATCGTCATCGGGGTTGGAGCCGCGAGTGTTGGCAAAGATTGTGCCGCGCCCTGTGCCATGGACGGCGCATTGTAGGTAAATTGACATGCCACCATGCTCAATGCCAGAATCACGGTTACAACAACGATCTTAATATTTCGCATGTACCATCCTGAAAAACCAGTAATTCTATTTTTCTTTGGAAAGCTGTTCAAATAATTCTCGCTGCCTGGTTGAAAGGGTTTTTGGCAATTGCACCTTTACTTTCGCATACAGGTCTCCGAAAGTCTGCGAATTACGCAGATGCGGCATTCCCCTGCCAGCCAATCGGAACGTTTGACCGGGTTGGGTGCCTGATGGAATTTTCAACATCACATTTCCTGAAAGTGTACCAACATTGATCTGTCCACCCAAAATAGCTGTATAAAGATCAATGGGAACTTCGCAATGCAGATCGTCACCTTTGCGCTCAAAGCGCGCATCGGGCAGCAACTCGATTAAAAGATAGATATCCTGCTTCAATCCGTTGGAATTTCCGCCGGCAACCCGGACTTTCGTTCCATTGCCTGCGCCTGGTGGAATCTTAACCTCCAGCCGACGGCTATCCACCTGCAGGATTCGCTGTGTTCCCCGAAATGCCTCATCCAATGAGATGGAAACATTCCGCTCTATGGAACGCGGTGCGGCTTTTCGTGGATCCAGCCGGGTGGTTCGGGCTGTACTCGCGCTTCCGCGCGGCGATGAACGGGGCATCCCACCAGCCATTCCTCCAAAAACCGCGTTGAAGAAATCAGAAAAACCTCCGCTGAAAATATCTTCAAAGCCGGTGGAATCAACCCGGTACGTTGCACCGCCTCGACCAGCTTGCTGCTGAGCCTGGTTGATCCAATCGTTCCAGTTAAATCCGCCCTGGGCACCACCGCGCTGCCAGGAATTGTACGAATCTCCCAGCTGATCATACCGGTTGCGCTTTTGCGGGTCGCTCAATACTTCGTAGGCTTCATTGATTTCTTTAAAGGTATCTTCCGCCTGTTTATTACCCTGATTACGATCAGGGTGATATTTCATAGCGAGTTTCCTGTAAGCCTTTTTTATTTCATCCGCATTGGCAGAACGTTCCACCCCTAATATTTTGTAATAATCCTTATAATCCATAAAATTATTGTATTCATTACACGGATGGAAAGTCAAGAGATACAGCATATATCTTACGTAAAGTTAATGTAAGTTTCACAACCCGGATGCTTTCTGTACGACCGATGGTTATGTGCTATCATAAACACTTGGATTTAGCAATTTTCGACATGTCAGTTCTTTGCTGGTCCGCCTTAAGGATATTTATACGGGTAACACAGAAGATATGACCCCATCTCCTCACGATCCTATACTCGTCCTCACGGCAGATTCCCAGGTGAATTCACTGGTGGAGACCCTGTTGAATCCGGAAGGATTCAATGTTAAGATCGTCAACCAGATACTCGAAGCAAAAAAAACGATCAATGAAGGGTTGCCGCGGCTGGTTATCCTGGGGGAAAAACTGCCTGATGGAAGCGGCGTTGCTTTTGCCCGTGAATTAAGTGATCTTGCGCCTACAACACCAATTTTGTTGTTTGTCTACCAGGAATCCGCACCCATTATGAAACAGGCTATCCAGGCCGGGGTTTTTGATACATTCACCCTGCCGATACGCAGCGAGGATCTCTTGCAGCTTGTACGCAACGCACTGGCAATAGGCGACCGGCGCCGCGGTTGGATGCAAAAGGAAACCCGCCTCGCCACTGCCAGCCTTCGCAGCCAGATGAGTGATCTGGAATTACTTGGAGAGCTTACCCGTTCCATCACCAGCAATCTCGATCTGGATGCCGTCCTGTCAACAGTGATGGATACTGCCATCTCTCTAACCGGAGCTGAAGAAAGCAGCCTGTTGATGTTGGATGAAACAACAGGCGAGCTTTACTTGCGCGC
This sequence comes from Leptolinea sp., assembly GCA_012515195.1. Lineage (GTDB taxonomy): Bacteria > Chloroflexota > Anaerolineae > Anaerolineales > Anaerolineaceae > Leptolinea. Next base: position 8,043 of record JAAYYW010000238.1, read on the forward strand.
GTCACGCAATTTTAAAAAAGATGAGGAAAACGGTCAATTCCGCATGGGAATCGACAACACCCTGGCCGGGACTGTTGTGCAAACCGGACAACCGGTATTGTTGGATGAAGAAAACTTGAAGAAGATCAAGACAGATTATCTCGTTTTCTCTCTGATCTATGTGCCATTAAAAACCAATAACCGAACGGTTGGTGTACTGGGGGTGGACAACCGGAATATCAAAAAACCATTCACCGATTACCACGTCCGCCTTCTCACTGCTGTGGCTGATTTTGCCGCCATCGCCATCGAAAACGCGCGAGTGTTCAGTGATACCGATAATGAGCGGGTCCGCCTTGAAACCATTCTAACTAAGGTGCAGGATGGCGTCATTATTCTTGATTCAGATAACAACATCAGATTTATCAACCAGGGAGCGCGTGAAGCTCTTTCTTTGAACGGCACAGAGGTGGCCAATCAACCCGCCCGTGACGCCCTGAGGAATAACCAGATCATGGATCTACTGGAAAAAGGCGGCAACCGCGCCGAAATCAACCTGGAGGAGGGACGGGTCATGGATGCCCAGGTAACCCCTATTTCCAATGTCGGTACGGTAATCACCCTGCATGATGTCAGTATGTTCAAAGAGCTGGACCGTGCCAAGAGTGATTTTGTCAATACGGTTTCCCATGATCTCCGAACGCCATTGACCACCATTCTGGGCTACGTGGAACTGGTGGAACGGGTTGGACCGGTGACAGATTTGCAGCGTGAATACATTCAGCATGTTCAAATGAGCGTGCACAACATCACCAATCTTGTGAACGATTTGCTGAACCTTGGGCGCATTGAAGCCGGAGTAGATAGGCACAAAGAATCAGTGCGGATCGATCAGTTGATCGGCGAAGCCTGTGAAACACTGAAAGACCAGTTGGCTTACAAGGGCCACCGCTTGCTGGTCGAAGTTCCAGCAAGCCTGCCACCAGTGTGGGGAAACCCGATCCTGCTGGCGCAGGTTGTCGACAACCTGCTGGGAAACAGCATAAAATATACGCCGCCCGGTGGACAGATTATCATAAAGGCCGAGGTGGATAGCGACCAGATGATCCTGCAATTCAAAGATACCGGCGTCGGCATACCATCCATGGATCTTCCGTTCATCTTTGATAAATTCTATCGCGCCAGTAATGCCGCCGGTGAAGCCTCAGGTACCGGACTTGGCCTGGCCATTGTCAAGAGCATTGTCGAAAACCACTATGGACGAATCTGGGTAGACTCTGTGATCAGTCAGGGTTCCACATTCAACGTTGTCCTTCCGTTAAACGAAGAAAGCAAGATAACCTCATTAGAAGGATAACGATCTATTCTGTTGTTATTTCGACCAATCTACAGAGGCTTTACTGCGTCCGTGAAGGTTCTTCTCAAGCGCGATGGCGGCGATGGCACCTTCACCGGCTGAGATAACCGCTTGCTTTATGTGATCGCATAACACATCACCCACAGCATATACCCCGGGAATGGATGTTTGGAATTCCCGGTCCACCAGCAGGCAGCCTGTGTCACTCACGTTCAATTGTCCCTGCAAAAAACCTGTCTCCGGTTTACCACCCTGCAAATAGATAAACGCTCCCGCTACTGGCAACTCCACTTCCGGTTTTCCGCGCGGAGCATACCGCACCGCGTCCACCTTCGAATCCCCAAGGATTTCCACCAGGCTTGCGCCCTTCACAAGAGTGATCTTTTCATTTTCTTCCAACTCATCCAGCAAATGACGGGGTGCTTTTACTTCCGGCGCGGGTGATAAGAAATGCACCCGGCTGGCGAATTTTGTCAGGAAGAGAGCTTCTTCAACCGCTTCATCGCTGTTTCCGGCTACCATCACGTCTTTTTCACGATAGAACGCCCCATCACAGGTGGCACAATAAGAAACTCCGCGTCCCAGTAGACGGTCTTCACCTTTTACCCGTGACCCGCGTCCCATGGATCCGGTGGCGATGATCACAGAACGCGAATTGTATGTCCCCTGATTACCGAAAACCACCTTTTCTTCTCCGGTCAACTCGACACCAATGACCTTGTCGGATACAAACTGTGCACCAAATGATTCCGCCTGCCCGCGCATGCGTTCCAATAGTTCGGCACCGGTAATCTGCTCGGATACACCGGGGTAATTGGCGATCTTACCAGTGATGCCCAGCGCACCGGCCGTCAGTCCTTTATCAATAACCAGTGTTTTCAAACCAGCCCTGGCAGTATAAATGGCCGCCGAGGCGCCAGCCGGACCCCCACCGATGATCAATACATCAAACTTACCATCTTGACCCAGACTCTCTGAGTGATGTCCGTTGTTATTTACAGAATCCATTTGATCTCCTCAATGTGAAATACCTGTAATCAGTCTATTTTTTTAGATGCCATCCGTCAAAAAAAGATACAACGTTTTGAAACGAATCCATCTTTTGACATTCAGCATGGTCTAATAAAAGGATTGAACGTAAAATATATTCCGTTCATAATCCAGCCTGCAGGAATACCCATAATGCCTAAATACAGTTTTCAAAATGATTACTCCGAAGGCGCCCATCCGCGCATCCTTGAAGCACTTGTATCATCCAACCTGACACAGGAAATAGGGTATAGCGAAGACCGGTACTGTTTGTCTGCCACGGAAAAGATACACAAGGCTTTAGGCAATCCCGATGTTGACATCCATTTTGTCAGCGGTGGTACACAGGCCAACCTGCTAGTCATGTCATCATGCATGCGGCCGTTCGAATCGGTCATCGCGGTGGAATCCGGGCATATATGTGTCCATGAAACCGGAGCCGTTGAGGCCACAGGACACAAGGTACACACTGTGAAAGGCAAGGACGGCAAAGTAACCACCAATGAGATACAGGCCGTGGTGGACGAACACTATTTTGAGCATATGGTCAAACCGCGGGTGGTATATATTTCCCAGTCCACCGAAGTTGGCACCATCTATTCAGCCGCCGAGTTGCGTGAAATATCAGCCCTGTGTAAAAAACTGGGACTTATCCTTTTCATGGACGGTGCCCGCCTGGGTGCCGCGCTGTCATCTGCCAGAGCCGACCTTGACCTGAAGGAGACCTGCTCGCTGGTGGACGCCCTGTATATTGGCGGTACAAAAAATGGCGCGCTGATCGGTGAGGCCATAGTGATCAACAACCCCGCGCTTAAACCCGATTTCCGCTACTGCATCAAACAGCGCGGCGCGCTGCTGGCCAAAGGCCGGCTGTTGGGTATTCAATTCGATGTGTTATTCAACGACAACCTTTTCTACGATCTGGCACGCCATGCCAACCTGATGGCGGAACGACTCACCCGGGGTATGTTTGCGCAGGGCTACAACTTCCTGACGGATTCGCCCACCAACCAGATCTTCCCCATTCTGCCCAATGATGTGATCGCGAAGTTGCGGGAAGACTACCTGTTTTACGATTGGGCAAAGATGGATACAACCCACACCGCCGTACGTCTGGTCACCTCGTGGGCTACACCGATCGAGACAATAGATGAATTCTTGAAAGATCTAAAAATCCTTTCGTAAATTGTGGCTCGTATTACCCGTTTACACCGCACAACCTGGAATAAGCCGTTTCTCCCAATCGTCATGCACAATCAGTGACTCTTTTTGCCTTTGGCGAAAATACAATCCGGTACAATGGAAAACTAGGAACATTCAACTTTTGCGGGGAAAAGGATAACGCAATGCAGATCACAAAATCAGATTTCCGTTTGTTCCGGGAGGCACCGCGCCACCTGTGGGCAAAAAAACACGACCGTTTGGACAAAACCGAAATCGACGAGCTGCTTTTGGTGCAGGGTGACCATATCGAGCAGCTGGCTCGTGAGTATCTGGAAACAATCATCCTCCCTCAAAAACCCGCATGGACAATGAACTGGCAGGAGACTGCATCTGACGGGCCTTACCTGGCAAGAGCGGACGCGATCCTGCTCCATCCTGATGGGAACGAAGCGGAACTGTTCGAGATCAAGAGCAGTACCAGTGTCAAAGACGAGCACATCGAAGATGCAGCGTTTCAAACCCTGATATTCCGCAAACAATACAACGTCAGCCGGATTCATCTGGTGCTGGTGAACAACGAGTACATCTTCCATGGCTCGCTTGATCTCAGCCAGTTTCTAAAGATGGAAGATATCACGGAAAAAGTGGAAGAAATACTACCGGATATCGCCATACTGCGCGAGCAAGCGTTGAACGCGGCTTTATCTGATGATCCGTCAAAATGGGAACATTGCTGGAAAACCAGGGACTGTGTGTGCCTTGACGTCTGCCACCCCGGTCTGCCGGAGGGATTGACCATTTATGATGTTCCCCGTTTGAAGAAAGAGAAAAAGCAGGAACTGGAAGGGATGGTCATTCGTGCCGCGAAAGATATTCCCGAAGATTTTCCTCTCAGCGGTAATCAATCTTCCGTTGTGGCCGCGGCAAAGAGCGGTCAACCCGTCATAGACGTTTCCGGTATCCGGCGTGAATTGGCGCGGGTAAACTATCCCATATATTTCCTGGACTACGAAACCTGCCCTCTGGCAGTGCCTGCATATGCAAGGTTCAAACCCTACCAGCAAGTTGTATTTCAGTATTCACTCCACCGTCTCGATTCTGTTGATTCGAACCCGATCCATTCGGAGCATCTATCCACTGGTGAAGGAGATCCATGCGTACCATTACTAGCCAGTCTCAAGAACGACCTCGGCATGGAAGGAACCGTGATCGTATGGAATGCCCCCTTTGAAAAAACGCGCAACAAAGAGATGGCAGATTTGCACCCCGAATTCCGCACGTTCCTTGAAGATGTCAATGACCGTATTTACGACCTGATGGAGATCGTCAGTAAAGGCCTGTACCTGCATCCGGGGTTTAAAGGCAGCAGTTCGATTAAGAACGTACTGCCGGTACTTGTGCCGGAATTACGCTACGATACGCTGGCGATCAACAATGGAACAAGGGCTTCATTCTCCTGGTGGCGGATGATGTTCACCCCCATGCCCGACGGAGAGAGACAGGTGATCTCTACCGATCTGTTAAAGTATTGCGAGCTTGATACCCTGGCAATGGTGGAGCTATTCCGTCAATTTTGCCGGGTTTGACAGGAGAAAAATTCAACTAAAGGGTTTCATAGACCTCAAACAGGGTAATCCGTGACTGTTTCGCTCTTTTTCCAGTTCGCATACATTTCGGCCTAAATATTCTTCTTCAATAAGTTAGGATATTCGCTTACACGAGATCGCTCAAATTCATTCACTAGGGCTAAGTCTTTCATTTTTTCAACCCGATAAAGAATAGCTCGCAACCGTGTAAAATCAATAGTATCAATTCAAATCAGGTGACCCATGACTGACCAACAAGTAATTTTTTCCATGGTGCGTGTCGGCAAGATCGTCGAGCCGAACAACCGCCAGATATTACGAGACATTTCCCTCGGCTTCTACTACGGCGCCAAGATCGGGGTGCTCGGCCTCAATGGCGCGGGCAAGTCAACTCTGCTGCGCATCATTGCCGGCAAGGATGACCAGTACAACGGGCAGGTGGTCTTCTCGCCTGGTTACTCTGTCGGCATGCTCGACCAGGAACCGGAGTTGGATGCGTCGAAAACCGTACAGCAGGTGGTGGAGGAAGCTGTCCAACCGCTGGTGGACATGCTGAAAAAATTCGAAGAGGTCAGTGAAAAATTCGGGGAACCCGATGCCAACTTCGACGCGCTGATCGCCGAGCAAGGGAAACTGCAGGAAGAACTGGACAAGCACGACGCCTGGAACCTTCAGAACCGCCTTGACCTGGCCATGGACGCGCTACGCTGCCCGCCAGGCGATACACCCATCAAGAACCTATCCGGCGGCGAACGCCGTCGTGTGGCCCTCACCCGGTTACTGCTCACCGAACCGGATATCCTGCTGCTGGACGAGCCTACCAATCATCTGGATACCGAATCCGTGGCCTGGCTGGAACGGCATCTGCAGCAGTACAAAGGCACAGTGATCGCCGTCACCCACGACCGCTACTTCCTCGATAATGTGGCTGGTTGGATACTGGAGCTGGATCGCGGCTTCGGCATCCCCTGGCAGGGCAATTATTCCTCCTGGCTGGAACAGAAGGAAGAGCGCCTGCGGCAGGAACAGAAAAGCGAGACCAAACGCCTGCGCACGCTGGAGCGCGAGCTGGAATGGATTCACATGTCACCCAAGGCCCGGCAGTCCAAGGGCAAAGCGCGTTACACGGCCTACGAAAACCTGCTCAGTCAGGATTCAGAAAAACGCCGTGAAGAGCTGGAGATATACATTCCACCCGGCCCGCGCCTGGGAGACAAGGTTATTGAATTTAAAGGTGTCACCAAAGCCTATGGTGAGCGATTACTGATCGACAACCTCAACCTGAGCATACCGGCCGGTGGTATTGTTGGCATCATCGGCCCCAACGGCGCCGGTAAGACTACCTTCCTGCGGATGATCACCGGACAGGAAAAACCCGATACAGGCGGGATCATCATCGGCGAGACCGTCAAACTGGCCTATCTGGACCAGAGCCATGAATCGCTGGACCCGGAAAAGACCGTGTGGGAAGAGATCACCGGGGGAGACGAGACGATCACTCTTGGCAACCAGAAGCGCAATTCGCGTGCCTATGTAAGCGCCTTCAACTTCCAGGGGACGGAACAGCAAAAGAAGGTGGGCGTGCTTTCGGGCGGTGAACGCAACCGCCTGCACCTGGCTAAAATGCTGAAGAGCGAGGGTAACGTGTTGATGCTCGACGAACCGACCAATGACCTGGATGTCAACACACTGCGCGCGCTGGAAGAGGCGCTTGAGAATTACGCCGGCTGCGCCATTATCGTGTCGCACGATCGCTGGTTCCTCGACCGCATCGTCACCCATATTCTGGCCTTTGAGGGTGACAGCAATATATTCTGGTCAGTGGGCAACTGGTCGGATTACGAAGCTGACCTGCACAAACGCCTCGGCACCGACGCCGACCAACCGAAACGCATCAAGTACAGAAGTATGACGCGGTGAATCTCGCCATTGCTGCCTGCAGCAAATACCCTGCGGCATGCCTGATCACACTTTTTTGATACCGCTTTGTTCCTCTCTCGATGGAGAGAGGCTTCTACTTACCGGCAGCCGGGAATCTCGTCCTTCTGATGGTTCTTGTTCAAATTAAACCCAAAATATGGCGACGGGTCTAACGTATTATTAATATCTGTCTCGTTCTTATACATCCCACTACCGTCATCTTTGACGATCGAAAGATGCAAATGAACCCCGGTCGGGTTACCGGGCGTGCCGGAATAGTTCCCCATTCGTCCCAACAGCGTACCGGCTTTTACGAAGACATCCCTCGTTCCCGGCGGGAAGGCTTCATCCACCAGTGATATGCCGTTGATAGTAGCCATGTGTGTGTAATACACCCAGATCTGCCTGCCGGGCTGCATAGGGTCATCTGGTACACGGATGATTACCGTAGATTTCCAATCCGGGAGCCGGGTAAGATAACCTTCATAGGCAGCGTGGATCTCTGTTTCGCCGGGTTCCTTGCCACTGAAAATATCAATCCCCGAATGACGATGGCCGATACGCCATGAATCATCCCACAAAAACCCGATGAAACCATCCGTTGGCATCTGGAAAGGCGCTTCACCGCAACGTGCGCCGGCTTGTATGATCCAATCCGGATGCTTTTCCGGGGAATTTATAAAATCCATAACTCTTATGGTATTCAAGGCGTACATACGCGATCGATACAGATAATACCCGCCCGCCGCGCCAACCGCCACAAAAGCCGCCAACAGGATCTTTGTGCCGGTCTTCATTTTCCTGCGCCATCCTCAACCGGAAAGCGCGATTGCATAGACCATGGTCCCGTCCAGGTGATCTGTACCGGCAATACCTGACCGCGTAGATCGGCATCGCTTTCAAGGAACACCAGCTTGTTGGTTCCGGTACGGCCGCGCCAGCGGGATTTCACCTTTTCCTCAAATAGGACCGGAACAGTCTGACCCAGATAACGCGAATGGATCTCTGCGACAATCTTTTCCTGCAGTTCTTCCAACAGGCGGAAGCGGTGCATCTTTTCTTCTGCCGGAACATCATCCGGCATATGCCGTGCCGATAATGTCCCCTCGCGTGGAGAATATCGCGCCAGATGAGCTACGTCCAGTTTCAAGTCCGCCAACAGATCATATGTGTGCTGGAACTGTTCTGCTGTCTCACCGGGGAATCCCACGATAATATCCGTGGCAATGGATACGCCAGGAATGATCCGGCGGAGCTTTTCAACCAGCCGCCGGTATTGTTCCACCGTATAACCGCGTTTCATGTTGACCAGCACCTCATCATCGCCCGCCTGGATGGGCACCTCAATATGCGGACAAACCTTGTCCAATGCGGCTACAGCTTTCAGTAGATCATCCGTCATATAAGCCGGGTGTGACGTTAAAAAGCGGATCCGCTCGAGTCCCTCGATCTCATTGAGCTGTTCCAACAAACCAGAAAGTCTGGGCAACGAAGGATCATCCAACCCGTAACGGTCAACGATCTGCCCCAACAGCGTAATCTCTCTGACTCCCTGACGTACCAGCGAGCGGGCTTCCTTAAGAATATCCTCAGCCGGGCGGCTTTGTTCAGCCCCGCGCCGGTAGGGAATGATGCAATAGGTACAGGCGTGTGAACAACCCAACACAATCGGGATGTGCGCGGAAACGAGTTTGCCATGCTCTACGGCAGGCAAGGGAAGATCTTCATCCATCCACGCGTTACGCAGCCGGGTCTCATCTTTCAGACGTGACCTGACCTCGTCCTGCGTCAGGTACGACAACAGCGGACCGGGATCAGATGGCGGAGAGAATACATCCACAAAGGGGAAGCGTTCCCGCAGCTTATCCGGCGCCCGAAAACCGACCAGGCATCCCATCAGATTGATGACCAGATTGGGATTAGCTTTCTTGAGCGGGGCAAGTGAACTTAAGCGGCCGATGGCTTTATTCTCCGCGGATTGCCGCACTACGCAGGTATTTAATACAATGACGGAAGCATCTTCCGGTTTGGCGGTGGCGGAGTACCCCAGATTTTCAAGGCCGGATGAAACGCGCTGTGAATCGGCCACATTCATCTGGCAGCCTTCTGTCCAAACATAATATTTCATGGCGGCGATTATAACAAATAAACCGGACGTATTTCGTCTAATTCGCACCAAACAAGTCCTGTTTTCGTAGGGTACAATTCGGGAATGAAGTACCAACCACAACATCAGAGACACCTGCCTCCGGCATTGACAGGTCTTCTTGGCCTTGCCGGGGTTCTGTTGATCGGATACCTGGTTTACCTGCTTCCGCCAGTCAACGAACGCCTGGGTTGGCGGGTGGAATATGCCGGGATCTATCTCAAAGAAATAATTGATCCGGTACCCCCGCTGCCATCTCCTGCCGCTGTATCACCGAATATCATGACACCGACTTTCACCATCATTCCGCCTACATCCACTCAACCCATCCAAACCCTCACCCCGGTCCCCACCAGCACACCATCACCTTCTCCGACGCCGATCCCGGGGCATGTACGGCTTGACTCACCCGCCTACGAGAAGGAAGATCTGAACAACTGCGGACCGGCCGCGCTTTCCATGAATCTGAAGTTCTTTGGCTGGCAGGGCGACCAATTCACCATATCCAATATCATCAAACCCATTCGCGGCGACCGTAATGTGAATGTGGAAGAGTTGCAGTATTATGTTCGCAACTATGCCGGTTATCTCAATACGGAATACCGGGTCGGGGGTACGATCGAGCGGTTGAAACAGATCATCGCAACCGGTATCCCGGTGATGATCGAAGAGGGATACAAAATCGATCAGAAATACTGGCCTAAAGATGACATGTGGGCCGGGCATTACCTTTTGATCAACGGATACAACGATGAAACTGGCACATTCCTCACACAGGATGTCTTTACCGGCCCCGATGTGGAAGTGAAATACACAGATCTTGATAAGCGCTGGCAAAGTTTCAACCGGGTTTACATCCTGGTTTACCCCGCAGAAAAAGAAACCGAGCTTAAACAGGTCCTTGGTGAAGACTGGGATCCTGATGCGAATCGTCAGAACGCTTTGGAAACCTCCCGGTCGGAAACAGAAGCCGATCCTTCCAATGTATATGCCTGGTTCAACCTGGGCTCCAACCTGGTGTACTTTGAACGATATGAAGAAGCCGCCGCCGCCTACGATACCGCCCGTAAGATCGGTTTCCCGCAGCGTATGTTGCGCTACCAATTCGGACCCTTCCTGGCCTACTTCCACTCACTTCGCACGGAAGATCTTCGCGCCCTTACAGAAAATGCCCTGGGACGAACACCCAATTCGGAAGAGGCTTTGCTGTGGGAAGGTTGGGCACTTTACCGGATTGGGGAGACATTTCAGGCACTTGAATACTTCCAGAAAGCGCTGGACGCGCGTCCCGGTTACGCGGACGCCGAATATGCGTTGAATTTTGTGCGCAATAATTAGCCGTCCGGTATAATCTAACGCTGGTCTTAAATATGAATAATAAAATAATTGTCTCACTGATCATTTTGATCGTTCTTTGCACATGTGGAACCCTGACTGTTCTGGCTGGCTTGTTTTTGGTCTCCCGCGCTCCCTTTGCCATCCCCTCGGCGGTTGTTGAAACCCTCCCGCCATCAGAAATGGAGGCAGACACTTTGCCTCCCCAACCATTACATACACCATTGCCGGCTAAATCTGGAAATGACTCGGTATCATCCCTTCCCGTGGAACTCGCTCTGGCGATGGACGAAATCCAATTGCAGGTCAGCGATATTCGTGGATTACAGGCCGATCAATCTTTTACTCGCGCCTTGCTTACCGAGAGTGATCTTCAACACAAAGTAGAAACCGAATTCTTTGAAGACTATTCTGCTGATGACGCCGAAGAGGATGTACTGGTATTAAGTAAACTGGGGCTTTTACCGGAAGGATTCGACATTCTCGGCCTTTACAAAAATCTTTACGCGGAACAGATCGCTGGATATTATGATAGCGAAACGAAAGAAATGTATGTTGTGCAGGGAGAAGGTTTTACAGGTATTGAGCGGATGACATATGCCCACGAATATACACACACCCTTCAGGACCAGGCATACGACCTTGAAAAGGGCCTCAAGATCAACGAGGATTACTGCGAGAATGAGACTGAATACTGCTCTGCTGTAACCGCATTGGTTGAAGGTGATGCGGTTTTTACCGAGCAAGAGTGGTTATTAAAACATGGGAGTGAACAGGACCAACAGGAAATTCAGGATTTCTACCTTTCATATTCAAGCCCTGTTTTCGATACAGCCCCCATGTATCTCCAAAAAGATTTCCTGTTCCCGTATTTATACGGACTGGAATTTGTTTACTCCCTGAATGATCGGGGAGGGTACACACTGGTGAACCAGGCCTTTCAAAATCCACCGGTAACAACAGAACAAATCCTGCATCCTGATAAGTACCCCGCCGAAAAACCGGTTGAGGTTTCCCTGCCAGACATTCAATCAGCTTTGCCTGAAACCTGGAAGATGATCGATGAGAATGAGTTGGGCGAATGGTATTCTTACCTGGTACTGGCACATGGACGCGAAAAGAAGTATTCATTACCGGAAACAACCGCCCGCACGGCAGCTGCCGGATGGGGAGGTGACCGATATGCCCTGTTCGCCGATCCAACGGCGAAGGAAACTGTATTCATTCTACGAACAGAATGGGATACAGAAAATGATGCGTTGGAATTCCTTTCGGCCATGAAACAATACGGGGAAAATCGATGGGGTGATCCGGTCTCAAAAGACAACAGATCAATTCTGTGGACTGACACCACGGATGGATCGGTGAATTTGTCCCGTAACGGGTCAACTACAACCTGGTTAATCGTGCCCGATGAAACCATCTGGCAGACCATGCAAACCATTCTGCCTGATTCCCTAACACAATAAGGATTTACGGATGCCATTGGAAACCAGTCTTATTCGTGCCATATGCTTTGATGTTGACGGCACATTGAGCGACACCGATGATGTCTGGTTGGAAAAATCGCTGTCTTTCATTCGCCCGTTCCGGTGGATATATCGCCAGACGGAACCGGACAGACTGGCCCGACGCTTGATCATGGGAATAGAAACACCCGGGAACAATGTTTATCATATACTTGACCGCCTGGGTATGGATGCCCTGGCAGGCCGTGTTTACAGTATGGTAAGCCGGGCCTTTCACCGCCATCCCAAAAAATACCAACTGGTTCCAGGAACCATGGACACTCTGGAATTTCTGGGAAGATTTTTCCCGTTGGCGGTGGTAAGCGCGGGCAGCCATACCGGCACGCACGGCTTTCTGGAAACATTCGGGCTTCACAAGTTTTTCAAAGCCGTTGCCACCTCGCAAACATGCAAATTCACAAAACCATTCCCCCACCCGTTGATCTGGGCCGCAGGGCAAATGGGTGTCGATCCACGAAATTGCCTCATGATCGGGGATACCGTTGTTGATATCAAAGCTGGCAAAGCAGCCGGCGCACAAACTGTTGGTGTATTATGCGGTTTTGGTGAAAGAGATGAGCTGGAGAAAGCCGGCGCCGATCTTATCCTCAACAGTCCTGTCGAACTCCTCGAAAGTTTCAGGCCCGACCCTAGTTGATTGGCAGGGTTCTGGAATACGGGCAACCAAAACATTTTATTTGTGATCCAAGTCCATCCCTGCCCGGCTTGACCGACATTTTTTCACATGTTATGATGCTCAAATTATCGAAGAAGGATGTATGACCGAAATTTCACCGACTCCGGAAAAGGATTTTCTGGACGGATCAATAAACGAAAACCCAGTTGACGAAGAATCCGAAGGATCTGATGAATCGGAATCGTTGTGGATTCGCGTCTGGCAAGCCATTCAACAGCGTGGACTGACCGAACAGGCTATGAGAGCCGGTACGGGTCTCGCTTCCATCACGTTGATCTTGATCGCTGTCTGGGTTATGAATAGCTTCTTTCTCTCCGGGACTGTAACCAATCCACAGAAGGCCGACATTCCATATACCAGCAGCACACCCACTTCACTGCCGGGGACTAATCCATCTTCCGTGGTCTACACAGGCGGCAATGTTTTGCTGGATAGTATTCCCCGGTTTACAGACGCGCATACTTCATTACCTGCAAAACCGCGTTCCCAAATAACCCAATACACCGTTCAAAAGGGTGACACGATTTTTGCCATTGCGTCCAAGTTCAACCTGAAGCCCCAAACCATACTTTGGGGCAACTATCACGTACTGGCAGATAACCCCCATTACCTGCAACCTGACCAGGTTTTGAACATACTTCCCGTGGATGGGGTGTATCACGAATGGCACGCCGGCGAAGGACTTAACGGTGTGGCCAAGTTCTACGGTGTAACACCAGAAGTTGTCGTCAACTTCCCGGGAAACGGGTTGGACATTGCGAGCCTGGGTGATTTTGCGAATCCCAATATTGAACCGGGAAAAATGCTGATCGTCCCTGGAGGACAGCGGGAATTTGTTGTATGGTCAGCACCGCGCATAACCCGCAGTGATCCCGCTGTTGCAAAGATATACGGCCCCGGCGCCTGTGGTGCTGTCGTGGATGGTACGATTGGCAGTGGTCTGTTCCTCTGGCCATCGACGGACCGCTTCATTTCCGGATACGATTATTCGCCCGAAACCGGGCATTACGCTATTGACATCGGTGGGGCTTTGAATAACGGTGTCTTCGCGTCAGACGGCGGTGTGATCGTATATGCCGGATGGAATGATTTCGGGTACGGGAATGTGGTCGTAATTGATCATGGTAACGGCTGGCAATCGTTGTACGCGCATCTCAATTCCATTAGCGTCGCCTGCGGACAGTCTGTTTCGCAAGGGGCAGTGATTGGTTTGCTGGGTTCGACCGGAAAATCCACCGGGCCTCATCTTCATTTTGAAATGCGCAGCGACACCTACGGTCGTGTAAATCCAAAAGATTTCCTGCAATAACAACCTGTTCCTTTTCCAACTGGCGAATGTTAGAATGATAAAAACATTCTTATTATTTCACTAATCGAAAGGATTCTGACATGTCAGCCCTTTCAGATGTGCGTCCTTCTCCAATTGCAGGACGCTGGTACGAAAACAATCCGACCCGTCTCGCCCGCCAGATTGATACATACCTGGATTATGCTGTGATCCCACCCCTTCCGGGCGAGGTGATAGGCCTTGTTGCTCCGCATGCCGGGCATCGGTATTCCGGGTTAACGGCAGCTCATGCCTTCAAGACTGTCCAGGGCAATTCATATGACCTGGTGGTCGTGATCGCACCGTACCACGACCTTTATCCCGGTTCTCTGATAACAACAGCACACCAGGCATATGGCACACCGCTTGGCCCCATACCGGTTCATGGGGAGTGTCTGTCTCATCTGGAGATGGCATTAAAAACCTCTGGCGGCTTAACCCTGAACCGTCTTTTCCGCGATACAGAACATTCACTGGAAATCGAGCTTCCATTTTTACAGCGAAGCCTTATTGGAAAGTTTTCACTTCTTCCAGTTATGGTCCGCTCGCGTGATGCCATGGAAATGCGGACGTTGGGAGAAACAATCGCGGACGTCACAAAGGACCTAAAAACCCTGTTGGTAGCCAGCAGCGACCTCTCTCACTTTTTCCCTGAATCACAGGCTTTATTGCTTGATGGGTTTCTGGAAAAGCAGGTAGAAAAACTCTCCCCGGAAGGGGTTCTAAACGCGGATATTACCGGAAAAGGTTACGCGTGTGGAGCAGGGGCAATCAGCGCGGTTATGTGGGCATCACTTAAGCGGCAAGCCAACAAGGCAATAATTCTTCATCATAGTACATCCGCAGATGAGACTGGGGATCGCAGTTCGGTTGTCGGGTATGCTTCAGCAGTTTTTGTGAAAACTGAATAAAAAAAACACGGTTTTATACACATATCGTGTAAACTCTTAATATGGATAAACCGCAATACGTAAGGGTGGCGGTAAACATCCCGGCGATTGACTCGGAGTTTGATTACAGCCTTCCTGATGAACTCAAGGATTGTGTACTGCCCGGCTGCCTGGTCGAAATTCCATTCGCCAACCGGGTTGTACAGGGCATCATCACTCGGTTTATCGACATACCTTCTGTGCCTGAAGTTAAGGCTGTCAGTGGGTTAATTGATCCGGTTCCCGTTCTTACAGACAAACAAATCCAACTGGCCATCTGGATGTCGAAAGAAACCCTGACACCTCTGGGGCTCTGTATTGATCAAATGCTCCCACCGGGTCTGGTTGCACAGGCAGATAACCTGTACGAAGTCATAACCGATGAGATCAACCTGGTCAAGATGGATCAGACAGAGCAACGCATCATGCAACAACTAATAAACCGTGGGGGATTACGATTGCACCAAATGGAAGCTGCCATTCCTCATACAACCCTCGAGGGAGCACTACGAAAACTGCAACAAGCCGGACAGATAACATCAAGGTCTATTTTGCTTCCACCAAAGGTCAGACCAAAATTTGTGCGCACAGCTTCTCTTGCCTGTCCGAACGAAACAATAAACGCGAAGAAGGAAAATCTGAGCATGTTCCCGGCAGTACAGGAGCGCCGTCAACGGGCGCTTGAATATCTCATGGGGGAGCCGTTGCCGGTTGAGGTCACCTGGGTGTACGCTGCCAGCGGATGCAACATGGCTGACCTGATCATTTTGCAGGAAATGGATCTTGTTGTTTTGAGTGAGACTGAAGTCTGGCGTGATCCATTGAGGAACGTACAACCATTAGATCAAGAAGTGCCGGAACTTACCGAAGACCAGCAGAAAGTTTGGAATGAGGTTAAGACTGCGTTGGAATGGAGCCGGAGCGGTGAAATGATCCAACCACTCCTGATACAGGGGGTTACCGGGTCCGGCAAAACTGAGATCTATTTACGGGCAGCCGCAGAGACGGTGAATGCGGGACGACAGGCCATTATTCTGGTTCCCGAAATATCCCTTACGCCTCAGGCAGTCCAACGGTTCCTGACCCGGTTTCCCGGCCAGGTGGGATTGATCCATTCAAAACTGACACCGGGTGAACGGTATGATACCTGGAGGCGCGCCCGTGCTGGTGTTCTCCCGATCATCGTCGGTCCGCGCAGCGCACTGTTCACACCATTGAAAGACCTTGGACTGATCGTTATTGATGAATGTCATGATGATTCATATTACCAACGGGAACCAGCTCCGGCGTTTTCTACCCAGCGTGTTGCCTCACGACTTACCGAGCTATGCTCAGCCGCGCTTATAATGGGTTCTGCCACACCGGATGTTTCTCAACAGTATTTTGCCCGAAAAGGAACCTACCAGCACTTGCTGCTTCCCCGCCGGGTAACTCCGCTCGAAAATGGATCAGGGAAACAGACAGAAGATCCGGGATTGCCACCAATCCAGGTCGTAGATATGCGTTCTGAATTGAAAGCGGGTGTGCGGTCCATGTTCAGCCGGCCACTTCAAGAATCCTTGCAGAAGGTGCTTGAAGCACAGGAACAGGCGATACTATTTCTCAATCGCCTGGGAACCTCAACTTTTATCTTTTGTTACGACTGTGGACACACGATTCGCTGCCCGCGTTGTGAGATTCCGTTAACCTACCATTCAGTTGAAAACATCCTGCTCTGCCATCATTGTGGTTACCAGAGGCAGATGCCAAAAGCGTGCCCCAATTGCACCAGCCAGCGCATTCGCGGTTTTGGAACCGGGACCGAACGGGTGGAGACTGAATTAAAGAATCTATTTCCTGACGCCCGCGTTCTTCGCCTGGATTCCGAGACCACACAGACAAAGGGTGCCAACGAAATCATCTTGGGCCATTTCAGCGCACATCATGCCGATTTCCTGGTTGGAACACAGATGGTGACCAAAGGACATGATTTTCCACTTGTCACACTTGTCGGTATTCTACTGGCAGAATCCGGCCTTAACCTGCCAGATTACCGGTCGCCGGAACGCACATTCCAATTGGTAACCCAGGTGGCAGGCCGTTCAGGCCGCAGTGAGCGGCAGGGCAATGTGATCCTTCAGACTTACCAGCCGGAACACTTCGTCATCCAGGCCGCGTCCAGGCATGATTTAAATACGTTTTACGACCACGAGATAGAACAACGCAAACGTCTTCAGTATCCGCCTTACACACGGTTGGCCCGGTTGATCTTTGTAAATCTAAATGAAGAATTCTGCAAAACCCAGGCGGAAAATGTGCGGGAAAGAATAGCCCACCGGATTGAAGAAGAGAACCTGGGGGCATCCTCAGTTGGTGCAGCACTTCCCTGTTACTTTTCACGTGAGAATGGTCAATACCGCTACCAGGTGGTCATCCGAAGTTCTGACCCTGCCCGGGTTCTGCACGATATCCCACTCAATAATTGCCGTGTGCAGATCGATCCTGTTGATTTGTTATAAAAAAAAGCTGGAAGAAGCAAGAGCTTCCTCCAGCTGACAGTCAAAAAATGTTTCTACTGTAATACAGCCCAGGGATTGATAAAACCGCCAAAGTAACGGACCTCAAAGTGAAGATGCGGTCCGGTGGAGTTACCCGTACTTCCCGCGAGAGCAATGATCTGTCCCTGGGTCACACTCTGCCCGCAGCGCACCTGCACCGCGTTGTTGTGGGCATAGGCTGTGCGGTAACCATTTCCATGATCGATCATGACAAAGTTGCCATAACCACCGCCGATGGGCCCGGCATAAACGACCACACCGCTATCAGCCGCCTTAATATAGTCTCCTGTTAGCGCGGCAATATCAATTCCCAGGTGGCCTGACCAGTAGTCATTGCCAGAAATCTTGTGAGCGTTATTGGTAGGCCAGATGAAACCACCTGTTCCAACAGCGCCACCATCACCTGTTTCACAGGCACCTGGCCCGATGATCTTTGAATTGGCGATAGTAGCCGATTTACCTTTGGCAATATCCGGAACGATCCACTGACGAACTTCACCTGTTCCTCCGGGGATCATCAGGTATTGACCTTCCTTAATCTGCGGATCAACAAAATCGAGTTTGTTACCAGGCCACATGACAATATCTTCCACGTAGACCCTGTATTTGGACGCGATCTTTTCCAGTGTGTCGTATTTTTTAACTTTATAGTACACGCCGTCTGTCGGCGGGATATTCAATGTCACACCCACCGAAAGCATCTGGGGGTCATCTTGAAGCACATCAAAATTAGCCCAAAGAATTGATTCTGGTTCCAGGTCATATTGCCGGGAAATCGAAAATACCGAATCACCTTTTTGGACAAGATAGTGTTGGATTTTATCTAACGGTCTGTCAGGTTTATCCGTATGAAGGGACGCCGCTCGTGATAGGGATATCAGGTTATCTACTGTGATATCAGGCATGTGCGGTGCTCCCCCGCTGCCTTCAGGAATGGGGGAAACTGGAATGGGGGTTGGAACCGGGGCTTCAACCTTAATCAATCCGGGAATTTTTTGGAACGCGACAAAGCCGGCAAAACCGACCATGATCAGCGCAACCCCCCAGCTGATTTTTGGAAGCCAGAATTCGAGGGGGGAAACACGGGTTGTACCCGTTTGATCCTCCGGCTTCTCGCGGGTTGCGAATTTTAATTTCACTAATCCTCCGTTAAGTTTTCCAAAAACTCCTGATTGTTACGGGTTCGTGTTAACCGCTGCAGAATCGCTTCCGTTCCCACAGAAGTATCCATCCCGGCCCCTTGAGGCGGCGGCGTGATCATTTGCAGGTACATACGCCGCATTAACCAGGCTCTTTGAAGAATATCCGGACCCAACAACAACTCCTCCCGGCGGGTGGATGAACGTTCAATATCGATAGCCGGGAAAACCCTGCGTTCTTGTAAACGCCGGGAAAGATGCAATTCCATGTTGCCAGTACCTTTAAATTCTTCATAAACGACATCATCCAACCTTGAACCTGTATCAATTAAAGCAGTAGCGATGATCGTCAGCGAACCGCCTTCCTCCAGATTCCTTGCTGCTCCGAAAAACCGTTTCGGTGGGTATAACGCGGTTGGATCCATTCCACCAGAAAGAGTTCTTCCGGATGGATTTACTACCAGATTATAAGCCCTTGCGAGCCTTGTTAGCGAGTCCATTAGTATAACCACATCCCGCCCCATTTCGACCAGTCGTTTTGCCCGGTCTAGCGCGATCTCAGCAGCCCTGACATGAGAGGTGACCGGTTCATCGAACGTGGAAGCCACCACTTCAGCATCCACAGAACGATCCATATCGGTAACCTCCTCCGGTCTTTCACCGATCAATGTGATAATGAGGTGAACATCGGGGTAGTTGGTGGAAATGCCATTTGCCACCTGTTTCATGATCGTGGTTTTACCCGCCTTGGGCGGTGAGACGATCATACCTCGCTGACCCCGCCCGATCGGAGATACCAGGTTGATCAACCGGGTGGAAAGTATTGACCGGTCTGTTTCCAGGTCAAACCGCTTGTCGGGAAAAATTGGAGTCATATCCTCAAATCGGCGGCGGTTGTGCAATTCTTCAGGAGAAATCCCATTTATCGTTTCAACTTTTAAGAGACCGTAATGGCGCTCCGTTTCGCGCGGCGGACGGACCTGTCCAAGTACAAAATCGCCACTTCGCAGTTCATACCGGCGCAGCTGGGCCTGGGACACATAAACATCATCCGGTCCAATGGCGTAATTCCGGCGCAGGAAACCGATACCTTCCTGCAAAACTTCAAGAACACCACCGCGAACTTCCAGCCCCTCCTGCGCGGCTTCATTCTGACGGATCTGAAGTATCAGATTCTCTTTCTTCAATCGGGCTGCGTTCGGCACGTTAAAATCTATGCCTATTTGCCTGAGATTCGCCAGGGGAGTTTTTTGTAATTCAGCAATATCAACGGTCATAAGGATCTCTTATCAATTTTTCCAGGATAGACAGACAATAACCCAGCCACCCAGTGATTGGGCCTGCCTGTTGCGATCCATCAGTTTGTCAGGGAAAAGGGATTGTTCTAAGCCAATAAAATAATAATCCTAGTCAGAAAATTCGGAGTGATTTTGTCTGACCCAGAAAGATTATAGCATGCCCTCAAAACTCCGGCAAGAACAGGTGCATAGTGTTCAGAATCGTCTGGATGTTTTATGTTGAAAGTCCAGTCTTCGATTCGTGATTTCAATGTTTTCACTCCGGCGCATTTTTTTGTATCAACGGCCTATGATAGAATTTCTGCAGGTACTTTCTTCAAAAGGCGTGCAGAATTTTATGAATGAATTGTTTGCAACCATACAAAAGTTCTTTACAGACGATGAGTGGTATTACATGCAATTGGGGAATCAGCCCATCCTGCAAATGACCTTTCAAGGAAAAAATGGGAAATGGACCTGTTACGCGCAGGTCCATGAAGAACAACCAATTTTTTTCTTCTTTTCTGTTTGCCCGGTCAATGTTCCGGAGGAAAAACGACCTGTTCTTTCCGAGTTCATTACCCGCGCGAATTATGGATTGAAAGTTGGCAATTTCGAAATGGATTTTTCAGATGGAGAAATTCGATACAAGACAAGCATAAATGTAGAAAATGATTCTCTATCCGGCGCGATTATCCGAAACCTGGTTTATGCCAATCTGTGGACTATGGATCGTTATTTAACAGGAATTCTCTCTGTGATTTATGGAGATGTCACGCCAGTAGAGGCCTTACAGAAATCGGAGGAATAAATGGACGCACTGGATGCCATATTGTCCCGACGCAGTATCCGGAAGTACACAACAGAACCGGTAACCGACGAGGAAATTGACTTTCTATTGCAGGCCGCCATGGCTGCCCCATCTTCTGGAAACGCCCGACCGTGGCACTTTATTGTTATCCGGAACCGCGAGAAATTGGATGAGATCGCTCGAAATCACCCCTACGCTGGAATGCTTCCCCAGGCGCAGGCTGCCATCATGGTATGCGCGGACGAGATGCTGGAAAACCACCCCGGACGTTGGCCACAGGATTGTGCCGCGGCCACCGAAAACATCCTATTGGCCGCGCATGCTCAGGGTTTGGGAGCGGTGTGGATTGGCCTTTACCCCGAGGTGGAACGCAATGTGTTCATTTCAAAGCTCTTTGATCTTCCGAAAACAGTGCATCCGCTTTCAATCGTTGCCCTGGGCAAACCAAACGAGAAAAAATTACCCCCGCACCGGTTCAAACCGGAACGTATCCATTTGGAAAAGTGGTAATCCGTTTGTAATATAGTAAAAGGCAGGGTGTGTACCCTGCCTTTTTTTCCTTGTTTTTATTGCACATAATCCTTCAATTGCCGTGCCCGGCGTGGGTGCCGCAGCCGGCTCAGCGCTTTACCTTCTATCTGCCGGATGCGCTCTCGGGTAAGACCAAACTTCTTTCCCACTTCCTCCAACGTGTACGTCCGGCCGTTATCCAAACCAAATCGCAAACGCAATATGCGGGCTTCACGCGGGGGTAGTGTAGCTAGAACTTCTTCGATCTTCTCACGAAGCAGGTTTGTATACGCTGATTGCATGGGGGTGGGCGTAATCTCATCTTCAACGAACATGCCCAATTCCGAGTCATCTTCATCGTTGATGGGACTTTCAAGTGATAATGGCAGCCAGGATACCTGCAGCATCCAGTCAACTTTGTTGGAGCTTACGCCGATCTGATCTCCAAGTTCTTCGGTTGTGGGAATGCGTCCCAGTTTTTGTTCCATCTCATGGGTCAATTTGTACAACTGACGGATGCGGTCTACCATGTGAACGGGAACTCGAATGGTGCGCCCCTGATCCGCAATGGAGCGGGTTATGGTTTGCCGTATCCACCAGGTGGCATAGGTGGAAAATCGAAAGCCGCGTTGATATTCATATTTTTCGACAGCTTTCATCAAACCCAGGTTGCCTTCCTGGATCAAGTCGAGGAAAGGTACACCCCGGCTCAGGTATCGTTTGGCAATGGAAACCACCAGACGGGTGTTGGCTTTGATCAGATGTTCCCGGGCTCGCAAACCGTCATCAATAGTCCGTTCCAACTCTTCTCTTAATTCAGGTGTACCTTTTTCAGGAAAGGTACGCAGTTTTTTCGCGGCATTGACCCCGGATTCAATCCGTTTCGCGAGATCCAATTCCTCTTTTACATTCAAGAGCGGAACTCGCGACATCTCTTTCAGGTAGAGGCCAATGGTATCTTCACTGGACAAAGGTGCGAGGTCTGAATAGGGATCAAAATCGGTATCCCCGATATCTTCCGCATTTTCACTTGTCTCATTCTCGCCATCCAGAAACTCAACCCCCCGCCGGCGAAGTGCCATCATGACTGCTTCCAACCGTTCCGCATCAGCAGACACTTCAGGGTAGGCCTCCATGAGGTCTTCTGTTGTGAGGTAGCCCTGAACATCTGCTTTTTCAAGCAGCATGCCGAGGATCTGGGTATTCTTACGCCGTCTAGCCGGATTAGCCATGCCCTTCCCTCCTTCTTTTGGCAACACCATTCATGCTAAATGCCTGTCCGATTCTCTTCAGTCTGGTGCTCGCAGATTTGGTGGTTGAGATTTTCTCCGCAAACAGTGCACAGGCCTTTGCAATCCTCCCGGCATACTGTTTTGATTGGGATTTCTATTAATAGATACTCTCGAAGTAAAGGCATCAAATCGATATTCGCATCTTCAGGAACAATCAGTCCGGATTCAGTTACAGAATTTGAATGAAACGCATATAATTCGTTGAAATCAGTTCCAAGCCGTAGGTCAAATTCATCTAGGCAACGAACACATTCGGCGTGATATATGGACGAGAACCTGGCTTGAATAAAAATCCCTTTCGGGGTTCGGGTCAATTCGACCTTACCGCTCAGGTTATTTATGGTTAATTCGCCGCCCAAGTCTACTGTCGGTAGATCAAAAATGATCTCCCGACTGGTACTGATCGGCGCGTTGATCAGAAAACCTACATTGATCCGGAGAGGGAAACGATCGTGTGCCAAGGAGTATCCACGTGTTAATTAATAAGATATACGAAATTATAGCACGCAGAAATTTAAAGTCAACGACTTTTATGAATTTACATTAAATTGGTGAAAGAAATGAAATTATTAATTGCCAGCAGCAACAAAGGGAAACTCATCGAGATCATGGACCTGCTCCGTGATCTTCCGATTGAAGCAATCCTTCCGATGGATATTGGGGTTTCTCTGGACGTGGAAGAGGACGGAAAAACATACGCTGAAAATGCCACCAAGAAAGCCCAGGCCTATTGTCAAGCCAGCGGCTTGGTGACGCTGGCTGATGACAGTGGATTGGAAGTGCAAGCCCTAGACGGAAAACCCGGACTGCATTCCGCCCGGTTTTCCGATAAACCAGGTGCTACTGATTCTGACCGGCGAATGTTTTTACTAGATAGGTTAAAAGGCCTTCCCCGTCCCTGGGCAGCCGCTTTTTACAGCACTGTTGTGATCTCTGTGCCAGATGGCGAAACATACACCCTGGATGGGTCATGCCGCGGAGAAATAATTCCGGAGGAACGTGGTACAAATGGTTTCGGTTACGATCCAATCTTTCGGATTGAAGGTATGAATCGAACCATGGCAGAGTTGACAAAGGAAGAGAAAAACCGACTGAGCCACCGTGCGCGTGCCGTTCTGGCGGCCCGCCCGGTTTTGGTAAAACTGGCAAGCAGCTCTTAACAAATTACAAAGAAGGGATATTTCCCCCATCTTGACTGTGCTTTGATCCATTTTATTCTTTTGCGCTATATCAAAATGTTTCTTACTCTTTCCATTTCACAACGGCCTCGAACGCGCGCGTTCCATTGGTGCAGTTATCTCCCCGTATGAACCACAAAGATGGATTTTCCAATGAGCTTTTTGATGAAACCGAAACATCTTCGCCTGGCAGAACTTCTTTGTCGTAATTTATCTGCATCCAATCAAGGCTATTCTCACGATGCATTCCAATGGGGAAGGTATCGCAGATCCATTCCACATAACGGCTGTTGTTTACATGGCCCAGCATGTCCACCGCGGAATACCCCGCCCGAAATGTAAGCCGTTCTTCACTATCTTCCGGAACAGAAAGCCGCTCCAAGGGTTCATTCAAGGCAACTTCTTCGGTCATGGATGGAAGATCGAGCCCAGCCGTCTTAGGGGGTACCATCCGGCGGGCTATCGCGTCGATCACTAACCAGGCCGATGATGCTTTGGCCAGTTGTTCGCCATCTTCGGCGTGAATGACATAATCACGCACGAAGAAAAGCTTTTGTTGAATGGTCTTGGGCCACGTGGTGATATGTACCACCTCACCGACTGTCGGGAATCGCAGAAATTTGATCTTCATCCGGGAATGCACCCACAAAAGATTACGGGAATACATGGTCTCAAATCCGCAACCCAATTGGTCAGCGTGTTCTCCGGCTGCTTCAGTAAGCTGCTGAAAGAAAGCAGACGGTTTCAAGCGGAGATTAACGTCACAATCAAATGCGTTGATATGTATCTTTTTTTTAAATATATTGGTGAGCTCATCCATAGTATTTTCCATAAAAAAATATCTGTACATCATAACAAAAAACCGGTTTTTTTGCGGATGTCATAACATACCATTTGGCAACCCGATTCCGGTCGCCTGCTGCTACCCCCTGGTCAATCTCATTCATTCCGGTTGAAAGAGATGTTTGAGTCAGATGTTTTAAAAGCGGCCTCCGCCGGGGGTGGTCAGGAACCCGGCGGAGGCCTTCGCCAAAGGAGGAGACAGCGATATGATCAGTTGTCGTTCGGTGTACTGAACTGTCTTAATCTTACTCTCGCAGCGGTTGTCTGACCATTGTCGAAAGTCATATTTCTGTCAGATAACATTCACAATCCGGGCAAGCTCTTTAAGAAGACCCTCACTTCCCGGATAGCTTCGTCGATATTTTTATACGCAAACACCCGGAAACCCGGAGAGGTGTTTCCCAGAATCATCTTTGAAACCACACTGCCTTCTCGGTAGCAACAGAATACTGGTTTCCCCAGCGATTCTGCCAGTGCAATCTCATACCCTACGCCATGCGAAGGAGTTGAAACCTCAGCCACGAGGATATTGCAGTGGGTAACCCATTCCACATCACGATGATAAACCTCTTGAGGTTTAACCACTTTTTCAAGAGAGAGTATATCCGCATCAGCTAGATGAGCCGTGGGAACAATATGACCATCTTCCATCAGCGCATTTACCAGGCGCTCATAATCTGGCTGGTCTTTTCGTCCTCCAGTAATGGAACAGGAGAAATAAATATTCATTGCTCCCTTTCTATAGTACTCTATTGGCGCGCTTCTTGCACCAATGCCGATACACTCCGATAACGGAATTTTATCTGGCGGAGATAACCGCCTGTCGAATTGGAAGGAGCATTCCAAATGAAAAAGGTTCTGTTCGCCCTTTCCTTGTTTTCTATTTTACTGCTTGTGGTGACCAGTGGATGCACCATGAAAGCATCAAGGCTGGGTTCGTTCAAACCCACGCCAACTGTGCTTTCATTGTTTGACGCTGAACAGCAAGACATGCAGCTGGCTGTCTCCTCAGCCGCAGAAATGCCGCCTGCCAAAGCCGCCAGTGATTCATCACCAAAAGCTGTATCATCCGACGACGATGATGATGACGATGATGATGACGAAACCGTGACCTATACAGACCGGCCGGAAAAATATACCTTGAATAAAGGTGAATGGCCTTTCTGCATTGCGAGACGGTATAACCTTAACCCGCTCGATCTATTGAACGCGAACGGATTGTCATTGGAATCCAAACCAGACGTTGGTTTTGTACTCAAGATTCCACAGACAGGCGAATGGCCCGAAAGCCGCTTTGGCCATCGCTGGATCCGCGCGCATCCTGCCATGCATCAGGTTGGTGCGGGTGAAACCCTGTATACCATTTCTTGCCTGTACGGGGATATCGATCCGAGTCAGATCGTTGAAGCCAATGAACTACCTGAACCATACAAGATTTACGCTGGTCAAATGCTGCGTATTCCATAGCACGGGTATTCCGAGAACTCCTCGATAGATTCTCGATCCATCCTCAAAATGAAAAGACGCGCCCGCCAGTGCGTCTTTTCATTTAATAGTGTGTATTGGATTCATCAGGTCATAAAAGGATACTATGGATTCGCAATTAATTTCACCCAAAAGGTCTATTTTAGGTAATACCAGGAACAAGGTATAATAACCCCCGATAAACATGTAAGGATTTCGCAAAAGCAAACGATGAATTTTGAATGGTTGGAAAAAGAAGAAGTATTTCGCGGACGGGCATTCGCGGTTGATAAAGTAAAAGTTCGCCTGCCCGATGGAAGAACGACCACATATGATTGTGTCAAACATTCCGGAGCTGTGACCATTGTCCCGGTGGACGACCAGAATCGGATTATTTTTGTCAACCAGTACCGAATGGGATCAAAAGGGATGTTGATGGAACTTCCAGCCGGCACCCTGGAAGAAAATGAAGACCCGACTATCTGTGCTGAACGTGAGATCCGCGAAGAGACCGGGATGGCCGCAAAACATGTCACCAAACTGGGAGAGTTTTTTCTTGCACCGGGGTATTCTTCTGAATACATGCACGTTTATCTAATGACCGGACTTTATCCGGCACCTTTGAAACACGATGACGATGAGTTTTTGCAGACGCAAGCCATCCCAGTATCTGAGGTTTGGGAAATGGTGCGATCGAACCAGATACATGACGGAAAAACCCTGGCTTGTCTGTTTTTGGCCATGGACCACTTGAAAAATGCTGCATGATAACAGCATTTTCGGTGATTTTTGGTACTTATTGAGGAAATTAGACCGATTTATACTTCTTAATTGGATGAATAACCCTGCCGGAAACGCGGGTTAATATCAACAAACCCAACCGAGCGGCAAACAGAGCCTCCCGGAAATTTTTGTGAATGGAGTAAGCCAAATGCAGCGAGAAAAAGTAACTCTTGACGCTAACGAAGCTGTAGCAGACATCGCGTTTAAGCTCAGTGAAGTCATCGCCATTTTCCCCATCACACCCTCTTCAACCATGGGTGAGTGGGCAGATCAGTGGGCGGGACAAAAACACCCGAACCTGTGGGGAACTGTTCCTACAGTCATGGAAATGCAATCTGAAGGTGGAGCTGCGGGTGCCGTCCACGGCGCACTGCAAACCGGTTCTTTGACCACCACCTTTACCGCCTCTCAGGGTCTGCTTCTGATGATCCCGAATATGTTCAAGATCGCCGGTGAATTGACTGCCACGGTCTTCCATGTGTCAGCCCGTTCATTGGCAGCACAGGCGTTATCGATCTACGGCGACCACAGCGATGTTATGGCTGCCCGGTCTACCGGCTTTGCTATGCTAACTTCCCGCTCCGTGCAGGAAGCCCATGACATGGCTCTCATTTCTCATGCCGCCACTCTGGAATCCCGCGTTCCGTTCGTACATTTCTTTGACGGTTTCCGAACCTCCGCCGAAGTCAACAAAATTGAACGCCTGACGGTTGATGATATCCGCGCTGTTATCGAAGAGAAATACATTATGGAACACCGCCAGCGCGGCCTCACACCTGACCGCCCGGTACTTCGCGGCACAGCTCAGAATCCTGATGTGTACTTCCAGGGACGCGAGACTGTTAACCCGTATTACGATGCAACCCCGGGGATTGTCCAGAAATATATGGACAAGTTCGCCAAAATAACCGGACGTAAGTACCAGATTGTGGAATACTTCGGCGCGAAAGATGCGGAAAAGATCATTGTGATCATGTGCTCAGGTTCAGAAACCGCGGAAGAAACTGCTCTGTACCTGAATAAAAAAGGTGAAAAGGTCGGTGTGGTAAACATTCGCCTTTATCGCCCATTCCCGTCCGATGAATTCCTGAAAGTCCTCCCAGCCTCTGTCAAGAAGATTGCGGTTTTGGACCGTACCAAGGAACCTGGCGCGACCGGTGAACCCCTGTACCAGGATGTCATCGCCGCAATCAGTGAAGGACTCACAAATGGTTCGGCACCTTTCAAGACAGCTCCTATCATTATTGGCGGCCGCTATGGACTTTCCTCCAAAGAATTTACCCCTGCCATGGTCAATGGTATCTACACCGAACTTGGCAAAGCTGCACCCAAAAACCACTTCACGGTAGGTATCATTGACGACGTCACCCATTCCAGCATTGACTATGATGCTGATTTTGACATCGAAGATTCTGAAACGGTGCGCTGCGTATTCTTTGGCCTGGGTGCCGATGGTACTGTCGGTGCAAACAAGAACTCCATCAAGATCATTGGAGAAGAAACGGATAACTCAGCTCAGGGCTACTTTGTGTATGACTCAAAGAAATCCGGTTCTGTTACCATTTCTCACCTGCGATTCGGACCCAAACCCATTCGCGCGCCGTACCTCATCAGCAAAGCCAATTTCGTAGCCTGCCACCAGTACTCTTTCCTTGAACGCTTCGATATGACCCGCTACGCCCTCCCGGGCGCTGTGTTCCTGCTCAACAGCATCTACGGTCCCGATGAAGTGTGGGACAAACTCCCGCAGGAAGTTCAGAAAGACATCATCGAAAAGAAACTGAAATTCTATGCCATCGATGCCAGCGCCGTGGCCCAGAAAACCGGCATGGGCGGCCGTGTGAATACCATCATGCAGACTTGCTTCTTTGCCATCTCCGGTGTCCTCCCGCGCGAACAGGCCATTACCGAGATCAAGAAATCCATCAAGAAAACCTATAGCAAACGTGGTGAAGCTGTTGTCAAGCAGAATTATGACGCGGTTGATGCCTCCCTGTCTCATCTGCATGAGATTAAGGTTCCAGAAAAAGTAACCAGCACTATAACCCGCCGTTCCAGCGTACCCGCTGCCGCACCGCAGTTCGTGAAAGATGTCCTCGGTCAGATCATCGTCTTCGAAGGCGATAAACTGCCTGTTTCCGCGATGCCTGCAGATGGTACTTTCCCGACAGGCACGTCACAGTGGGAAAAACGGAATATCGCTCTCGAGATTCCCGTTTGGGATCCGAATACCTGTATCCAATGCGGTAAATGCTCCTTCGTCTGTCCGCATGCCGTTATCCGTCAGAAAGTGTATGATCCGAAATTGCTGGATAAAGCACCTGCAACTTTTAAATCGACGGATGCCAAATTCAAAGAACTACCCGGTATGAAATTCACCATCCAGGTAGCTCCGGAAGACTGCACTGGCTGCGGTCTCTGCGTGGAAGCCTGCCCATCCAAGAACAAGGCTGATTCCAGCCTCAAAGCCATCAACATGGCCGAGCAACCCCCGCTTCGCGAGCAGGAACGTGAGAATTGGGAATTCTTCCTCAGCCTGCCTGAAGTTGACCGGTCAGCATTCCAGCCGACAACGGTAAAGAACTCTCAATTGCTTCAGCCTCTGTTCGAGTTCTCCGGTGCGTGCGGTGGTTGTGGTGAAACCCCCTACATCAAACTGGTTTCCCAGCTCTTCGGCGATCGGATGGTTGTAGCCAATGCCACCGGTTGTACATCAATCTACGGTGCCAATCTACCTACAACTCCCTGGACCTTTAACAATGATGGACGCGGTCCCGCCTGGTCCAACTCACTGTTTGAAGATAACGCTGAATTCGGTCTTGGTATGCGCCTCACGATCGACAAACAGAACGAGTTCGCCTGTGAATTGCTTCCCAAATTTGCTTCGGTCCTCGGGGACAGCCTGGTGAACGACCTGCTTAATGCTGATCAGGCAACAGACGCGGGTATCAAAGCCCAGCGAGAGCGTGTTGAGATTGTGAAGCAGAAACTTGCCGGTAACAAAGACCCGATGGCCGGTCAGCTTGTTTCCCTGGCCGATTCTCTTGTGAAGAAATCCGTTTGGATCATGGGTGGAGATGGTTGGGCATACGATATCGGTTACGGCGGCCTTGACCACGTCCTGGCTTCCGGCCGTAATGTGAACGTCCTGGTTTTGGATACCGAAGTCTATTCCAACACCGGCGGTCAGGCCTCCAAAGCCACCCCGCGTGCCGCAGTTGCAAAATTCGCCGCCAGCGGTAAAGGACTTCCCAAGAAAGACCTGGGAATGATCGCGATGGCTTACGGATATATCTATGTCGCCCGTGTCGCCATGGGTGCCAACGATGCCCAAACGCTCAAAGCCTTCCTTGAAGCCGATGCCTACGACGGCCCATCCCTGATAATTGCTTACAGCCACTGTATCAACCATGGTATTGATATGCGCCGAGGTCTTGATCAGCAGAAAGCGGCTGTCAATTCCGGAATGTGGCCTCTCTACCGGTACAACCCGGCCCTGGTTGATGAAGGAAAGAATCCCCTGCTTATTGACTCCAAAGACCCGACGATCCCAGTTTCTGAGTACGCGTACAAAGAAACCCGCTATCGTATGCTTCTACAATCAGATGAAGCACGTGCTGAATTGTTGATGAACCAGGTCACAGAAGACGCAGCCAAGCGTTGGGAATTGTACAAATCCATGGCAGCTGTTGAATACAAAGCCAAAAATCCTGAGTCCTAAGAACCATCAAAACGTTATACGCCCGGCGAGGTAACCCCTCGCCGGGTTCATTTAACAGATGTATAGTATTTGTAAAAGTAATAGACCATTAAGGGAGACTTGAAAATGATCGATCTAACAACCCAATATCTCGGATTAGACCTGAAAAATCCTCTTGTCGCCTCTTCTTCGCCTCTATCAAAAAAAGTTGATACTGTTAAGAAAATGGAAGATGCTGGCATTGCTGCCGTTGTAATGTATTCTCTGTTTGAAGAACAGATCACGCATGAAAGCAAGGCGCTTAATCATTTTTTGGAACGGGGAACAAATTCCTTTGCGGAAGCGGTAACGTACTTTCCAGACTTGGGACACTACAATATCGGACCGGAGGAATACCTGGAACTGATCCAGAAAATAAAAAAATCGGTGTCAATACCCATCATTGGCAGCCTGAATGGCATCTCATCCGGCGGTTGGATCCAATACGCGCAAAAGATTGAGCAGGCAGGCGCTGACGCTCTTGAGTTGAATATGTATTACATACCCACGGATTCCGATCTAACTGGCCTTGAGATGGAAAACACCTATATTGACCTTGTCAAAGATATCAAGAGCGCTTTGCACATCCCGCTCTCGGTCAAACTAAGTCCATATTTTAGTGCTTTGCCTAACATGGCTCAACAACTTGTGAAGTCAGGCGCCTCAGGACTGGTCATGTTCAACCGTTTCTTTCAACCAGATTTTGACATTGAAACGCTTGATGTTCTCCCATCATTGCAGATGAGCACCAGCGCTGATCTGCGCCTTCCCCTTCGTTGGACGGCCTTACTTTACAATAGAGTTAAAGCTGATCTGGCCATAACGGGAGGAGTTCACACTGTAGAAGATGTTGTGAAATCTGTCATGGCAGGCGCAAATGTCACCATGCTGGCCAGTGAATTACTTGAAAATGGCACACGTCGTATTACCGAGTTAAACAGTCAATTACTTGATTGGTGTAACGCGCATGAATATAAATCCATCAAACAAATGCGGGGAAGTATGAGCCAGAAGAACGTGACAGAGCCAGCTGCATTTGAACGCGCTAATTATATGAAAGCGCTCACATCCTTTGATAACAAACTTCTAATTTAGAATTATTAACAACAAAAAAGACCCCCTCTTTATAAAACATAGAGGGGGTCTTCTTAATTAGCGAAAAGTTGATTATTCTTCGCTGGGACTACTTTCATTGGGTTTCTTGGCACGGTATACGATCCGGCCGCGGGATAGGTCGTATGGAGACATTTCCACACGAACGTGATCTCCCAACAGGATGCGGATGTAATACTTGCGCATCCGGCCGGAAAGGTAGGCCAGAACTTCATGGTCGTGGTAATCTTTGTCTGTCAGACGTACACGAAATTGTGTGGCGGGTAATGCCTCAACAATTACGCCTTCGACCTGAATTTTATCTTCTTCTTTAGCCATCCGTTCCTCCTGGATGCAATCCGCTTATTAGTCACCCGAGTGGGTGAACTGGCGACGTTTAATTCGGCGGATCGCCTTCTTCTTCTCTACCCGGCGTAACTCACTCTTGGAGATGAACCAGCGTTTCCGTCGCACAGTGCTTAGCACACCGCTTTTAACAACTTTTTTGCGGAAACGTTTCAGCAGTGCGTCCTGTGATTCATTGGGGCGCAAAACAACTGCAGTCATTAGATTCTCACCTCCTGTCTTTTACGGATAGAAAAACAAAACCGGCTGGTTCTTCAGGCGCAGCCGGTGAAACAAGATAATTGAGTATTCTCAATTGACCCAGATCAATCAGCCAGAGCCCTCCGTAATGATAACCGCGATAATAAAGAACCTGCCCATAAAGAGCGAAATAATTATACCCCATTTTTGTCCGTTTTCATTATTTGATTCGATTGAACCATGTTTGGGGTAGAAAAAAGAAATAAAAAAAAGAGGCCAACCAAAAAATGTTAAAAGAAAAAAGCCTCTTGGCAACGACCTACTCTCCCAGGGGGCCGCCCCCCAAGTACCATCGGCGCTGACAGCCTTAACGACCGGGTTCGAGATGTGACCGGGTGTACCACTGTCGCACAAATCACCAAGAGACTTTAATTCACAAAGTCAGTTTGAATAGTATGTAGGTTTTACGCAATTAGGAAAGAATTCCGAATTCCCCGCGTCACATGGAAGCCCTCGATCATTAGTACAGCTTAGCTCAACACATTACTGTGCTTACACATGCTGCCTATTAAGCAGGTAGTCTTCCTGCGATCTTACTTCCTTACGGAAAGAGGGATCTAATCTAGAGGCAAGTTTCCCACTTAGATGCTTTCAGCGGTTATCTTTGCCAGACATAGCTACCCAGCAATGCCGTTGGCACGACAACTGGCAAACCAGAGGTCTGTCCACCCCGGTCCTCTCGTACTAGGGGCAGATCCTCGCAAATCCCTTGCGCCCACAGCGGA
>JAAYYW010000239.1 GCA_012515195.1 Leptolinea sp.
ACCCGTAGTGGAGGATTGGCACTACCCGGGCTAACCAGTAACGCACAGCAAGGTGCCGCGGCTGTTCCGCAGGTTTCCGAGAAGATGACAACCATTGTCATAACAACACAGAAAATCCCCCGTGGGTCAGTCATTACAGAAAGCGTTATAGCTACTCTGGCATACCCCGAAAAGGACCTGGTTCCCGGCACTTTCTTTACCGATCCCAACGCGATATTGAATAAACAGGCCAAGTATGACCTGGAAGCCCGTATCCCCATAACCGAAGGCATGCTTGTCACCGGTCAGGTGGGTTCATACGCCGCTTTTCAGATTCCCAAGGGTTATGTAGCTGTTTCAATCCCCATTACCAAATTGACCGCTGTATCCTTCGCCCCAGTAGTGGGTGATCATGTAAACATTATTGCCTCTATCATGGTCGTTGATATTGACCAAAACACACAATCCCGCCTCCCTAATAAAACGGGCGACGCCATTCCTCCCCGTGGTGCCACAGAAGGCGACCCTGGCTCGCTCACAGTAACCACATCCTCG
Organism: Leptolinea sp.; assembly: GCA_012515195.1. Lineage (GTDB taxonomy): Bacteria > Chloroflexota > Anaerolineae > Anaerolineales > Anaerolineaceae > Leptolinea. The sequence continues at coordinate 535 of JAAYYW010000239.1, forward strand.
GGAGGAGGAGACCTGGGTCGAGTTGACCTCGATCCTACATTGAATCAGCCTGTGTACCTGGTTCCATCAGAAAATCAACGCCCCCGCCTTGTCAGTCAAATGGTCATTCAAGATGCCATTGTCCTTAGAGTTGGAGATTTCCCAACCAACGATCTGGCCAAGACCAGCGGCGTGGAACCAACACCTGCACCTGATGCAGCAGGAGGTGAAGCAACCCCTCCACCAACCCCCAGTATGATCACCTTGATCGTACGTCCACAGGATGCGATCACGTTGAATTACCTGATGTTGAGCGAAGCCAAGCTAAGCCTTGCACTTCGCTCCGCGGGAGATATTGACCCCGCTGCAGTAGAGGCTGTCACATTACAATACCTCTTCCAAACATACAACATTCCCAATCCGCCCAAGACAGCGTTCAGTCTGGAACCACGAAAAGACACGCTTGAGTTTAGCGGCAGTTCTGCTCCCGCCCCAACAGCCATTCCACAATAAAAGTATTTGGATTTAATGAATCAAAGGAAATCTAGTTTTTAGGAGAAATTATGCCCGGGCAAGAAAAAATTCGGGTGCTGATCGTAGACGATATTGCTGAGACCCGAGAGACGGTTCGCCGCCTTCTACAATTTGACACAACCATCGAGGTATTGGGTGGGGCTCAATCTGGTAAAGAAGCTATCGCCCAATGCGATCAACTTAAACCAGATGTAGTGTTGATGGACATCAATATGCCGGATATGAACGGCATCGAAGCCACCGAAGCTATCCGCAAAAAGACCCCCTACACACAGGTCATCATACTTTCCGTTCAGGATGATCCTGGGTATTACCGGAAGGCCATGCTTGCTGGAGCACGCGATTTTATCTCCAAACCACCCATGATTGACGAACTAACCGCAGCCATTCATCGAGCGGGAGCAATGGCCCAGGAGGAAAAGAACAAGGCCGTTCAAGTTTATACATCGACAGCTGGAAGAACCGGACCTCTTCCCTACAGCAGCATACCCATGTCGCTGGGGAAGATTATTGTCATTTACAGTCCGAAAGGCGGGACCGGATGTACAACCATCGCCACCAATCTGGCTGCCGCTTTACATGGCGAAAACTCGAACGTAGCGCTTGTTGATGCGAGTCTCCTTTATGGTGACGTCCCGGTTTTCTTGAATGAACAACCAAAAAATTCCATTATTGATTTATCTGTACGAGCAGATGATCTAGACCCGGAGACAATCTCTGCTTCACTGACTCAGCCGAAAACAGTTGGTTACAAAATTTTAGCCCCACCCCCCAGCCCGGATCTGGTAGACCGTGTCAACGGAGACCAATTGGTCAAGCTATTGACGTTAATGCGACAATCATTCCAATATATCATCATAGATACGTCATCATATCTTTCTGATGTTGTACAATCAGCGCTGTCCACCTCAGATGTGATCATTTTGATCACAACCCCGGATATTGCGTCAATTAAGAATTGCAGTCAATTCTTGAATCTGGCAGATATGAGTGGTATCGAACGAGAGAGAATTGTATTTGTATTAAACAGGTTTGACCGCAATCTGCACATTGACCCGGCAAAAGTCGGCAACCGTCTTAACCAGGCTATTAATCTGACAATACCCATGGATGAAGCCTACATAATGCGATCCATCAATAAAGGCGTTCCGATCTACCTGGAAAACCGGACCCATCCAGTCAGCATGAGCATCCAAAAATTAGCTTCCCTTGTAAAAGAGAAGGTAACAAAACAAGATGAAAATGCTTATGCGCAAGCAGGACTGAAATAAAAAGGGTGGATTGATATTGGAGGCAAAATATGGCTTTGCTTAAAAGATTTGGTACAGGCGATTCGGGGAATCTCCCCCCAAAAGAAACCGGCGGTAATAATGGTTCAAGTAACGATAATAACCGCATAGCATCACCACCCATGAATGCGCAGCCCCGACCAGTAATGGCCGGAAACATGACTACCAATACCATGGAGGGGTTGACCGAATTCAAGAATCGGGTCCAGAACAAACTACTCGCCACGCTTGAACCAACGACGGATATGTCCCGCAAAGAGCAGCTTCGGCAGCAAATCGAGCGGGTTATTGATGACATGATCATCGAAGAACACATGACCATATCTCGGCCTGAGAAACTTCGACTTCATGAATCTATCTGCGCCGAACTCCTCGGTTTTGGCCCCTTGGATCCACTTCTCGATGACGAAGCCATTACAGAAATCATGGTCAATGGGGCTAAACATATCTATGTGGAAAAGCGTGGGAAGATCATTAAATCCAACCTCACCTTTGAGAGCGATGAACATGTCCTCCGGATTATTGACCGCATTGTTTCCCCGCTCGGACGTAGGATTGACGAATCCAGCCCGTATGTTGATGCTCGTCTACCGGATGGCTCGCGTGTAAATGCCGTGATACCGCCAATATCATTGGTTGGACCGGTATTGACTATCCGTAAATTCTCCAAACGCCCTATTACTGTAGAACAATTGATTGGGTATGGTTCCATTACACCAGAGGCCATGCAATTCCTAAAAGCGTGTGTGGAAGCCCGTTTGAATATTGTCATCTCTGGTGGTACCGGCTCTGGTAAAACCACCCTTTTGAACGTTCTTTCAAGCTTCATTCCAGGGGATGAGCGAATTATCACCATTGAAAACGCGGCAGAGCTCCAATTACAGCAGGAACATGTTGTCACAATGGAATCCCGGCCGATGAACATTGAAGGCAAAGGCGAGATCACAATTCGCGCTCTCGTTGTTAATGCCCTTCGTATGCGTCCTGATCGCATAATCGTCGGTGAAATTCGCGATGAAGCCGCACTGGACATGCTTCAGGCCATGAACACCGGTCATGAGGGTTCAATGACCACCCTCCACTCCAATAGCCCACGCGATACCCTCTCCCGTTTGGAGACCATGGTTTTAATGGCCGGTATGGACCTCCCAGTTCGCGCCATTCGTGAACAGGTCTCCTCTGCTATTGATCTAGTTATCCATCAAGATCGCATGCGGGATGGTACACGAAAAGTTACATACTTAACTGAAATCCTCGGTATGGAAGGTGATGTAATTACAGCCACCGATGTATTCGCTTTTGAACAGGCGGGCATAGAAAATGGACAGATCATTGGTATGTTACGCCCAAGTGGTCTGGTTCCTAAATTCATTGAAAAGATTCGCGCATCAGGAATAAATCTGCCAACATCTCTCTTTGGTCTAGGACGGAGATAATCTCATTCGATGGAAACCGGAATTTATAAGCCAATGAACAGGGTACTCGTATGAGTTTGATGGTCTTCTTCTTGATAGGTGGAGGGGTGGCTGTCTTTCTACTTGTACTTGGCATTATTGTTTCCGTCCGTAGTGATCGTGATATCGTAGATGAACGCCTGGGGCAATATGTTGATGCCTCTGTAGTCGAAGAAGAAATTAAACAGCAAGCGGCAACTCCACTTACCAACTGGATCAACCGCCGTGTCGAAGGCTCAAACATAGGCGACCGGCTGTCAAAAAACCTGGCCCGCGCAGACCTAAAACTGAAACCCGGCGAATTCATTGCCACCATGATCATCGCGGCATTTGGTGTGGGATTTATTCTCTGGTTTTCCAGTGGACAAAACATATTAATGGGGATAATCGGAGCGCTTGGCGGTCTTTACCTGCCCTTTATGTATCTAAAAAACCAACAGGGCAAACGTCTTCTCAAATTCAATGATCAGTTACCAGATATGTTGAATCTTATGGTCAACGGTTTACGGGCTGGCTTTTCAGTCATGCAAGCCATGGAGGCTGTTAGCCGCGAAATGCCACCACCCATCTGCGATGAATTCCGTCGGGTTGTTCAGGAAATGCAATTGGGTGTGACCATGGAAAAATCGCTGGATAATTTACTCCGTCGGATCCCCAGTGACGATCTCGACCTTGTTATTACAGCCATAAACGTGCAACGCGAAGTTGGTGGTAACCTGGCCGAGATTATGGACACGATCAGCTATACAATTCGCGAGCGTGTTCGCATCAAAGGCGAGATACGTGTTCTCACGGCGCAAGTAATGTATTCCGGCCGCTTTTTAGCAATGCTCCCATTATTTGTTATAGGTATTTTGTACCTGTTAAACCGTCAGTATATGGATGAGTTTTTCAAACCAGAAAATGTACCCTGCGGTTATATCGCCCTAGCCCTTGGTGCCTTGTTGATCGTAATTGGTTACATAGTCATGAACAAACTCGGAGATATTGAAGTCTAGTTATTAGTGAGAATGGATGTGAGATATGGATAATATTTTGATCGGATTTCTCATCCTCATCGGCATAGTATTGATCATCGCAGCAATTCTTGTCGTTATAGGTCTTCGCAATCCTTCCTTTCAGAACAACCGGATACTTCAGGAACGTCTGGAAGAGATCAACACAGCCGGTGAAGCGATAAATCTTGAAAAACTTGAGCTCTCTCTGCCGTTTTCTGAACGCGTCATTTACCCGGTGGCGCGTAAACTGGGCGAGATTGCCATTCGGTTTACGCCCCAGAACGCGCTTCAAGATACAGCAAAAAAGCTTGAACTTGCGGGTAGCCCAGGAAAACTGGATCCCACATTGATGATGGCTCTACAGTTTATTTCTTTTGTATTCTTTGGAGGAATGCTCTTTCTGGTGTTTTCCGTGGCGAAAGTTAGCTGGTCGCTCGGCGCTGTCATTCTTATTGTTCTTGTCTTCTCTCTGCTTGGTTTCTTTATTCCCCAGCTCTTGTTAAGTTCAGCAATAAACCGGCGCCAGAAAAACATTCGACGAGCCATGCCGGATGCGCTTGACTTACTGACAATCTGTGTTGAGGCAGGATTAGGTTTCGACGCGGCCATGTCAAAGGTCGCAGAAAAATGGGAAACGGAATTAAGTCTTTCTTTTGCGCGGGCAATCCGTGAAGTACAGCTTGGGAAATTACGGCGCGAGGCGCTTCGTACCATGGCCGAGCGCATTGGTATTCCCGAAATGACAAGTTTTGTCGCAGCAGTCATTCAAAGCGAACAACTTGGTGTCAGCCTGGCGAAAGTCTTACGCATCCAATCCGATCAGATGCGTGTTCGCCGGCGTCAACTCGCAGAAGAAGAAGCTCACAAAGTTCCTATTAAAATGCTGGTCCCAATGGCCCTTCTGATTTTTCCATCATTGATGATCGTCTTGCTCGCTCCGGCTGCATTCCGATTAATGCATTCGGCTCTGGGATCAATGTTCCAATAAGCACAAAGATGCCCTCTCAAACTGCTGCAATCCAATGGCAACAGTTTTTGAATAAATTCCAGAATACCCTTTGGAAAGTTCTTGATTGGATATTTCCGCCGTTTTGTCCGGGTTGCAATAAAACCGGCATCCGGTTGTGTGAGGATTGCCGCTCGTCTATAAGACGTATTTCTGATCCAATCTGCCCTGTGTGCGGTGAACCGGGGAATGATTCGTCGATATGTCAGGATTGTCTTAACTATCCCCCGGAATTTGACAGGCTCAGGTCTGCCGCATTATTTGATGGCGTTATCCGTGAATCATTGCATCGCCTAAAATATAACAATGATATCGGGCTTGGAGAAATACTGGCACCATTCCTTGTGGAAGTTTCTGCATCCCAAAACTGGGATATTGACCTTGTAACATCTGTGCCCCTGAGCAATGAGCGGCTGCGAATGCGCGGTTATAACCAGGCAGAATGTCTCGCCAAACCGTTTGCAGCTATGATAGGTAAGCTTTATGCCCCATCCGCAATTCTTCGAATAAAAAATACAAAAAGCCAAATCGACCTCTCTGCTGGAGAAAGACGGGAAAATGTTTCAGGCGCTTTTTATGCAAATTCTTCGCAAGTTGTTCTAAAATCTGTAATAATAATAGATGATGTATCCACCACAGGTTCAACCATTTCTGAGTGTGCCAGGGCTCTAAAATTAGCCGGAGCGAAAGGAGTATATGCATTAACCCTGGCAAGAGCGCCAATAAGAACAGACAGGTAGAACGGGTGGATTCATTAAATAAGCTGTCAAGGAGGCTTCTATGGATTTCAAGGTCGAAATTTCAGCTAAGAACATGGAGGTAACAGAACGAATAAGTGACTATATCAATAAAAAGGTGGCTAAATTTGGTAGACTGCTCCCGGTCATTGATGATGTCCGAATCGATCTCGCACACCTCAAAAATGCCCGCAGTTCGATTGACCGAAATGTAGCGCAGATTACTATTCGCGGAAAGGGGTATATTCTTCGTGCAGAAGAGCGTGCAGATGACATCTTTACAGCCCTTGATGCCACCCTGGATAAAATGCAACGCCAGGTTGAAAGATACAAAGGCAAACGTGAACGTGGACGTGGAGATGGTACCCCTGCTTCTGCCGTAGCCCCGGTAGATCTTCCTTTTGAGGAAACCATGCCAGAACCGGTCGTTGTCCGAAGAAAAGAATTTACGCTGGTTCCCATGGACGAATCTGAGGCGATTGAACAAATGGCCTTGCTTGGGCATGAAAACTTCTTCATTTTTTACAATGCCAATTCCAGTGAGATCAATGTTCTTTATCGCCGTCGCGATGGTAGCTTTGGCCTGATCGAGCCAAAAGTCGGATAATAATTTTCTCGATGAAAAACAGGGAAAGGAATATCCTTTCCCTGTTTTTATTTATCGATGAAAATCGTTGATGAAATGATAGAGGTCTTTTTATCAGAAAGCCATGCTTTAATACTCATTACTGTTCCAGATAAAAGGATGGCTGAAAGAAGAAAGAATACTATTTTCATTGCACCTACTTGCGCAGACACTTGCGCAGCTGTTGCTCCGTCTGCAAGAAAACCTGTTTGTTGGAAAACGAGATATGTCCACAAAGCACTTATCAATGCGATACCGCTGGTCTGCCCTAAAGTCCGCGTGATAGCCAGTAAACCAGAAACAACACCCATCCGATTTGGAGCT
>JAAYYW010000240.1 GCA_012515195.1 Leptolinea sp.
CCAGGTAGCCGGACCGACAATACCATCCACTTCCAATCCATTATCTTCCTGAAAGGCGCGTATGGCTTCGTCTGTCTTGGGGCCGAAAACTCCATCAGGTGAACCAACAAATTCATATCCAAGTTCTAGTAACCGGCTTTGTAAAAGGTAGACATCATTACCCGTCATTCGTGGATCAGTCAGAAAGAGCCTGCGTGTATAAGTGATAGGGGTTGGTGTTGCTGTCGGTGGCACCGGGGTAAATGTGGCCGTTGGCGTCCGGGGGGTGGAGGTGACAGGTGATGAGCCAAACGTGCAACTCTGCTGCAAGGCGGGTCCAGCCCCCTGTGCTAATACACCGTCAAGCCCCCGGAGGACGATCCGACCATCATCTGCAGATGTTAAGATAATCCGCCCATCAAGAGAGAATACCAATTCACGGATTGATCCCGCGTGGTCCCACCACTGTGAAACCACTGAACCTTTAGCCAGGTCAATTATGGAAACCTGGCCTGACCTTTCACCCACAGCAAGAAGGCACCCGTCTGGCGAGAAATCGAGACGCACCGGGTAGGTTTCAAACGAAAGGTCAAACAAAACCGCCTGGGAATTTACATCACGGACGACCACCATCTCACCCTCAGACAGTGCCACCAGGCTGGCATCGGGAGACAGGGCAGATGAGTAAACCCGGCCAGAATCTGGCGAGCTGGAAATTTCACGCAAAAAAGATCCGTCGTCCACATTCCATATTTTGATCCCTTTGGAGCGGGTAATCATCCAGATCCCATTCCGGCTAAACCCGAATGGATCACCTTCTTCCTCTAGTGTATGGACAATCTGACGGGAAGACGTGTCCCAAATACGGACGCGATACCCCACAGGGGATGCTGTCTCCCCTGTATCATATTTCTCCAGATGGGAAAAGTATCGTCCGCTGTGGTCAAACTCAAACCCGGAAAATCGATTGTAGGCATCGGGCTTGTATGAGTATGATAGGGAAGCGCCCGCACTTCTGCCTTCACGGTCCCACTGGTTGATCAGACTATCCGCGCCGGCAGAAATTATGTGTTTTGTTTCACCATCATAGCGTATCCGGGTTATCTCTCCATGATGCGCCCCGGGAATTAGCAATTCCTGCTTGCCATCTGGAAATTCCTGGATATGAATATCACCATTGGACAAACCCGCCGCCAGCTTCAGATCACCGCCATCAACCAACAGCCAGGCGCTGGTTACCGCTTCCGTTGGATTTTGCATCTCGACCCTGACCCCACCGCTATCATCCAGAAGTTGGATTATTCCACCGGAAGCAGATGCCAAAAGATCGGCGCCTTCACCGGGCTTTACTTCCATGAGTGGTGCGGGCTGCCTGTTGGTTGAATTGATCGCTGCTGCATATTCCGAGAACATTTCAGCTGTGAGAACAGCTATCTCCTCCCGGTTTATTGTGCTCCAGATATGGGCATTTCCATTGAAATCCAGCAGGGCAAACTTGTTATGTGTAGGGATAAAACTAAACCGGGGCGATTCTCCGGGGAAATCCTTAATTGTCTGTAATTGTATTCGCCTTAACTGGTCAGTCGCCCACAGACCGACATCATAACGCGACGAGAATGTACCCGGACAATTTGGGTCATCTTCGGTGCAGGGAGGATCAATATAGTTTATGTAACAGGCAACGGCAAATACCGTTCCACTTCGACCGTCAGCCTGGCATACACCACTACTCAACCTTTCACGGGTGAAATTATTAAATGACGTGTTCAAATGCTTGCCATTTTTAACATCCCAAAGACGCACATCACCAAAATTGGTCACCGAATGTAATCGTAATCCATCAGCGTTGAAAAACATGGCAAGCGTTTCAGGTGGGTTTAGGTTCCATACACTTAACGCGGTTTTTGCTGTCATGGTCTGCAGAACCGCACCGCTATCCACATCAAAGATCTTGATCTCAGTCGTGGCGGGTAGCAGGTTGCCAACGTCATCCATCTCTGAATAATCCTCGGCCATGGCCAGTGTATGGCCGTTAGTATTCAGGGCGATTGTATAACCTCCCTGGCGGAAAATGCCCAGGCTCTTCCCGGTTTCTACATCCCAAACTTCGGCTGAATACTGAGCCGGGTCAACTCCAGCGATTCGGAGGCCATCAGCGCTGAAGACGATCTTAGCCGCTTTGACATGACGGTCAATCTCGCGGATAACCTGTAAAGATTCCCCATCCATTAGGACCAGTCCATTATTACCGGCTGCTGCGAGCAAGGTTCCATCAGGAGACCAGGCAATATCCAGGATCGTCCCTGTAATAGATGGTGAGTACAGGTACTGTCTGGATAATTCAGCGACTGTGTCCTGAGAAATTATCCAATCTGATTGATCGGAGAAATTGCCATTCAGACCGGGTAACCAGCCCTGAAAGGAATTCGGTTCTCCACCACCAACGGCGGGCAAAAATCCTGCCATTGACAGGAACATACCCCCCATCAAACAAAAAACAATACATATTCGTTTTCTCGAAAGAGACATGCCTGTCACACCCTCCCTCAAGCAAGTTACCCGTAATCATCAGGTAATTACTATTGTACAGAATCAGAACAAGAATCAAAAATTACTATATGTATTGACATATTAGAACATATTTATTATTATATTGAAGTGAAACATAATTTCAGAACACAATTTAGAACAAAGGGAGAAGGTAATGGAAAAATCAAATTTCAGTCACATCGTCGCGTGGATCGACCTGAAGAATCTGGCCTTTTATAAAGACCTCTTCCAATTCCTGGAATGGGATACATTGTACGACGATCCGAACATGCTCGGCGTTGGAGATGAGCATGGGGGCAGTCTATGGTTTGGCGCCGCACCAAAAGATCATAAAAATGATTATGATGGCGTGGGAGTCAACCATATTGGGATCGCGGTAAAAAAGCAAGGTGATGTGGATTTGACCGTGGAATACCTGAAAAAACACGGCATCCCCGCTCTGTTCGAAACGCCGCGGCATCGCCCCGAATTTTCCGGGCCCGGTGAAACATACTACCAGGTGATGTTTGAAACTCCTGACCGACTGCTCATGGAAGTTGTCTTTACCGGCCCAAAAAGTTCCTGATCCATACTCAACACGGCAGCGTCCTTTTTCACTAGGACGCTGTTTTTTCTTTAATCGGCAATAATTCCATACAAAATCAAAATATCCGCTCTGGTTGTAGAAATGACGCAAATTTAAGCGCCAGCAATGTCTATCCCAAAAATCATGTTTCAAGACAGGGTTTTATCCGACAGGTTTATTGCGCAGATTCCTTACCGTTCTTCCCGTTCTCTCTTAATCGGGAATTCAACCATTTCTTCTTACGATTGGATTCCCGGAAAGCCCCGTCAACCAAACGCTGCATTACCTCAGCGAAGCCGATGTCGTGCAGATCCATAATGACAGAGAGAGCTACATCCTGTTCTTTGGGCCCAAGCGCCGGATTGCAGTTGGTATCAATAAAGAAGTAGCGCCCGGATTGGTCAAGGCGCACATCAAACTTGGCGTATCCGCCCATTTTGGTGATGTTGAAAGCTTTCTTTACATACTCCTTCAGAAGGGCGTCTTCATACTTCACGTAATGAAACGCTGCGCTCATTTCCGTCAACCATTGATCTTCAAAAGTTAAATAATTGTATTTTCTTCCCAGGTCTTTGAACATTTTTTCAGCCTGATACACACTCTTCTTCTTTTCCTGCAGCACTATGATCGTGACTTCCCGTCCACTGATAAATTCTTCCACAAGCACCGGCTGTTTATACGTGCGGATCAAATACCGCAGCCGCTTGCGCAGTTGCTTTTCATTCTCTGAAACGGCATCTTCTGTGATCTCAACTGAACCGTGAATGGAATTCAGTTTAGAGATCAACGGGAATCGCAAAGCCGGATCCAGGTAATCAGCCGGGGTAGTGAAAAGCTGGAAGTTCGGTACGGGTACTCCATGCTGTTGTAGAAGTTTCTTGATCACGAATTTATTTGTATCAAGGGACATCCCCAGAATATCCGCCCCGGTGTATGGGAGTTCCAATAATTCCAAGACACCCGGTATGGCTGAAGCCAGGCTTTCCGTTCCTTTTACTGAATCCACCAGATTGACGATCAGATCTGGCCGATGCTTGCGAAGCCAGGCAGGGAGCCGGGAATTTCCCGGGTGGAGTAATACACCGTACCCCAACTCTTCCAGGTAATTTCCTATGATCCGCGCATCATCCCCGGCGTCTTTTTCTGTGATGTATTGCGCCTCGGTCGGGAAATACTCCCGTCGTACATCGCTGTAGATGACCCCAATCCGCTTCACAGTGCGGACTTCTGGACTTTCCTCAAAACCACGATAGATCTGGTCCATAAAAGAGTTACCTCAATGGGTTTCATTTTACTCGGGCTAATCCGTTAATGGAAATGAACAAGCCAAAAGCCTTACGGAACACGGCCTGGTCAGGATAGATACAAGAGTCGGTTTGGTTGTTTTGTTTGAAACCGCTTATACCCGGATGTCTATGATACCCGAGTGTCCGCCTGCAAATTCATCACGCAAATTCATACCGGGATAATCCGGGATAACACCTTCTGCTTCCATTTCCCCCAGCCGCCTCAACAGTTCCAGTCCATTGTGTCTACTAAGGTTTATCCCTTCCGCTGACAGATCCACGCGGTTATAGGACCAACTATCAATCACTATAACAGGGTGGGATTGAGAAGGGCGAACATCAATCTGCTCGCTGGTTCTGGCTGTCCGGACCCGGTAGTCTTGATCACCAGGCAGCACCAGCGTTAGTAATTCCGGCCTGTATTCCATTCCCCCTGAAATTCGATTGATCTCCATAACCCAACCTACATGAAAATCTATGACAATTAATTATAGCGAAGTTTACCCAGTTTTTCGATTTTTTGGAA
>JAAYYW010000241.1 GCA_012515195.1 Leptolinea sp.
CCAGCGGCTCCGGTAAAAGCACATTAATGAATATTCTTGCCTGCCTTGACCGCCCTTCTGATGGTAAATATATCCTCAACGGGGAAGATGTAAGCAATTACAACCGTACTGAATTGGCCCGGATCCGCGGGAAAGAACTCGGTTTTGTTTTCCAATCGTTCAATCTTCTACCTCGTATGACAGCCCTTGAAAACGTCATGCTGCCATTAATGTACCGGCCTGACAAAATCAAAACAATTCCGGAACGGAAAGAAATGGCGATGAAAGTGTTGGAAAGTGTTGGCCTGCGAGACCGGGCTGATCACATACCCAGCAAACTTTCCGGTGGACAGCAGCAGCGGGTTGCCATTGCCCGCGTTCTGATCAATGATCCCATTCTCATTCTGGCGGATGAGCCAACCGGCAACCTGGATACTAAATCGAGCGAAGATATTATGAATATGCTTCACGACCTTCATGACCGCGGTCGAACTATCGTGATGGTTACTCACGAGCCTGAAATTGCCGCGCATACCCAGCGCATTCTTCACATCCGCGATGGCAAATTGCACTCTGATGAAAAGAACGGACACCATTATCAACGCCGGACCCTTCAGCCCGTTGATATGGATCCGCAGAAGATTTGAGGTGAAAGATGAATCTTAGAGAAATACTCCATACTGCGTGGTTAAGTATTCTTTCCAATAAACTCCGGTCCATATTGACCATGCTGGGTGTGATCATTGGCGTGGCTGCGGTCATCATGATGATCGCGATCGGAGCCGGAACAGAAGCTACGATAGCCGAACAGATCAACGGATTGGGTTCAAACTTGATCTTCATCAATGAATCCTTTAGCCGGGGCGGTCCCGGGCAGGGACCTACGAATCAGCAAGGCGGATTGAAATACACCGATGTGGCGGCCATCCGCGAACAGGTTAAAGGTGTAGCCGGTGTATCAGTGGATCAATCTGCCAGCAGCCTGACCGTAAAAACCAATGAGATCACTCTGGAAGATTTAACGCTGGTTGGGACCACACCAGATTATCTGACCGTGCGTGATCTCGAGATGAGTTCCGGACGCTTTTTTACCGATGAAGAAGTGACAAAAGCATCAAAAGTTGTCGTTCTGGGAAGTTCTGTTGCGGCAAACCTGTTCCCGAATGACGACCCGCTTGGACAGGTTATCACTGTCGACAATGTTAAATTGACGGTAATTGGAGTAATGGCACCTAAGGGATTGGTATCAGGCACCGATTTTGATGAACAGATGTATGGACCGATCCAGCTTGTATTCAAGAAATTCACACCATCTATGTTCGCTCGTATCATGGGTGACCGGGTGCGGATGATCTTTGTCTCGGTTGCGGAAGACGGCGATATGCAAACTGTTATCAACCAGATCACAATTCTTCTCGCGAATCGGCACAAAGTAGAAACCGACTCATTGGATTTCAGCATCAGTACACAGGATGACATTATTGCTACAGCCTCTTCAACCACCGAATCATTCCGGACATTGCTGGCCGGTGTTGCCGGTGTATCGTTGATCGTAGGCGGCATTGGAATTATGAATATTATGCTGGTCAGTGTGACAGAGCGTACCCGTGAGATCGGGTTGCGACAGGCCATCGGTGCCACTCCTTTGGATATCCGTGTCCAATTCCTATCAGAAGCCCTCATGTTGAGTTTGTTCGGTGGGATTCTTGGAGTGGTTGTGGGAGTTGGAGGTTCCTACCTGTTTGGCATGTTTGGCGGTATGCGTACGGTGGTGTTACCTTACTCCGTACTTCTCTCCTTCCTCTCGGCGGCAGCAGTCGGAATTTTCTTCGGCTATGTTCCCGCCAAGAACGCTTCTGAACTTGATCCCATCGTTGCCTTAAGGCACGAATAGAAAAAATGGACGAAAGGATGTTTTCGATGAAAAAGAGTCTAATTATTGCCAGTATCTTGGTTCTGGTAGGAATTCTTGTAGCCTGTAATACAACACAGTCAGGTCCCATAGGTGGTGTGTCTGGAAGAGGATCCGCCGAAGGTGGAATGCCCGTCAGTGGAACTCAACAGGCTCAAGGTGAACCCCAGGAAATGGAACTGCCAATTGAATCAAAAGTTGGTGTCGGAATTCTAAAATTGGAAGAAACTGATATCGCAGTGGACCAGGAAAAGGCGGAAGAATTACTCCCTCTCTTCAAGGCGCTAAAAGTATTGAGTACTGACAATAACACCGCGGTCGATGAAATTTCCGCCCTTAATACGCAAATAAAAAATACAATGACCGCCGAGCAACTGGCAGCCATTGAAAATCTGGAGATTACAATGAAAGATCTCCGGACAATGATGGGAACCTATGGATTGACCGGGACAACTGGTGGAACCATAGCTAACTCGAGCAACACGAACGGGCAGAGAGAGTTTGGCGGCGGCGGCCCAGGAGGAATGCCGGGAGGAGGTATGATGGGTGGGATGATGAGCGGTGGACAGACCAACGGCTCGGTGCAGTCGACTCCAAACGCGGCAGCGGCTATGACTACATCACGCAAAACAGCGGGCGGTTATAACCTGACCTTTGCAGATCCGATCATTAAGGTACTGCAAAGCAAATTGGCTGAATAGGGTTCCGTTTGAATTGACTACCGCCCGCAATATCTGCGGGCGGTTTTTATGTATCATATATGGATTTTTCTTACAGAACTCTTAACTTTATATGATACATAAGATGGTTTAATTACTTCTTGTGCTACACACGCGAATTAAATGGTTCAAAAAATATGACTTGCAAATATGACCAAAGGAACTCTACCTTCTTTTCTTTTAACGGTAAATTTCCTATATCAATGATACCGGTGGAATAGATAACGGTATTTCGTGAACATTTAGTATATTGGCTGGGTAGATCAACTTATGGCAACAGGAATTCTTAACAGTTTTTCATATATTCATCGAAGGCGAAAAACTAATAACCTTCAAGCAGCATATGCGACTGGACAAAAACCAGCTATAACAACATCAAGACCATTGAGCCTCGATGGAAATGGTACGATGATTAAGCTACAAGACGTGGCTAAAGCTTACCAGACTCCAGCCGGTAATTTTCATGCATTAAAAAATATATCAGTATCGATTGACCACAACGAGTTCCTGTGCATTGTGGGTAAATCTGGAGCCGGTAAAACGACCTTTTTAAACATGATCACCGGAGTGGATTCTATTTCAAATGGTGAAGTTCACGTAAACGGGACTTCTGTTCACACAATGCCTGAAGATCAACTCGCTCTTTGGCGGGGATTGAACCTCGGGATCATTTACCAGTCGTTTGAACTTATGCCCATGCTGACCCTGATGGAAAATGTTATGCTTCCCATGGATTTCTGTCATTTGTATTCCCGTAAAAAAAGCCGCGAGCGAGCTCGCGAATTACTCCGTATGGTTGAACTGGAAGACCACATGGATAAATTACCAAACGCCATCTCAGGTGGACAACAACAACGCGTTGCCATTGCACGGGCACTGGCAAACGACCCGCCTGTTATTGTCGCAGATGAGCCCACCGGTCGCCTTGACTCAACTACGGCAGAAACTATACTGGATATCTTTGAAAAATTGGTGAAAGAGGGTAAGACAGTAGTGATGGTTACTCACGATGCCAGCGCAGCACAGAGAGCCACCAGGGTGCTGCAAATAGTGGATGGTGAAATCCAATCGAATAATACAGGCAACCTTCTTATGAAATCGATAGTCAGTACCAATTGACGTTTCCATGTGTCATCACTTATGCGCGTTCCACTTCGATCGTTGAAAAAAAAGAACATTAGGGAAGAATCCAAACAGAAAGATTCCTTAACCCCTAATTCCGTAGATCCTTCATCCGACATATTGCAACCGATTATAGAGATGCAGGATATAAAAAAGATATATAAAACACACGCGGGGGAATTTCCCGCGCTTAAGGGCGTATCTGCCCGGTTTTATCCAGGGCAATTTGTCAGTATCATCGGCAAATCTGGCAGCGGGAAATCAACCCTGTTGAATATGATCACCGGTATCGATCGGCCCACCTCGGGGAAAATTCTCATCGATGGTACGTACCTTCAAGATCTCACTGAAAGTCAATTCTCTGAATGGCGCGGCCGTAATCTCGGCATTGTTTTTCAATTCTTCCAACTTCTTCCCATGTTGTCCCTTCTTGAGAATACCATCTTGCCAATGGACTTTTGCGAGATGTATTCGCAACCCGAGCGCGAGACTCGCGCCCGAAGTCTATTGAAAATGGTGGGATTGGAAGATTTTACAGATCAACTACCCTCATCAGTCTCCAGTGGGCAGGAGCAATGCGCGGCAATTGCCCGTGCTCTGGCCAATGATCCCCCGATCATTGTTGCGGATGAACCTACCGGGAATCTTGATTCAAAGACAGCTGAACTGGTTCTGCAACTTATCGATAATCTTGTCAAACAGGGTAAGACAGTGGTCGTCGTAACCCACGATGAAGCTGTCGCCCAGCGGGCGTCTCGGACACTGGTAATTTGCGACGGTGAGCTGGTGGATGAAGAGATCTCAAAGGTCATCCCAACCATTTCGCACCGGTCAATGCTTAATATTTCGCATCAAGCCATCCAGGTTGTAAAGCAACCCGGAGAAGTTTTTTTTGCGGATACTGACACATTACCAGGCTTGCTTATATTGCTGGATGGTGAATTGGAAATTCACAATAAAGCAGACACGAAACTGGCAAAGAAAAAAACCGGCACTATTATGACATCCAAAAACATCCGGGACCATTTGCAAATCGGTCACAAACTCGTTGCTGGAAAACATAAACCGGTTCGGCTGAAACTGGTTTCGGAAGAAGACTTTCAAAATTCCGTGGCCTCATCCCGCAGTTTGCAGCGCCTGGTTAATTCGTTGAACAATCCTTCCGATCCATCTTCACAGGGATCAAATTAATATGAGACCTCGCTGGCAAAAGGTCTTTGCTGATCTCTGGGGAAACAAGACCCGATCATTGCTGGTGGTCGCTTCGATCACAGTCGGCTTATACGCGGTGGGGATCATTTCCAGCCTCAATGTTATTTTGAATGAGGATATGCGCGGGGGATACGCGGCTATGGATCCAGCCAATCTTCATATTTCCATCGCAGCGTTTGATGACCGGCTGGTTGACAAAATTCGGGATCTGCCCTACGTCAAAGACGCCGAAGGCCGCCGGAGTATGACACTGCGATATAGAAATAACAAAGATGAATGGGACAGAATTGAAATCCATGCCATCCCAGAAATTGAAGACATGGCCATCAACCGCGTTAAACCAATGGATGGCACATGGCCGCCTGTCTACCGCGGCATTGCGATTGATCAGAGTGATCGAAAAGATGTCTCCGCCGCTTTGGGAGAGATGATTCAAATACAGTTACCTGGTGGAAAGGTCAGGGAATTAAGCCTGACGGGTATTGTCCACGACCAGACGATTGGTGCAACCGGTGGTGGTGGTGGTTACTTCGTTGCCCCGGTTAACGCGTATATCACTACACACACACT
This sequence comes from Leptolinea sp., assembly GCA_012515195.1. GTDB lineage: Bacteria > Chloroflexota > Anaerolineae > Anaerolineales > Anaerolineaceae > Leptolinea. The sequence continues at coordinate 5,515 of JAAYYW010000241.1, forward strand.
CGACTGGTTGGAACAACCCTCTTATTACAACACCCTGCTGGTAACCACAAAAACCGGACAGACTGACGAAACGTACCTGAGAGATATTTCGGCCAGTATCAATAAAGAGATAGAAGATTACGGCGCTGTTGTAATGTCTACAGTCGTTCGAAAATCCACAAGTCATCCAAACTCGGTCTATATTGACGCCCTCACCGGTATCCTTTTTGCGCTGGGATTGCTTGTTTTATTTTTAAGCGGATTTCTGATCACAAACACCCTGTCTGCCCTAATGACTCAGCAGATAAAACAAATAGGTGTGATGAAAACAATTGGCGCCCGCCGGGTGTCGATTATCACTATTTACATGGTGCTTATCGCGCTTTATGGAGCAATCGCATTTGCCATTGCCATACCAACAGCCAACTGGTCTGCTTTTGGACTGACCAAGTTTCTATCAGGACCCATCAATTTCGATGTTCAAGGGTATCGCCCAATTTATCAGACAATCATTATTCAGGCAGTTCTAGCGTTGATTGTTCCTCAGATAGCCGCCTTCTTCCCTATTTTCAGTGGCGCAAATATCAAGACCGTCCATGCGATTAATGGTGGACAGGAAATGTCCAATCTACAAAAAAAAGGGTGGATCGACCGGAAAATTAACCAGATCAAAGGTATTCCCCACCCTATGCTGATCTCCCTTCGAAATACATTTCGGCATAAGGGACGATTGGTACTAACCCTCTTTACATTAACGCTGGGTGGATCAATTTTCATAGCAACATTCAATGTGCAAGGGGCGCTGACCAGTTATATTGAAAAGGTAAGCAAGTATTTCATAGCGGATGTCAGTCTTACTATGAGCACCTATTATCGGATCGACCAGGTAAAGCAGGACTTATCCGCTATACCAGATGTCGGAATTGTTGAGGGTTGGACTTATGCTGGTTGTGAGATGCTGGAAGAAGATGACAAGCCGGGGGAACCGGTAGAAATGCTTGGCGTTGACCCGGAAAGCAAATTGATCACTCCTATCATCATTGAAGGCCGGTGGGTAATTCCAGGTGATGAGAATGCCATTGTATTAAGTGAACTCTTCCTCTCAGCCTATCCTGACCTTGACATCGGAGACACGATCAAGATGCGGGTGAACGGGAACAACAGCGAGTGGCGGGTTGTGGGATTTTTCCAATTGGCTGGGAAGAGCACCGGCTTTCGTGCCTATGGCAATTATTTCTATCTATCCCGATTCATAGGCAGCCCGGATAAGGCGATATCATTCCAGATCAGCTCGAAATATCCGGATCGGAATATTGATCAACAACGCGAATTTGGCAGCCGAATTGAGAAATACATGCGCGCCCGTGGGTATAAAGTTGCCAGCACGAACTCCGGTCTTTTTGCCCTTAGTTCCAGTACAGAAGGATTAAATATTTTAACCACATTCCTTCTCATCATGGCCTGCCTCACCGCACTAGTGGGAGCCATTGGACTGATGGGAACCATGAGCATGAATGTTATGGACCGGACAAGAGAAATTGGTATCATGCGGGCTATTGGAGCATCAGACCGTACCATTATGTCTCTTGTCATCGTGGAAGGTTTATTGATTGGACTGATAAGTTGGTTGCTGGGTTGTCTTCTTTCCTTCCCTATTAGTAATTTGCTTAATGACATTCTCAGTCAGGCCATCTTTGACGCGCCATCTGTTTTTTCAATTTCCCCGGCAGGTTTTATTATCTGGTTGCTTCTTGTGATTATTCTGGCAGTATTGGCCAGCGTGGCACCGGCGAGAAATGCGGCCCGTCTTACCATCAGGGAAGTTCTTTCCTATGAATAGCTGCCAATTTCTTGTGAATAGAATAGAATGGGAATGGTTGTTTTCTTTCCAATGTTCAACAGGGATTTAATGAAACGGATAATATTTACAAATCATACCCTCTCTGCCATTATGGTATTGGTGTTAGCAATGACCGGATGCTCAGTTTTAAATCCTGTTGAAGCCACTCCGCAAACAACTGACACCCCCATCCCCCCACGCACGCTCACTGAAGCCCGAGTCATTCCTGTTCGTAATGCCGCACTAAGCTTTCCCATTGCGGGTATTGTGGATGAAGTATTAATAGTCGAAGGGGAATTGGTCGAAGCCGGGGCTGTTATTGCGCGATTAAATGGTGTGGATCGTGCCCGCGCGGTTGTTACCCAGGCAGAGTTGTTGGTTTTATCCAGTCAAAAAGACTTGGATGACTTTAAAGAAAAATCATCCATCTCTACGGCAGATGCCGAATTGGCATTGGCCAAAGCCCGGATTGAACTAAAAAATGCGCAAGACGCCCGGAAAAGCCTGGATTATCAACAGGTTTCAAATGCAGCGCTGGACGGTTTACGTGCGACATATTTTCTGGCTCTGGATGACTTCAAAGAAGCCGAAGATGAATTTGAACCTTACATAGACCGGGGAGAAAAGGACGTCGAAAGAGCCAACTATCTCACCAAACTCGCGAATGCCCGTCTTGCAAAAGATCGGGCCCTGTATAACCTCAACAAAGCACTTGAAATGCCAGAACCTGAAAAAGTCGCGCGCGCTGATGCCCGTCTTTCATTGGCTGAAGCTGCTCTTGCTGACGCGGTGTCGACGTTTGACAAAGTTCAACATGGTCCAGATCCAACGCAACTTGTTATCCTTGAAGCAGCAATGAGGAACGCCGAAACACAGCTGGAGGCAGCCCAAGCCTCCCTGAAAGACTTGGAGCTTATCGCCCCATTCGCCGGCACAATTGTGTCAAACGACTTGAAACCCGGGCAGGCAGTGAATTCGTCTGTAAGTGTAATGCTGGGAGATCTTACAGAATGGCAGGTTGAAACAACCGATTTGGTCGAAATGGATATCGTCAATGTAAAATCGGGCGATCCTGTTTCAGTCACTTTTGATGCCATTCCATCGCTAAAGATGACCGGTGAAGTGACCCGAATCAAGCAACTTGGCCTGGCCACCAAAGGCGACACTACATACACTGTAACCATTGACCTCGATAATGATGATCCC
>JAAYYW010000242.1 GCA_012515195.1 Leptolinea sp.
CCAAAGGTATAACGCATGGGAACGCGCTTAACCTGATGCCGGTGAAGCCCCGAACTTTCTATTATGGTCACCCCGGAGACACCGACTTTTGACAGGGAATCAAGGATCTGATCCAGATGAGAAGGATCATGTAAAACAAACAGAACCATATACATGGGTTTTATCCTTTCGTTGTGTTCACTTAAACAATACCCGAGTCACTTTGAAAAGGGAACGGTTTTTCAATTCCCGTTTACACGTCCAGATAAAAAAATACCATCCTATAGAGTTTCCGTCAATCAGGTTCGCGCAGTCAGATTGAATTAATAGTCCGATTCTGACTGCGCGAAGAGTCGATATATAGTAGAACGAGCCGTTAGACCGTATCCGGAAGGTCCTGTTCAACATGGCGCACGGCAGGAACCGCGTAACTGATGATGCCGGTCAACAGGCCGCACAACGCGGTGATGGCAAACATCAGCCCCATACCCGCGCCCGGACCCACTCCACTGACCCAGCCAAAGGTTTGTGAAAGGTTTCCTCCCACCATCATCGCTGGCTCAAAGATATGGTCGGCCAGGGGCCCGGCGGCCAGATACCCGATGGGTATCGTGACCATTTGCAGCATCCCGCGCAGCGCGAAGACCCGCCCCTGCAATTCTGGCGGTGTTTTGGCCTGCCAGATGGCCTGATTGGGCGCGCTGATGAATGGCACTGACATATTGGAAATGAATCCGGCCAGTACCCAAACCGGTAGGCTGCGCCCGAAGGCGAAAAGCCCGTCCCCCAACAAAAATGAAAGCCCTGTCACAATCAGCATGCCCTTTACCCGCTGCCTGGGTCCGCCCCAGATGGACAGTAATACCCCGCCAGCTATTCCACCCAGCCCCAGTGCGGCTTCCACCCAGCTCATGGTGAGAGTGCTGTTGCCCGAACGGGCGAGGATCATGGGCGCGATGATGGAATAGTAGGTAAGTCCGGCGAACAGATTGATGGCCGCGAACACAAATATCAGACCTACCAGTCCCGGCCGAAGACGGATAAAGTCCCAACCGGCTTTGGCGCTGATGGTCTTTTCTTCCTTGCTTGCAGGTCCGGCAGGCTGCGGAATTTTTGCCGCAACGAGTGTCATAAATGCGACCAGGAAGGTGGCCAGGTCGATCAACAGTATCGACTGGATACCGGCCACAGGCAAAAGCAAACCGGCCAGAACGGGTGCCAGCACGCGTGAACTGGATTCAGCGAGCCCGTTCAGACTGGCCGCCCGGGTGAAATCATCACGCGGTACCAGCAGCGTGATGGAAGCCTGGTAGGCTGGGTACTGGAAGGCTTCGAACATACCTGAAAGCGCCTGGAGTAAATATAAATGCCAGATCTCCAATCCACCGCTTAAATATAGCAGCAGGATGCACACGCTAACCAGGGCCGCGCAGCTATCGGCCAGCAGCATGACGTGTTTACGCTTAAACCGATCAACGACTGATCCTGTAAAAGAAGAGCACAAAACAATTGCCCAGAAATTGAAGAAACCCAGCAAAGCGAGGGTCGTGGCGGACCCGGTCTGCTGATACGCCCAGATCATCAGCGCGAAACGGCTCATGGCAGTGCCGACGAGTGAAACGACCTGGCCGCTCCAGATTTGATAAAAAGTTTTCCAACCGGAAGGTAGATATTTGAATTTCATGGTACTTTCCTGTGAACGATCAATCCGTTCAATTGATTAAAGGAAAAGCGGGCGATTAGATCGCCCGCTCGTTATTAATAGTTAGTAGATATAAAAACTCTACTTATAAGCAGGCGCGTTAACAGGTTCCCCCTGCGCTCTGCACATATTGATGGCTGCCTTCAAAAAATAATAGAAATCCAACATAAGACGTATTCTACCTTCACATGGAACAGCCAACAAGGTAATTATGCCTTACAGATCTTCTTCTGTTTTCAGCGAGATACCTTCTGCGCGGCACAGGGCGGCAAAGATTCCGTCTCCGCGAGTGACCGTGTGGGAAAAAGTTCCGTCATAGATCAAACCCGCCCCGCAAGACGGACTTCTCGCTTTGAGAATGGCCTCACGCGCATTGGCAAGCCGGACAAGGGACAGCGCGTCCCTCGCGCCGCATTCAAATTCCGCGGTCACGTCGACACTATCCTGCCGAACCACCCGCCTATTGATGATCTCACAGGGCAGGCGGG
>JAAYYW010000243.1 GCA_012515195.1 Leptolinea sp.
GATGGTCGGCAGCAGCCAGGGGAACAACAGGCAATATTCCAAAACTCTGCTGATTTTTTTGTTCCGATTCTTAAAAATGTAGTTGCAAACGATGACCACGATGACGCAAGCCAGTGCAGCCGCGATGACGGATAAAATAAAGCTGATCTTGATGCCCCCAAGGGTTGCATCATTGGAAAACAGGCCGGAAATGGAACCTTCGCGAGTTTTGTAAGTACCGCGTGAAGTCAGGTATTGGTAATCCTCCGAGCCGAAAAAGTTCACCAGCGTCCAGTTTCCGAGGTCGAGCTTCTTCATGCGGATAGCGCCGTAATTCTGGAACGAGAACAGAATAATCATCACCACCGGGATCATGTAAATGACGAACAGCACATAGGAATAGATGTGCGCCAGGACATTTGCCACCGGGTTTGTGATCTTTTGCTTCTGAAGCTTCGCCTTGGTTTTGGATACGGAGAGGTAATGCCCCTTGCGCTCGTAAGCAGACAGAACTGACAACAGGATAATGGTAAAAATGGCCAGAATGATTGACAGCAGCGCAGCCCGTGCCTGCGGGAAGGCCTCGTCGGCGGTCGAAGAACCAGCCAGGCGCACGATTTCAGGGTTAATGGAGTCATAGCCCAGAAGGAGCGGCGCAGACATGGCGCAAAGACCTGTAACGAAGGTCATAACGGTTAGCGAGAACATGGTTGGGGCGAGGGTCGGAAATACAACCTTCCATAAGACCTTAAACGGCTTAGCGCCCATATTTCGTGCAGCCTCAACGGTATTGTAATCGATACCGCGAATGGCATTGCGTAAAAACAGCGCATGATTGCTCGTACAGGCAAAGGTCATTGTGAAGAGGACGGCGTTATATCCGGAGAACCAGTTTGGGTTCATGTTAGGGAAGCTTTTTACAAGCGCCGACGTGAGAATACCGTCAGCGTCATAGAGAAACAAATAACCCGTAACCAGAGCCACACCGGAATAGATGAGCGTGGTCATATAGCCCATACGCAGAATTTTTGCGCCCTTAATGTCAAAATATTCTGTTAAAAGCACGATGGACACGCCAACGATATTGACCGTGATGGTCAGGAAGACGGCGAGCTTCAGAGAGTTCAGTACATAGACCATCATATTGCCGGATAAGAAGAACCTGATAACCGCAAACGCGTCACGCTCACCGGCTGCGTTGGTTGAATTGAAAATACTGGTCAGCGTATTGATGCATGGCATCACCATAAAACCCAGAAAGAAATAGGCGAAAAGTGCAATACCAAAGGTCTTGAAAAAGATCGAGCTCAGCGAACGTTTATTCAAAAGATCCTTCATGATATCACCTCGGTCTCTGCTTTCGCGGGATAAGCCATGATATCGCGCGGGTTCATCACAACCTTGACCATCTGCCCCGGCTCATAGATATTTACGCCATCATTTCTCTCAATAACCTTTACGGTCTGGCAACCGAGATCAAGGTAATACTTGATATACAAGCCATAATATTCGCGGCTTTCCACCCTGGCGTCCAGCACGAGCTCTCCCGCGGAAGGCTGGGTATTGACATGGATTCGCTCCAGGCGGATGTAATTGTGTTTGTCTGGATCCACCTGTGTACCATTCATGGCCATCTTCCTTACTACATCCTCACAAAGACGGTTGATATCACCGATGAAGTTACATACGAACTCTGTTTCGGAATGATTGTAAACCTCATTGGGTGTGCCGATCTGCTCGATGATACCCTTATTAAACACTGCGATGCGGTCGGACAGTGTCAGGGCTTCCTCCTGGTCGTGGGTGACATAGATGGTTGTGATACCGAAGTCCTTCTGCATCTTTTTCAGTTCATTTCTCAGCTGTACCCGGAGCTTTGCATCCAGGTTTGAAAGCGGCTCATCCATACAGATGATGGCCGGGCCAGTAACCAACGCCCGGGCGATGGCCACACGCTGCTGCTGGCCGCCGGAGAGTTCGGAAACAGCTCTTTTCAATTGGTCATCGGAAAGATCGACCTTTTTTGCAATGGTACGAACCATTTTATCAATTTCTTTTTTATTGATCTTCTTGACCTTCAGGCCAAAAGCAATGTTGTCATATACCGTCATCGTAGGGAATAGAGCATAACTCTGGAACACGATGCCAATATTGCGATCCTCAATGGGAACGTGTGTAATATCGCGTTCCTTAACCGTTATTGTACCCTCGGACGGTTCAATGAAACCGGTGATTGTTCGAAGGGTCGTGGTCTTGCCGCAGCCGGAAGGGCC
>JAAYYW010000244.1 GCA_012515195.1 Leptolinea sp.
ATCACTCTGCCGCTAACGGGACCGGTCCTCCATGACCAGTGCTATTTATAGTATCGGCTGTTTTTCCGAGATATTGCGTTAATCCGGGATAAATCTCTTAAATAAAACAGGGCTGCTAAGTCCGCAGCCCTGGCGTCGACGCTACCAATAATCGCCTTATGTGGAATATGACATCAACTGGCCGGTAGGAATATCTTTGATCGCTTCGGGCGGAATCGTCCGGATAACCTTATCTGTGTCTTTGTCTTTGATCAGAATGGTCACATCGTTCGTTTTCTCGTCAACGCGGAACTGCAACCGGGTATTATTTCCTGGCACATTAGCGCCATAGGCAGCCCTGGCTTCCTGTTGTTTGACCGCGGTTTTCGGCTTTTGTTCTGTCCGGTTCAGCGAACCGATCAGCTCTATTCCCGCGCGGCCTACTGGATTGGTGATCGAATTTGACATGGCATCCTGCCTTTCTACCCCGAAATCATTTCGGGGGCATCAACCACAATAGCTGATGCGTGTATTACATTGACTCTAACTTCTGTTCTCGTTATCGGCGGAATGAAAGAAAACTTTATGGATTTTTCCAAATTCATTTCTATATTAAATAAAATGAGGCTGCCTCTTCGGTGACAGCCTCATTTTGCCTTAACCTGATTTCTGCAGGATCTGGCCGGGTGGAATATCTTTGATGGCTTCTGCGGGAATGGTCCGGACGATTTTATCCGATTGTTTATCCCGTATCAAAATGATGACGTCGTTGGTTTTGGCATCCACCTGGAACTGCAACCGGGTTTGAGCATACGCGCTGGCCGCCTGGTTGGTTTTCACTGGTTGGCTTGGTGGCGCAACCGGTTTCTTCTCCTGCTTCGGAGAATTAAGGCTGCCGGTCAGTTCAACCGCTGCCCGGCCAAGGGAGGAAATTGTAGGATCAGACATGGCTCCTTCCTTTTCCTAACGCCCCGACATCCTTGTCAGGGACGGTACAACACACCGCAGTAACACACTTATCCATACCAGGCCGAGTTGATCTTGGACTGGTTCATGAATGTTTCCATTTGAGCCTGGTAATCCGCGTAGTACTTCACAAGATAGGTTTCCCGGCGGCTCAAACGTTCGTTGATGGTTTTTATCCGGGAGTTTAGATTTGTTATGTTCGATTCGTAGGTGTCAATCGTTTGCTTCACATACCCGGAATCACCCGAATAGGTCGCCACTTTGTTATTCAGGGCTTCCATGGCGGCATCGAGTATCTTTGTAACATCGCCCAGGTTGGTACTGAGGGCAGTCGTTAGAGCAGACGAATTGGAAATGCTGGCGGAAAGATCAGAGTTAACGGTGATGCCAATTTGGGACAAGTTTGTGAAGATGCCGCCGTTCGTGTAATCCTGGTTCATCAACGTTATTAATTCGTTACCTACATAGCGGATGCCATATTCTCCGGCCAGGGTGCCGCGGGTATAAGTCTCGTCGGCGTTCTTTGTGGTGCTTGTCTTTCCGCGGACATACGTTGTCAGATCATTGAATGCTGTAAGGAAGGCATTGATTGTCGATTGGGCGGCGGTATTATCCGTCTTGACTACCAGGTTGGCGCTTTTGCCTTCGGCATCCGATGCCAGGTCAAGGGTCATACCACTGACGACATCTGTAAGCCCGGAATTTGAACTGCGTTCCATGGGCATATTGTTGACGGAAAATACGGCATTTTTTGCTGTTACTTTTGTATTTAAAACGCCACCTGAAGTTACACCCAGTGTGGCAAGTACAATTCCGGTTGTGTCTGACGCAGCCATTACATGCCGTAGTCCGGTGGACGCGTTTTTCAAGACCAGTGTGTTGTTGATAATTGAGGATAAAACCTCATTGCCTGAACCATACGTCGCGGCATTGATGGCGGAATTGATATCCACCAGGCTCATGGTACTGGTAACGTCAATTGTGGCGCCTTTAGCTGTGTAATCCAGTGCAACAGCTCCGGTTGCCTTATTGGCGGCTGTATATAAATTTGTGCTGTCTCCAAACGCCATCCGCAGACCGCGGCCGGTATCATATGTGCTTCCGGCTGTGATGTTCTGCCAATCCGTTGTGAATTCAGCGGTGGAACCTTTTTGGACACTCTGGGCACTCCCATCGGCATCCACGATCCGGAATTGCCAGCCATTGGTGGCGTCATTCCGGGTTTCAACGTAATAAGATCCCGTTCCCATTTCTTTCTGGGAGGGGAGGATTACACTGGCGTTATCCGCGCTGACAGATGCAACAGTGTCAGGCAGTGCCGTGGTGATAGAAGCACCGCGGGTGGCAGCGCCGCCAATCACAAAGGACCCGGTCAACCCGAGCGCCTGGTTGGAATATGTCTGCTTTGCTGAATGGACTTCATGGGCAGAAGCCAACGTGGTGACTGACAGGGTATATGTCCCTGCCGAGACCGATGAATCAACGGTAGCTGAGGCAACAGTGGTCCCGCTGGTCAACGGTGATATTGAAACGGAACGGCCTGACTTCAAAGCATAGGTCGAAGTAGAACTGCGGAGTTTATTAATGGCAGTTTGCAGGGTATCGAACTTGTTTTTCAGGTCTAAATAAGCAGCCTTCTTTACGGTTATGTCATCCTTCTGGGTCGTCAACCGGGTAAGGGGCTGTTTTTCCTGGGTAAGGGTGTACCTGACCAGATTCTGATAATATGAATCCAGGTTCTCGATGC
>JAAYYW010000245.1 GCA_012515195.1 Leptolinea sp.
AAAAGCGGATGGTTTCCAACGCTCTGACCGGTCCCTTTTTTTCATAAAATGGATGCTGCGCGCGTTGGTAGGGCAGGCCTGCTATTGAGTCCATCTGTTGCTGATTGGGATACGCGGCCGGTGGATTCTGGATCAGATACCGGTCGCCATGTTTTTGTGCCAACCGTTGGGCTGTAATCGGGTCGTTATTGGCATAAAAGGTGTGGAACATTTTTATGAAAGCGTGTTTATCCTCCACTACCTCTTCATAAGACGGCAGAATTATTGCGCCGTTTTCAGGCGCTTCCTTTGTTATTGAGCACAGCCCATTCACAATTCGATTATCCCCTCCGGAATCCAACACGGCTGCGAGGTCTAGGACAGATTGTTCAGCCATACCATAGAGGAGGTAATCCGCTTTGGCGTCGAACAAGATAGACCTGCGGATGGAATTGGACCAGTAATCATAATGAGCGATTCGCCTCAGGGATGACTCGATTCCCCCCAGAACAATAGGGCAGGTATTCTTAAAAAACCGCCGAATCAAATTTGTGTAGCTGATAACCGCTCTATCAGGGCGGCAATTGTTCAAACCGCCAGGGGTGTAATCATCGCTCTTGCGGCGCTTTTTCATTGCTGTGTAATTGGCTACCATCGAATCGACGCTGCCGCCTGTTACTCCCCAGAAAAGACGCGGCTCACCCAACCGACAGATATCATCGGGGGAATTGATATCCGGTTGGGCAATGATCCCCACCTTGTATCCAGCCTGTTCCAGAACACGCCCGATAACCGCTACTCCAATAAACGGACTGTCAATATAACTGTCACCGGTAACCAGTATGACATCCAATTCTTCCCAACCACGTTCTTTCAATTCCTCTGGCAGGGTAGGGAGGAATAAATTCTTGTTATTTTTCACGTTTTCCTGTTTCTCAAAACTCACAACTTCTTCCTGGAAGAAACCACAGAAAAAAGGGATTTGACCGGGTTTGCCAATCAAATCCTTTTTATTTTATCATCTGTTCCTTGGGAAAAATATTATGCAAATCGGCTGAACGCAATCTTGATCAAACTAAGATCAAGTCCCACTCGTATAAAGTGACCAATTCTAGGCTTGAGGCAAGGGTTTCCGTAGATTTATCGTATAGGAAAAATTGTTACCAAATACGGCTGTTTCCACCAATCCCACTTTTTTTGCCAGCAGGCGGATTGTTTTTATGGATTGATAGTGCGGATCTACGATCAATTCCGTAACAGATACGATGCCGCCTGGCTTCAATGAGTAGGCGATCTCCTTCATGGCCGCTACCTGATCTGGAATTTCACCCAGAACAGTCGACATAATCGCGCGGTCAAACCGATTTGACGGTAACATCTCTTCACCCAATCCAGAAAGCATGAAACGAACATTTGATATTCCTGCTGCTTTTGCGCGAGCCATGACTATATCCAGCATTCCCGGTTGAAGGTCCAACGCGATCACTTCGCCTTCATCACCAACAACAAGAGCTGCCGGAATGGTAATCCTACCGGCTCCACAACCGGCGTCCAACACGCGCATACCCGGTTTGAGTCCGGCACGTTGGATGAGTATTTCGGCCCGAATAGATTTACCTAGAGGGTTTTCCCATAATCCGCTTAACCATGGAGGCGTAGGTAGTGGGCGCAACCGTGCCACAAATCGCCAGGCAATGGCCACTGAACCAAGCAGGCCGAAACCCAATAATATGGAACGGAATAATTTCTTTTGCATACACCCTCCCAGGAGGTTTTCATAGATCGTTAAAATCGTGAACAGGACGTTATTCTATTAATTGTACGTAATTAATGGCCTTTGTGTTTCATCCAGAAAACAGCCCCGTTTCTTTATAGACGACTCTAAAATGTTCACAAACGATCGGCGTGCGGGAGTTAAGTATTTTACCTATTTTTGCACAATCCCCAGAATAGCACTCCATGTGAACCTTACGCCAGTATTCCAATGAACGGTCTCCTTCCCCTTCATCATATGCGAAAGAGGATGGTACCTCCTCAATTGGGATCACCTGGCATTCTGTTGTTTCAATTATGCAAACTGGCGTTCCATCCCACATTGTAATAATGCCAATATCACCCGCTTTTGGAAGTGGACTGCCTTCGGTTTCATAAGACCAGGCCAGGCTGGCGGTTGCTGTTTTCTGCCCAAAGTAAACCAGTTTTGCCAATGAATTGGCACTGGATTCGTCATTGCAGAAATGCCAGGCTTCATATCTGTCCGGGAATGATTGTCCCTTTTCTTTCAATGAATCTAAAAAGTTTTGCCAATATTGTTTAATAAGGTCTCTGTCCATATTATTGAGCAATCTATTTATGTGATAGTTTTTCTGTTTGCTTATTGTTGTGTCTACTCGCGTTATTAGCTTTTGAATTTTCATCCATTGGCAACAATTGTTTATTGAAAATCCGGGTGCAATTCCTACCGTCTTTTTTGGCATCGTACATGGCAATATCAGCCTGTTTGATCAGCGTATCAAGGTCTGGATTCTCGTGCCCCGCAAGGGTTGCCACACCAGCACTTACTGTCATTTTTATCGTGTTGTTGTTTATGACCAGCGTACTATCGGCAACCCGCTCTCGCAAGCGTTCCGAAATCTGAAAAGCTTCGTGAGATGATGTTTCGGCTAGTAGAATGACAAATTCCTCGCCACCATAACGCCCGTATAAATCTTGAACTCGAACGGAGTCCTTAATGATCCTCACCAGGTGGATCAGGGCTTCATCGCCAACGGGATGACCAAACGTATCATTAACAAGTTTAAAGCGGTCAATGTCAACCATCAGCAACGATGTTTCGTGATCATTTCTAGTTGCCCGGGCCAATTCTCTTTTTGCCAGATCGCAGAAAGTCCTTCGATTAAAAATCTGGGTCAGCCAATCTCGTGTTGCCAGTTCACGGTTTTCTTCCAGAAGACGTTCAGAAAGCATTAATAGTACGCCAGTAGCAATCAACACGATACCGAGTATGGTGGCTAACAATGTGAGCGAATTGATCCAGATCGGATCAAAAAGGTTTGTTATAGCTTCAGGATAAAGAAGCATATATAAGACTCTGGCGGCAAAAAGAACAATGATCATCCCATATGCTGATAAAAGAATGGGTTTTGACCGTTTTACCCCCCGCGCATTGGTAGTGTAAAGAAGCCTGAATTGAATTATATATTGGCCAACAGATACTATTCCCAGGGTAATGACTCGAATGCGGAAGTTATCAATAAAAAGCGAGAACACAACCAGGATTATTACAATGGGTATGATCATGAACCACCAGTTCGGATCTTTGTTGAAGAACCGACAGTAACCCATATATCCGAGGTTATAAGTAGTCACGAGAAGAACATTGGCTATGATGACGGTTATAACATCAGGCAATGTTCCACGAAAAAAGTAGAGCCCCTGGGCAATAACCTGTAATAGGAAAAGACTGATGAAGTAATTAAGCCCATACTGGTACCTCCCCCGGGTGGCAACCCACAGCGCCAGACCCATAGTCAGGTTGATAACCACCTGGGTGAAGAATACCGTTCTGATATCCAGTTCAAAGGCAGGCATATTCTATTCTCTAGGATTGAGGTATATTGCTGATATTCGTATTAAAACAATAATTCAAGAATGTTTACATAAAAATTACCCAAAAAGTCTGTTAAATCCTGCATAGGGTTTTAAAGGAATAATTTCAAAATGGATAAACCCTGCCCGAACAAGTGGGAGAGACGCAATCTTTTCTCTTACCAATTCAAC
>JAAYYW010000246.1 GCA_012515195.1 Leptolinea sp.
GAATTATTGATAAAACCAGGTGAAAAACCGGTTTTGGTTCACGAAGCTTTTGAGAGGGAAGAAGCTGCCAGAACTTGTTGTCAACTTCAACCTAACAACAGATATTCCTATTATGAGCTACTCAAGGAAACAAGTGGAGATCGGACGTTAGTGGAAGCCCGGCGGATTGCCCATATTCTGGAAGACAATTCTGTAACAAAAGGCAAGGTGGTTCTTTATGGACAAATGGATATGGGAAAAGCGTATTCAACCATAAGAGGGGTTAATCAGTTTCTGCCTGAGATCGAATTCCTGGCTGATTGGGACGAATCTATCCTTTTCAAGGCTATGACAACCAAAGACGAACATGAGCTGGAACAGATCCGTTCAATGGGAAAGATCACAACCAGCGTGGTGGGTAAAACGGCAGATTTTCTCTCGCAGCAGATATTTAGAAATAACCAACTTACCAAAAGTAATGGAGATCCGGTTCGCATTGGAGAAATAAAAAGTTTGATTAACCGTTGGCTGGCAGAAGCCGGTGCTGAGAATCCAGAGGGGACAATTTTTGCATTAGGTCATGATGCTGGTGTACCTCATTCAACTGGAAATAACGAGGAAATTCTCCGTGGTGGAGAAACGATCGTTTTCGACATTTTCCCGTGCCAAACCGGTGGAGGTTATTTCTTTGACTTTACCCGTACCTGGTGTCTGGGATATGCTACTGATGAGGTTCAATTACTTCACAGTCAGGTCAAACATGTCTATGATCAACTCGTATCTGAATTAAAATCTGGAAGGTTATTCCGTCCATATCAAATTCGGACATACGATCTATTTGAAGCAATGGGGCATCCCACGAACAGGTCTCATCCGAATACTGAAGATGGATATAACCATTCCATCGGGCATGGTCTGGGGCTCAGGGTACATGAAAAACCCTGGTCAGGCGACAAGGCGGATGAAACTGATGTGCTTTTGCCGGGAGCGGTTTTTACCATTGAACCTGGGCTATATTACCCTGACGAAGGTATGGGTGTCCGGATTGAGGATACATATTGTGTAAACCATAAAAATCAGATTGAATTAATGGCGCAATACCCGTACGATCTGATCATCCCCGTCAAGTCATGAGAATTAGAAACTAATGACAGATCTGAACCCCGCACGAATTCTGGGAATTGAATCTTCCTGTGATGAGACAGCTGCTGCCATCATTGAAAATGGAAGCAATCTGCTCGCTGGCTCAGTGGCCACACAAATTGATTTACACAAGAAATATGGTGGAGTTTTTCCTGAAGTTGCGTCACGTCAACACATATTAAGTATTTACCCGATCATTGAAGAGACTCTCCAAAAAGCGCATCTTAGCTGGGATGAAATTGATGCTATCGCCGTCACACGAGGTCCTGGCCTGGCCGGTTCCCTTGTGGTGGGGATGAATGCGGCTAAGGGAATCGCACTCGCAAGAAACCTCCCCCTGGTTGGAGTCAATCATCTTGAGGGGCATATATACTCATCATGGATACGTCCTGACGCTGCTGACCGGTTTACGCCGCCTAAATTCCCGGTCATGGCCTTGCTTGTGTCAGGGGGACACACAGAGTTGAATCTAATGAAAGGTCATTTGAATTACCAGCGTCTGGGTGCTACCCTTGATGATGCCGCTGGAGAAGCTTTCGACAAAGTCGCACGGTTGATTGGGTTGCCATATCCCGGGGGGCCCTCCATAGAAACGGCTGCTATTGAAGGGAATCCATCTGCTTTTAATTTCCCGAGAGCCCGCCTTGAGGGTGGTTGGGATTTCTCTTTCAGCGGATTGAAAACAGCTGTCTTGAGGACAGTAAAGCAACTGGAGGCGGATGCTGTTGAATTCCCTGTGGCTGATTTGGCCGCGAGTTTCCAGGAAGCTGTTGTTGACGCGCTATACACGAAAACGATAGCCGCAGCCAAAGAATTTGGTGTGAGAGAAATTGTAGTTGCTGGTGGCGTGTCAGCCAATAAGGCATTACGCGCAGCTTTTATGGGACAGGGTGACTTCCCGGTGCATATTCCACCACTTTATCATTGCACTGACAATGCGGCGATGATTGCCGCTGCCGGTTATTACCGATTTGCGCATGGCCATATAGATTCCCTGGACGTTGATGTTCTTCCTACCTGGCCATTGCGATGAATTAAAAACCATGTGCAAGAAGGCAGATCCAACTTTTACTTCCATAGAAAAGAAATTAGATCGGGATGATGGTTTCCGAACATTGACCGATATTGATGGCAAACACGATTTATGTCCATCCATGCTACTTTGCCCGAAATGTAAAAGAGCCATTATGCAAATGGATGGTTTGATGAATCTGGTATGTCCTACATGCGGTTACAAATCAGGCGGAGGTTCAACCTGATGATGATCCACTTTTCCCGTGGGGAAAAAAGTATTTGCACTACCGGTATTTGAATGGAGGAAAAATGGAAGCAAAAGTAGTCTGGAAAGGCAGAATGAGTTTTGATGGTAGTTCTGATTCGGGTTTTGTTGTTCCACTTGGTACAGATCCCGGAGTGGGAGGAGATAATGACGGCTCGAGGCCTATGGAATTAATCGGGATCGGATTGGCCGGATGTACCGGCATGGATGTTATTTCCATTCTCCAGAAGAAAAAACAGAAAATAACTGGTTTCGAAGTTCAGGTTCACGCAGAAAAAGCTTCAGAACATCCGCGGGTCTTTACCGGCATTGAGGTGGAATATATTATTACCGGTGAAGATATTAACAGGGCGGCTGTTGAAAGAGCGGTGGAATTGTCTGTAACGAAGTACTGTCCAGCCCAGGCCATGTTGTCGAAAGCCGTTCCCATTACCCACAAGATTACAATTCGGTGAAAGCAGATAGCCGGATGGAGTGTAAATTCCTTCCGGCTATCTGCTTTTTCTTATTATTATGGTGCTTCAGATTGGATCTGGCTGGCGGCGTCTGAACACTCACAGGCATTAACAACGCGGCTGTACTTTATTAATGTTCCCTGGTAAGGTACCCGGCCATCTTTAGCCAGCCAACCTTCCATATCAAAAGGAATTGGACCGTCAGCCGGGATCCATTCCCCGTTATATTTCCGGGCGATATGGATATGAGTGCCTGTTGCGTGCCCCCCCTCACAGGATGGACGGCCCAACCGGTCACCGGATTTGACAACTGTACCTGCTTTCACCTGATCAGCTGATGCCAGGTGAAGATAAAAGATATTCCAGCCGGTACGCTCGTCGCCGTCTCCATCTAGATCGAGAACAGCAATGGCTGGTTCTGATCTGGCAATTATCCCATCTGCCAGAGCAACGACGATCTCATTCGTTTGAGAGCAACCACCCACAACAGCGGGTGGGGCAAAATCGATTGCTGCAAAGGGTGAACCATCTCCCCAGGCTGTATGTGGACCACCGGTATATGCCCATGATTTTCCTCCCACAAATGGAAGGCGCATTGCAGGTTGATGAAGGCTGCCTGGTATGAAATCCAAATTGTCATCCCAGGGATTGCCGAAAAGATCAGTGTAGGTTTTGAAATACCCATCCGGTGTTATTGCTTTCTCATAGGCTTCTTCATCCAGTATTCTGGCAAAGTAATAATGCAGGCCGACCGTGGCTGCGTTCTGCCATGGATCCGGGCGTTCCAAACGGCCATCCGGAAGATCAAACCCTTTCATTTTCCCAAGACGCCAGTCGTAATATCCGTTGTTTAAATAATTGGCCGCCCAGCTAAGCTGCAAATACAGTCCTTTGTGGCTGTAGCTTTTATGACCCAGTGGAAATTCTTCGACGTTCACTTTTGGGAGTGGATCAGAAAGCCCTCCTGTCTGATATTCGATAATCGCCAGTAAAAGCCTAGGGCTTACACTGTAGTTCTCTGCGAGCAATTGAACAACCTCTCCGCCTTTTCGGTTCTTTCCATAGGCATAGGCAGAATAATTCTTGAACCAACCGGGTTGGTCATTGACAAATTTGACCGGATCGAAGTCCACCTGAGCGGGTCCATAAACAAACTGGCAATCAGGAATAATCTGGTAAGGCGTACCCCATAAAGATTGGTAGTAGATGGGAATCCTCATGGGAAGTCCGGGAGGCATTGTAGTGGCGTCGTTGGGAATGATCGGATTCGCTTCGTGAATTTCTGCGATGGTTGTATTGAAACGGGATGCCAATCCAGCCAGCGTGTCACCGGAACGGGCCACATAATCCACCAATTGACCCGGTGAATAAGCCGACCGAACAGGCAAGGGAGTGGGTTCGTAGGATGGTTCAGCGATTTCTTCGCTGCTTGTTTGTTCAGGTAATACCGGCTCAATGGCCTGTGGAACGCAAGCTGTCAACTGGTAAAGGAGAAACATCGAGACAGTCAAACGGGTATAAAACGTTCTTATCATGTAATTATTGGATCTTTGGTCTATTAGTAAGTGTCACCATTGTACCGCTGGTATTGGCTACTGCGGTCATTGTATTCTTGGTTAATGTGCCGAGATAGGGTTCATTACCGGCATGTGCCGTCCAACCACTGAGAACATAAGGCATGGGGCTATCAGCGAGAATCCATTCGCCATTGTATTTTCTGGCTACGTGGACATGGGTTCCAGTAGCCATACCACCTTCACAGGATGGATGACCAATTGGATCATCCTGATTGAGCCATGTTCCAGCAGGTATTCTGTCTTTCGTAGCGATATGCAAGTATAAGAGAGCCCAACCCGTTTGTTCAAATCCATCACCGTCAAGGTCAACCATCACAACACCATTGGCTGAGCGGACAACGAGTCCGGGCGCGGAGGCGGTTACCCATTCGATGGATTCGGCGCAACCATGAAAGTTGCTTGGCGGGGCGAAATCCAGGGCGGCAAGTGCGCCGTCCGGTCCCCAGGCTGAATGCGGTCCACCGCTTAAGCTCCAACTCTGACCGGCCTTGTATGGCAATTCTAGAGCGGGCTGTTTAAGATCCGTTGGGTAAAGCGGTTCAAATTTTTGTGCCCTCAACCATGGATTCCCAAACATTTCTTCATGCTTCGCGGAGAGATTTCCAGGTGAATAAAGCGAAGCTCCCCATTCATCCTGATTGGCGATGGTGGAGAAGAGGTATTGGACGGCAACCGTCCCGGCATTAAGTTCTGGCGCAAGCCTTAGTTTGGACTCATCCGGGAATGTAAGCTCGGTGATCAACCCCGCACGCCAACCGTAATAACCAATAGAAAACTGTTGCACCGCCCAGCTTAGTTGATGATACAAATTTTGGTATCTCATCGATTTGTGGGTTATGGGGTATTCCGTCTCACGCGGGCTGGGTGGTTCTCCAGTTACCCAGTTACTCCGGTATTCGAGCAGGCTGAGCAGCAATCGTGGGTTGATCGAGTTTTCAATAGCCACCCGGTTGATGACATCTGCCCCGGAATGCCATCCGCTGGACAGGTATTCCCTGTATGTGCTCAGGTAACCACCTTTTTCTTGAATATACGCTTCTACATCAAAATCGAGGGCCGAGGGGGAGAAAACAACTTCACTATCCGGCATCAAGATGCCCTTGGGTCCTGTTTCTTTTAATTTATTGGGGATAACCAGCAACTGATTGGGATTTAACAAGTTGAACGCCGGTACTTCTTGCGGTGATGTGATTTCAGACTCTGAAACGCCAAAACGTACAGCAACCGCAGAACGGGTATCACCGGCTTGAGAATAATAAAGAACCATCTTCTGATTGTTGCCGGAAATATAGTCTTCGATTGGCGGTGTTGTTGGTGAGATCAGTGGTGTCCGGGTAACCGCGGGTTCACGAGTAGGGGTAACCCTGGTTGCGGTTGGGAGAATGCTGGTGATGGTTGGAATAGATGTAGGGGTTGATGTAAACGTCGGACTGTCTGTTTTTGTCGCGACAGGTTTCTCCGGGATTACAGTCAGCTCTGGTACTTCGATGACCGTCTGGGTTGTCGGAAGGCTATTCTTTTTTGAAGTCGGAAGGGCAACCGGATCTTTTAATCCATCTGCCCCTGATGTTTTTGGGATTTGGGGGTTGTTTTGTACCAGTAAGGTAACAATAGGCTTGCGGGTCTGCGCGGTTGCGGTAAGATCCAGCTGGCTTGAATAGGCAGGTGCGCAGGAAGCCAGAAGCAGGTATGGAAGGATGGCAACCGAACCGAAGAAATTACCGAGATATCTGGTTTTCTTCCTGCCGGCCTTCCCATGCTTCAACTTTTTTCGTATTGCGGGTAAGTTCACCGTCGTATTCCGTTCCCTGGCCGGATGATTTCCAGCCGTCCATAACAAATGGGATATCGCCATCCGCTGCAATCCACGTGCCATTATACCTTCTGGCTATATGTACGTGGGTTCCCGTTGAAACTCCACCTTCGCAAGATGGATGGCCGATTGGATCGCCTGCTCTTACCACTGTACCGCGCTCGATGCGATCACGCGATTCGATGTGGAAATATAAAACAGTCCATCCCGTTTGTTCTTTACCATCGCCATCCAGGTCCAACACAACGGCACCATAGCCAGAACGAACAACATGGCCGTCTGCCACAGCAGTGACCCAATCATTCGATGTATTACATCCATACATATCACCAGGTGGCGCAAAATCTATCGCACCCCAGGCAGAGCCGGAATCCCAGGAGGCATGAGGGCCTCCAGTGAAAGACCATTGAATACCATCCTCAAAGGGTAGTTGCATAACTGGTTGTACCAGTTTGCCGGGTAATAATGGTTCCATGGCATAGTTGAAAGGATACGCGAAAAGCATTTGATAATGCCCAATAAAACCATGTTCTGTTACTGCCTGCTCCCAGGCTTCACGTCCAAGGATCTGGCTGAAGAAGTATTGCACACCCACTGTTCCAGCATTCACAGAAGGATTGGGTCTAATCACCGCGCCATCGTTTAAGATGAATTGTCCAAGCGCGTTGACCTGCCATAAATAAAACCAACGATTCAGGTTGTTTGCGGCAAATTGCATCTGACGATACAGACCCTTAAAGTTTTCCTCCTGGTAATTTAGTGGAAAATTTATCTGGTCCTGTGATGGTCTTGGATTAGTTATCCACCCACCCATGTATTCAAGCAAAGCCAGCAGCAAGCGCGGATTAACCGAGTAATTACGGGCGACACGATTTATGATTTCTACACCGGCGATTTGTTCGCCGTCAATCTCTTCACTGTAACTTAAAAGATATCCCTGGCGTCCTTCCAGGAACTGGGCCGCGCTGAAATTTACTATTGCTGGGCCATATACCAACTCGGAATCGGGAATGATCTTGAACGCCGGGGCGTCAGCAATTGGTTTGGAAGGCGGTATGGAAATTTCTTGTTCAATAAAAAGCATATTTTCGTCAAGAATGTCGTTCTCTTCAAGTAGTTCCTGGAGGGGAACGCCGTGATTCATCGCTATTTTGGAATAAGTGTCTCCTGACTGGGCGAAATACTGCAATGGTTCTGTTCTTAAAGTTGGTAAAACATGGGGTACATCAGGAGTAGGGAGGGGGGCATTTTCACCGGGTTTTAGGGTTGGGTTTATTGCTGCTTGTGTCGCAATGGCATAAGCCGTACCCTGAATCTTTTGTTCATCGGTCATTTCGGGGACAAGAGCATTCCTGACACAAGCCAGGGACACCATGCTGAAGATAATGATAACAATTGTCAGACGATGTTTTGGGCGCACGGGTTAACCTCCCATCAGGGGCATGGGTTTTCCACCCAGCATATGAACATGCAAATGAAAGACTGACTGGCCGGCATTCGGGCCGGTGTTTATGACGATCCGATAACCACCTTTATTTAGTCCCGCTTCATGGGCGATAGTGCGCGCAACCAGAATCAAGTGACCGGCTAATTCGGCGTCATTCTCGGTTAGGGCGCTGACGGATTCAAAATGCTGGTTGGGCACTATGAGGATGTGAATTGGGGCGCGGGGAAATTGGTCTTTGAACGCCGTCACCCGGTCATCCTGATACACGATGCTGGCTGGTTTACGCCCGGCTATGATTTCGCAAAAAATACATGATGTTGCCATGGGCTTTGCCTGTCTTGAATGAAATAATTACTCGGCTGCCGGAGCGGGTATCTCTCCATGTTTGGGTTTGCACACTAAATCGTAATATTGAAGTTCCTGTTCTTTTGTTTCCAGGGCTTTCACAGAAGCTTCTTTGCCTGTCAGGCGGACTTCGTCAAGCCGGTAATACGCGTCTGAGTCCCAGAAACGAGGAATGGTCATTAATGGATCCCCGGCTTCGCCTTCGACAGCATAACCAGGCCGCTGTGGATCAAATTCATCCGCCTGAGGTATCCAGTTGTACATCACCGGGCCGCGGGGAACAGTGGTGAAACCGACCTTATAACCAGCTTCGCGCGCCAGTTGGACGGATAATGCTGAAAAGCCACCACCTGGCCAGATATACGCGATCGGCCTGACATTCAAGTCGCGCTGCATGGCGTCCATAGAACCCTGAAGTTCGCCACGAAGAAATTCTTCATCATTCTGAAAATAGTTATGAACCACACCGTGAGATTGATAATCCACATATTTGTCTGAGATCAAACCACGTTGATCATTGATCAGGTCCTGGGTATTGTCTTTAAAACTGATCCAGGAATTGACGACAGGCCAACCCCATTCATCCCAATAAGATCGAAAGTTTTGATCAAAATATTCGCGATAATGCCTGTCATCCACGATCAACAGCACGGAACGTGACGGAATTTTCGCGTTGTCATACATAAAATCGACAAATTGCTGCATGTTGATGGCTTCAAAACCAAGTTCTTTCAAAGACTTCATCAGGATCTTAAAGTTTGTTTTGCTGATGTCGTTATCTTTGGTTGCTTCTTCGGCAGCAATACCATGGAACATGATGGGCATTACAATCGTGCCCGGATCGCTTTTGTTGGGATCCCAGCGGTTTTTGAGATAAACGCAGATATCCTCTTCGTACTCGCGGGGAATATCCACCGGTTTAAGGAATTGGGAACGATAGGTAACCGGCAATGGGGGCGGCGTGATATTTGGGTCAACTGTAGGTGTCGGTGTGAGTGTCGGTGGTGCCGGCGTGTTAGTGGCTGTAGGAACCGCATAGGTGGCAGTTAGAAGGGCATCCTGAAAGATCTTGGTCAGATCGATTTCTGGCTGCTGGGCTGATGCGCTAATAAGTGAACCGCCGCACGCGGAAAGGGTGGCCATTCCCAAAAGAATGGCAATCACACTGGTCCACAAACGGCGGTTCAAATTGTTTCGAATGGTCATGAGTTACATTCTACCA
>JAAYYW010000247.1 GCA_012515195.1 Leptolinea sp.
CCGGTCCCGGCCTGTTTCCCCTTGCCGACACCCCATCCGCATGCCAAACTAAGCCCCGTTCAGTACCTGAAGGAAACGCGCGCCCGCCAGCCAGTAGCCAGTGTTGCACTGGCTACTGGCTGGCGGGAACCATGAACTGTTTGAAGATGTCACCACGAAGGGAGATTTAAAATGAGAAGATGTCTGCCTGCTATAACCGTAACCGTGATTTTTGTTGTCATTGTTGTCTTGTTGAGTCGACGTCAGCGGACTAATACGGATGGGGGAGCAGATTATTCCGTCCCTGGGTTTCGCAAAAACTCCCTTCCTGCAACCGTAAAAAAACGTGAAATCCCAATGAAGGCGTTGTCAGAAGAGAAACCTAAAGATTATTGTGCACATAGAGGAAACATGAAGATTATATCTGCGTCTGGTGGAAGACGTGGGGTAATCGATATTGCCCACAGACTGCCAGAGCAATTGGTGGACACGCCGGAAATGAGGCGCGGTGTTGACCATGGTCTACTCGGTGCTATCACGTTACGTGTAGTTGACTCGATGGGGAACCCGGTTTCTGGCGCGACAGTCAAAGGGGCGTTCTGGAATCAATGGGTGTCGAAAGACAAAAGACGTTTTGAAACTGATACCGATGTTCATGGAGTCGTAACATTGGCAAACAAATGTACGGGTGATGTGAATTTTTCAATTACCAAAGATGGTTATTATGATTCTGTTTTCCGGTATTGGTTTTTTAAAAACGGTTACAATTGCGTAAAAGAAGGTCGCTGGATTCCGTGGAATCCGACTGTAGAGGTCGTGCTGAAAGAAAAGCGGAATCCTGTTGGAGTGGTCGGCAAGGACCGGCTGCTGCTCGCGTTCCCGATACGCCAAACGGCGGGTTTTGATTTCGAAAGTGGAGATTTAGTCGCACCGTATGGCAACGGGAAGAATTCCGATGTTTCATTCTGGTATGATTCAAAGCAAGACATCTCTCCGTACTGTTATTCCAACCGTTTTGTTGTGACGGTTGAGGATGGCGGAGCTATAGCCCCAATGCGAAAGGATTCGTTCAGCGATTTCAAATTCTCGTATACGCCGCCGGATTCAGGATGGATCTCTGATTTAGCGCTCGGCATGGTTCGGACAGAAGACAAAGTATTAAGCAATGTCTCGCTTGACAAAGACGAATATTGGGTAGTTTCAATCCAAAGAGAGGGTGAAAAGCGGTTTGCGGTGATCAGTGATTTTGAGTTCGGCGGATCGGATCGCGGTACTAACTATTGCGGCGTGTTGCTGTCATACTACCTGAATCCCAATCCTGACGACCCCAATCTTGAGAACAAAAATCTTCAGTGAAAGAAAATCGGGGAACATAACAAGGTACATGGCGATTTGAAGGGCATGGCGTTTTTCTATACCTTCGAACTGTTTGAAGATATAGCCACCAAAGGAGGCTTGAGATGAGAAAAACGGCGTGCCTTGTTTCAGTGCTGACGGTCACCGGGGTTGTGATCTTTTTCCTTATGGGGCGGCGAGGGACAGAAACGGCAGTGGCATTATCTCCGCAACAGCCTTTGTCGTCGCGGCCCGTATCAGTGGAGACGCCGACAAATGGGTGTGTGTGGAAAACCTTAGATGCAGATTTTGACAAGTGCGGGTAAAGGGGTCGTAGTTATACATTGTACATTATGCGGGTAAAGGGGTCGTAGTTATACATTGTACATTATGC
>JAAYYW010000022.1 GCA_012515195.1 Leptolinea sp.
AGCCTGATTGCTGGGTGCTTACGACCAAACTTCCGCTGCTAGACAAGAACGGCAAGATCATCGGAACGTTTGGCACCAGCGCAGACATCACCGAGCGGAGAATGTTCATGGACGAGTTGCAGGAGATGAACCGGCAGCTTGAACAATCGATCGCGCAGGCCAACACCCTGGCGGTTGAAGCAGAAATGGCCAATATTGCCAAAAGTGAATTTCTGGCGAATATGAGCCATGAGATCCGTACACCCATGAATGGGGTGATCGGCATGACCGGCTTGTTGCTGGACACAGCCCTGGATGAAGAACAACGCCGGTACGCCGAGATCATTCGGTCAAGCGGTGAAAACCTGCTGACGCTGATCAATGACATTCTCGATTTTTCCAAGATCGAGGCCGGAAAACTCGAACTCGAGTCGATGAATTTCGACCTTTTGAGCATGCTGGACGATTTTGCCGCCACTCTGGCAGTGCGCGCCCAGGAAAAGGGATTGGAATTCATTTGCGCGGCAGACCCTACTGTTCCCGCACTCTTGCAAGGGGATCCGGGCCGGTTGCGCCAGATACTCACCAATCTGGCCGGCAACGCGATCAAATTCACCGAAAAGGGTGAGGTTGCCGTTCACGTCCGCTGCCAGTCCAAAACAGAGGATGAGGTTGAATTGCTGTTCTCCGTGTGCGATACCGGAATCGGCATCCCGCCAGACAAGATAGGACTGATCTTTAACAAATTCACCCAGGCAGACGCTTCGACCACGCGGCAGTATGGCGGCACCGGCCTGGGACTGGCCATCTCCAAACAACTGGCCGAATTGATGAATGGCGATATCGGTGTGAAAAGTGAAACGGGCAAAGGCTCGGAGTTCTGGTTTACCGCAAAGGTCAAGCTGCAACCGGAAGGCAGCCTGTTAAAGGTGCCCGCTCCGGCCAACCTGAAGGGTGTGCGCATATTGATCGTGGATGACAATGCCACAAACCGCGAAATCCTCACCGTCCGCATGACATCCTGGGGTATGCGCCCGGTGGAAGCGGCCAATGGACCTGCCGCGCTGGACGTGATGAAAGAGGCATACCAGTCCGGTGATCCATTCAAGATCGCCGTGCTCGATATGCACATGCCTGGAATGGACGGGGCAACCCTGGCCCAGGCGATCAAAGACGAGGATGGCCTCTCGGGAATCCCGCTGGTGTTGCTGACGTCCCTCGGCGAACGCGGCGAGAGCCGCCGTTTCGAGAGTATCGGGTTCGCCGGGTACCTGGTTAAACCCCTGCGGCATATCGACCTGTTCAATGTGCTTTCCGCCACCCTGGCCACCCATAAACCCAACCGGGAATCGGGTGAAGACAGTGAAACCCAACAGATCGTTACCCGGCATTCGGCGCGTGAGATTTGTCACCCGGCGATTGACACCCGGAAACGCATTCTACTGGTGGAAGACAACATCATCAACCAGCAGGTCGCGATCGGATTCCTCAAGAAACTGGGGTTGAAAGCAGATGCCACAGCCAACGGGCAGGAAGCGCTGGATGCCCTCTCACACATTCCGTATGACCTGGTGTTGATGGACGTGCAGATGCCGGTAATGGATGGTTATGAGGCCACACGCCATATCCGGGATGCACACTCGAATGTGTTGAACCACGACATCCCGGTGATCGCCATGACAGCCAACGCCCTGCAGGGTGACCGGGAGAACTGCCTTCACGCCGGCATGAATGACTACGTTTCGAAACCCATCGATCCGCAAAAACTGGGAGAAGTGCTGCAAAGCTGGATGCCGGCTGTCGACGATGGCAGCATCCCGGAAACGGAACCGGCTGCGGTTGTGGAACAGAAAACAGACCCCAACGAACCGCCTGTGTATGACAAAAAAGTCTTTTTACACCGGTTGATGGATGATGAAGAATTGGCCCGTTCCATCCTGGAGATCTACTTGAACGAGGCGCCAAAACAGATCAAGGAATTAAAAGCCTGCCTGGAAAAAGGCGAGATGGCCGGGATCGAACTGCATTCCCATACGATCAAGGGATCTTCCGCCAACATTGGCGGTGAAGCCTTGCGGGCCGCGGCACTGGCTGTGGAGAAATGCGGCAAATCCGGCGACCTGGAAGGCGCCCGCGCAGGATTGCCTGAGGTGGAACGTCAGTTTGAACGGCTAAAACCGGTGCTGGAGCGGGAAATCCTGCAATCCGCATAATCCATTACGCCCCCGGCTGCATTAGTAATACCTGATGGCCATATGGATGGTTTAATCGCTTCTTTTTACGCGATCAATAAAACCAGATCGATCAGCCCGGCCAGCCCACACCCAAAAATGATCAGCCGCGAGAAGCGGTTATCAAACTGGTTTAATGGATTCTGGTGGAACAGCCAATGAAGTCCGATATGCGCGATACAGAAGATGTCCACCACCGCACGGACCACTGGTTGAAAGATCACCCTATTTGACAGCCCGGCAAGTACCAGAAAGACAAGGGGAATATGCGCGATTGTAAATAGGATATATCCCATCCTGTCATCCAGACGGGAAAGAAAGGGAAATATCGTCCATTCCCTGCGATGGACAGCATCCATTTCGTGGACGATAAGGAACGCCAGGGTTAATAGGAATGGGATTAATGATGCGTCCAGTCAAATACCTCAGCGCGGCTTCGCGTAGATGAGTCCTGCCAGAAGCCCCGCGTCCAACACGGCCCGCAGCCAGAGCGGTGGGTACAGGAACGTAAGCACAAGCAGAACAACCACAGACAATACTCCAACCGCCAGTGGTTTCTTCCATTCAGGCGATTGCATAGTCCACACCGCCGCGATGACACCCATGGCGAGCGCGGCCAGCCACATGGTGATCTCATATACGGTGACCCACAACGATGGCGGAATTCCCTCCGCGCGCTGTTTGACCGTGTCAAGCGCTTTGAGTTCCATCACCACATCAGGAATCTCAATAATGGATATGGCCGCTGCGGGCATGGCATCCGGGTCAAAACTTTCACGGATAAGGAACCGGGTGGAACTTTCATTGACCGGGATCAAACCGAGCATAAAGGTCCACACCGGCTTGCCGCCGGGGTCAGCGGCCTGCCAGCCGAACCATTGTTGTGGTTCGATCATACTGACGAAACTGGTACAAACATTCTCTGCCATGCAGATGGGGTCGCCCACCGCCGGATCCTGGTATTCCGGCAGAATACGGTCGGCCGTGTGGATGTTAAAACCCAGCAGGTTTTCCAGCCAGTCATAGCTGTACCACCCGCCGCGGCCCTGCCCCCACTGCACCAGCCACGGCCAGATGTCTTCCGGGGGCGCGTTCACGGTGATGGCGCGCGTCCAGCTGCGACCGCCCAGGGTTCCCGGCATGCTCATGGAGACTTCTTCATCGGTCGCGCCCCAGCGCAGGTGAAACGGGCGGATGGCCGCGTACCCCAGGATAAGGGTAAACAGCACGATACCCAATCCGGTTAATATGCGTTTGCGTTTTGAAACAGGCATGGATAACCCTCCGGGTTTGACAGGAACCGGGTCACGGACCTGCACGTATTAGAGGCTTAGATCGACTGGATCGTCAGCGATTCGGCCTGCGCCAGATCGACGGTCATGGGCGCTTCTTTATTGCCCAGCGTAAGGAAGGCATCCCGCGAGACGGTCTTGCGCTCGGCCAGCGGGCCTTCAGAGAATACCCGTCCGAGCATGAAACCCAGCACATGCGCGTCATTATCCAGGATGATATCTTCGATCACACACAGCTTGGTTCCACCCTCGGTCTGTACTTCGCGGCCGCGCACATCGGTCACCGGGATAAACGAGATGGATTCCGGAATCTCTTCCATCGGTTTTACAACTTCGGGTCCCGAAACCAGCCAGACATCCACACCACAGACCCTGACATCGTTCTGCGAAAGTGCCAGCGGTTTGCGGTTGAGCAGGCCTTCGCTTCCCACAAAAACCCCGGCTACCCGGCGCATATCCGGGTCCAGGTAAAGCCCCTTGATCTCCCCGAGGTCTTTTCCGTCTGTAATGCTGATGATGGGTTTCCCCGCGTGGTCTCTGGATGTGATCATCCGGTCCTCCTGTACGATATGGCATAAGAATAATTAATCCTACCACTTTCCAGCCGATGATACACAGAGGGGGACCAGATCACTGACCTCCCCAGAGGCTATAATTACTGGCAGGTACAAACCCGGGTTCTACCAAATGTATAACACACCTGCACACAGGTGTTCGATGGCCGTCCGACAGACGGCGGCGGGTCGTAATTGGGGCAAAGCCCGGGCATGGTACCGGTAGGAGCAAAACCGGAAGGCACGCGGCAGGTATTGTCGATACCCCATAATTCTTTCAGGGGGTAATTTTCCGTGTCCTCCTTCAACGGGTAACCAGCCTGCGAAAAGGTGAAGTGGTCGTTATGTTCGAACAGCGACCAATCAAGCATGCCCGTATCCACCCAGGGCAGCCAGATGAAAGCGCCTTTTTCGCCGCCGGAGAGGGTATTCTTGAAGGCGATGAGCACGGTATCGGCATCATTCCGCGAGAGGCGCGACATGGCCAGGTCGGGATCATCCCC
Organism: Leptolinea sp.; assembly: GCA_012515195.1. Classification (GTDB taxonomy): domain Bacteria; phylum Chloroflexota; class Anaerolineae; order Anaerolineales; family Anaerolineaceae; genus Leptolinea. Next base: position 4,560 of record JAAYYW010000022.1, read on the forward strand.
ACGGCCGTCGTTGAAGATCTCCTGGAAGTACCCGCGGCCTTCCGACAGGGACGGGTCCGGCTTGACCACCAATGTGCCTCCCACGTTCACATCCGGGTTGGTAAAAACCATCACCGATTTCGTTGACCATTCCTTGCTCTCGGGAATTCCGCTGACAATGAGCACATCGCCGCGGCTGTCGAGGTCTTTATCGATCTCCACCATAAAATGGGTATTGCCGTCGGGGTCATCGGTCACCGGCGCGTTGACTTTTAATGAGACATAGATCCACAATGGATCCTGCCGGTTGAGGTAGACGGAAACCAGGTCGGCATACGGCAGGTAATTCATATCCGGGTCGAATGGGCGTTCGTACTTGCCGGTGCGGAAATCGTCGCCGCCAAAAGCCTGTTTCTGGCTGGCGGTTACGTCATCCACCTGGTCGTGCACCGTCTGGTTGAGGTTGCCCAGCGGCGAGCCGGGCCACATGACGTGCACGATCTCCGGCTCGGGGGTTTCGGTGGGAGGCAGCGGCGTTTCTGTCGGCGCGGGGGTGGCTGTCGGGGGAACCGGTGTACCGGTTGGCTCGGCCGTCGGTTCAACGGCTGCGGCCATGGGCAGGTTGCAAGCCGCCGCAAACAGAGACAGTACAAGAAGCGTCACGCTGACGCGTAAATAAGGGGTCTTCATTTTTACCTCCCGCGCGAATCCACAATGCTAACCGGTTTTTTTCGCACTTTCACTATAAAGGAATAAGGCCAGGATTTCAATCGCCTGTCCGGACTATTTTCTGGACGGGGGTGGGAGGATTAATTCCAGTAGAAAACAATGGCAGCGCGTCGGCTTCGATACCTGCACGGCAAAAACCGCGGTGCGTCGGCTTCGACAAGCTCAGCCGGCGGGTGTACGCCTTCCCCGGCTCGGGGATGATGCTGTCAGCCTGGGTGAAGTGTCCCGTCAGCGGGTCATAGAACCGCGCGATGGATTAGTCAAGTCCCAGTTCGGCCTGGGCGAGCTGGCCGGTGCCCTTTGCAGGGTGCTATGCGATAGCGGTGCGTCGGCTGAGTCTGTAGAATCCGCTGGAGGACACAAATAGAGTGAGGAAAAGAATAAAGATGTATTTGGTTTTTAAAGTACCCTAATCACTATCCCTTTTGTCACAAGTTTTTAAGCAAAACAGAAAGGAAAAGGATTGACATTATTAATACTAGAAAACCTGAAATAAGAAAATATATTCCATCGGCTTTTCTCGAATGAATTACGTAACCGTTCAAAAAATCCTTATTTTTCTTTTTGCCCAAGATTTGTTTTATTAGATATAGGATCATTCTCTCGTGTATCAGAATTACCTCCCTTTTTTTTATCAAGATGTTGTAAGAATCTCTAAATAAGAATATAGATATAACAAAAAGAATGATGAATGACATTCCATAGATGCTCAGTGGTAAATAGTTCATAATTATCACCTATTCAATCTTTGTGTTCGGTATGATGTTTATACCTAAAGAAACCAAGTTGCCTATCCAGCCTACGTGGGGTACTAAACGTTCTGCACGTGCTACTAACAAAATGTACTTGAATTCGGATTCTAATGTGTATAATGTTGCATTTGTTGGGTTGGCATTACACATATCATATGCTGTCTTTACCAAGCTGGCACCTTCAATGACTTCTGTTATTACCCAACCAATCGAGCCTTCTGGAGGTTTGATAATGGCAATATCACCCAAAAGTCCAACCACGTCAATTACCAAATCAGCGACATCAATATTATCCCAATTTACAGATACCTTTGTCTGTTTTCTCCCTTGCGAAGGATTTTTATTTTGTGGGTTTACAAACGTAGGGGTTTTCGTTGGTCCCTTCTGTAAAAGTGTTCGCGGAGTAGGAGTGTTAGTTGGTGGTGATTGGGGAATGGTCTTTTTTGCAGGAGTACTTGATGGTATTGCTTGAAAAAACAATTGATGCATGCTTTCATCATTA
>JAAYYW010000248.1 GCA_012515195.1 Leptolinea sp.
CCGCAATCTGAACAAACAACAATCTCGCCTTCCATTACATCATTTAGGGTAAGCTCTGCATCACATTCTGGACAATTTGCGGTAATTTCTGTGGACATTTCAATTCTCCTGTTTGGCTTTGGGTATAAAAAAATCCCTCCGGGCTCGGAGGGATTTTGGTTTTCTAACTGCTAGATTTCTTTCTATTTCACGTTAACCAAAAATTACCTCTCTCCCGAGGGGTTCGAATTTCTGGCTTCGCTTCTTGAGCGGGGTGAAAATGAAGGATTTGTTGAACATATTAGACGCTAGTATACATGATAATAAAAATGTGTCAATAGTTTTTGGCAAATTGTTTTAAATCATTTTCAATTACTTTCCTTTTTTGCAGACTGGCTAATTCTGATGGAAAACCAGTTAGTGTTTTTACTATAATGTTGTATGAATCAGGGTTGACTTGTTTTTTGTCCAGATACGAACTTATAGCATCATAGTAATGAGATATTTCTGTCAGTGGTCTCAAGCTATAGAGTTGAAAAAAAATAGTATCCTTAATCTGATCGTGATCAATTCGAATCTGGAAATTTATTAAATCTGGACACGAGAAGAGAACCTCATCCATCTCTGAGAGATGAAACTCCTCACTACCAATTAAAAATGACTGATCGATACGGTTCGTTACTTTGTCGAGCGATCGCAATGTCGACGAACATGGGCAAGGGGAAGAGAGAAACCTCGCCAAATCACCAGTTCGGTAACGGATCAATGGCATTCCTTTACGCGTTAATGTAGAAAACACAAGTTCGCCCAACACACCATCTGGTTGTTTTTCTCCAGTGGTAGGATCAATAATTTCAAAAATCATATCCGCTTCGCGTAGATGATAACCAAAATCCGCGTCACAAAAAACACCGCCTCCAAGACCCATTTCCGTCATACCATAGTGGTTGTAAACCCGGCATTTCCAGCTTTCTTCAAGGGTTCGTGCGAGCGATTCTGGAACATGATCTGTTGATAGAAGGATACTCTTCAATTCAATTGGATTGTTTCCTTGATTGATTTCACAAAATCGACAAAGTGCCAGCAGTTGGGTTGGAGCGCCAACCAAACTGGTAATACGCATTTCTGAAATGATGGATAGTGTTTCCTGCAGATTCACAATTGGGCCATGTCTTACAGGTTTCACGCCTATTCTACTCAACCCGGTGAAAAGAAGATCACCAACACTTCCAGGAGTGGTATCAGGCAAGAGGATCAGAACACGGTCCGATTCATCTACAAATGTTGACATCCCGATTCCGAAGAAGTCAATCGTCAATTCTTGATCGTCAGGAGTAAAGTAGATTCGTTTTGGAATCCCTGTTGTTCCAGAAGTATTCATGGTTACTATTCGAGAAATTTCACCCATGGGAACACACACCATTTCTGAGGAATGAGCTTGCAGGTCTGAAGATGTCAGAAATGGAAAATCACCTAAATCTTCCATAGAATTTATTGTCTCTGGCATGCCTTCAAGATGTCGCTGATAGAATCGGCTATTCTTCCTAACGTGCCGCAATGTTGTATTCAATTTTTCCAACTGGAATTCTTTTAACACATTTTTACTTAACCCACCTGAAGGCACAGATATCTTGCGGCATATCCATTCATCAAGAGGTGTAACCTTCATTGCCTATTCCTGACCTGGAAGTTTCCTGTACAGCGATCTACCTGACTGACTGGTCAGGTTATAGGCGCAAAATGGTATCATTCGATTATCCGGCGAAAGAACCATAATACAGCAATCTTGTACCCGCTCAAGGTCCAACGTCCATGCATCTTGAAAAGCCATTCCCGTTATGGCAAAGAGATGCGTTTTTGTCCGCGCCAGAAATGAATCCCATCCACCCAGGCTTGGCCTTTCATCATTATTTGTTTGAGTATTATCTCTTGCAGGAGCAGCCCAATTACGAGCCACGAACGACTGCAATCTCAACCTCTCCGTATTCGCATCTTGAACAGTACAAGAGCAAGGAAGTTCCTTTTTTACAAAAGCCCTGAGTGATCCATCTTCAAGCACAACAAAGACACCATTGAATGAACACCACCGATTGGGTCCACCAGACGGTTTGAATGCCGCTTGATCAACCATTCCACCTGTCTGGGAACAAACTGCCGAGATAATTTCAGGTAATGTTATTCGATCTGTTTCTACAGGTGGTTGGGGGAAGCGGCCAAAATATGAAACCGGTTGGAAGTGAACTCCCCGAACTACCGGATGGTTTTGTAGAGCGAACTTGATAATCTCACCAATTTGGCAATCATTCACCCCGGGTTTAATAGTTGGAACAAGAACACAGCCAATATTCAATTCCTTGCAATTCCTAATTGCCTGTTTCTTTTCTGCAAGTAAATCGGCTCCACGCATCTCCCTGTAAATCTCATCAGTCACTCCATCAAATTGCAGGTAAATCGTTGTAAGACCAGCATCTTTTAAACGGGTGAGAAAACCAATATCCCTGGAAATTCTGCGTCCATTAGTATTTACCTGGAAATATGTAAAACCCATCTCTTTCCCGATTGTGATGATCTCAGGTAAGTCATCGCGAACGCAAGGTTCTCCACCAGATAGTTGTATGTTATACGGTCCGCCGTTATCCAATAATAGCCTGTACCAGCTTTTTATCTGTTCCAGTTCAGGGTCGAGGTAATCATTAGTATTAGCTTGTCCACCAGCGGATGCGTAACAAAAGGGACACATCAGATCACATCGTTGGGTCACTTCCAGTAAAACGCAACAAGGTCTCTGTCTATGTTCCGGGCACAATCCACAATCAAATGGGCAGCCATCTTTCACTTCTGTCAACGCTTTTTCAGGGAAAGCTGGTATTCTCAAGGGAGCATTGGTGATTCTGTCGAGATTTCCCCTCCATATAGGATTAATAAAATGCCCATGCTCTGGGCATGTTTTGCGCAAATAAATAACATCGCCTTTTTGGACTCGTTCAGCCTTTATCCGTTTCAAACATACCGGGCAAACGCTTTCCGTATTTGATAAAACGATCTCATCAGAAATCATTTGAACCTGTGAGCTCAAAATCATTTTCTATCAACAGTTCCTTTACTTTTTGCAACGTTTCAGCCACAATGACCGGACAACGCGTGGATTGGTTGCCAGGATGATTCCCTATTATCTCTTCGCAGCGGCATCCACCGAATCTTTGACCAAAACCCTCCTTGAACCATTTCACCAGGTCTTCGACCATAAAATCAAGGCGGGGATCTTCTTCATCAGAAGGTTCACGTTTACCTGCATACAAACCAAGAAGACACGCCCCTCCAGTTAATCCGCCACAAAGTTCACCGGAAAAACCCAGCCCACCCGCCAGTCCGTGTATAGCACCAATAAGATCGGGATTTGTCTTCCCCTGCATTTCCAATCCCATAACCATCAATATCTGACTGCAATAAAAACCTTGTTGCCGCAATTCTTTCATTCGATCCATTTCATTCATAACTTTTTCCTGTTACGCTACTATCAATGGATTTTGAGCGATCATCAGAAAATACCCGACTCGAGCTCTTGTAAGTAATAATTGGAAATTCAATGGATTCCCGAGAGAATTATTTGAGCGCTCAAATAGGCAGCTCCAGAATCTTTCCATTGAACCAAATTCAAAAATTATCTTGCCCATCATACTTCTAATGGCTTCGCTGTGATCCTCCCAAATAACTTCTTCCATTTTAATTGATTGGATCAACGTTGAAATATCAAGTCGTGAACAAATAGAGCTAAAGCAACCTCCTGTTCGAGTCGCCCGCAAAGGTCCAATCGCAGATGGGTTTCGCGCGTACATGTCTGTTACTATCAGCAATCCCCCCGGTTTTAGTAATCTTTTAATCTCTGAAAGCACTTTCTTAGGTTCTTCCATTACAGAAAGCGCGCATTCCAAAAAAATTCCGTCGATTGAACCGGAAATGAATGGAACTGCCTGTCCATCTGCAAGAAACCGGACTGTTGTGTTCGATGGACCAACCAGGAGTTTAAGAGACCTGTCCAATCCATACGCCAGGAAGCCTTTTTCCCGTAAATATTTCACTGTAGTTCCGTTCCCGCAACCGACATCAAGAAGAAAACTGCGGGGTGGAAACTCACAAAATTCAAGACAACGCTCTGTTAACGAGATTCCGCCCGGGCGGAGCGTTTCTCCTGTGATGGTGTTCATCACGCATGTTTCATAGGGTTTGAGTGCTGGTTGATCATTCATGAGCGCTAAAACCCTCATTTATCTTCCAGGTTCTTTTCCACTTCAGCCATTTTACCCAACGCGAGGCTTTCGGGAATGAAAACCTGTCCGCAATTCGGACACACTGGAAGGTCTACGGGAAATGCGCTTCCAAGATATTCTACCTGAACCGGTTTTATTGTCAGCGGAACATGGCAATGACCACATCGCCAGCTTTCCGCCTCAGATTTGCTTATATATTCGCTCATTTTCTGCTTCCCTCATCAATTGTCATTCTATGACTGTAAGCGTTATGAATTATGAATTCATCCCCTGCCTTTGTAAATTCCACCCAGTATGTAACAAAAGAAGGACAGAATGAGGCAAGACAATGATGAGTATTAGGATTTTCCAGAAAATGACCAGTCTCTTCCATGTGAGCCAAAACTAGATTGATATCCTCTTCAAGGATCAACCTTTCTTCCAAAATCTCTCGGACATCCTGCGCAATATTCAACTTGTAGCTTCTATCATTTGAGATAGACATATTTTCTCCCCATATCTCTCTTAATAAGGTGGTTTTTAATTCTTCCCGATTTGTATGCCGTTGTGAATAATCGGGTGGACAGTATTTGAAATCCAACATTGAAGAATTAAAAAGCATATCAAGCACATGATACGTGGTTTTACCTTGCTTGGTGAAAAAATCACGACACATTACACAATATGTAACAAACGCATTTTGACTTTGTTCAATGCGCCGCTCTATGGTTTTTTTTGCCAGTGGAGGATTTGCCAGCCACATAAGGCCACCATAACTGCAGCATTCTGTTTTTTCACGGCTTAATGGCAATTCCTCAATCTTGTATCCTCCCGCAGAGACAAGATGTCGGATGCTGTCGTGAATATCAGACTCCATCCGGGTTGTGCAAGGATCGTGGATGGAAACAGTGGAATCCTCTCCGATTTCAGCAAAATTAATCGGTATACTTGTTTTGTCAAGAAGATTCCACATTGAGATTAATTGGATTTCCGGAAATTCCTCTTTGAATACCTGATAACAGCTTGAACATGCCATTATCATTTTGGGCTTGCCCAATTTTTTATAGTCTTTAATAAAATCTACTTTAGTTTTTTCCAACAAATCCTTCCGGCCTGACCAACGGGCTGGAGCGCCACAACACCTTAAGGCAATTCCTATTCCACCGGTACCAGTAAGCTCAGGTAGAGTTCGCAGTAGTGAATAAACCTTGTCAACATAATCAGGGTTTGATGCCGTGAGTTGGCACCCGGGAAAGAAAAGGTAGCCGCACTCGGTCTTTCCAGGCTCATTTCTTACTAAAGTTATTTTTTCACTATTTGAAAATTGCATATCACGCAGCGCGAAATCATGCGCTGATGGCGGCATTCGGTTTTGTTCGACCATAGTCTGGCGAGATTCAAGACAAACCTTTCCCATATCCAGATCGGTAGGGCAGACAACTCCGCATAACCCGCAAAGGCTGCATGAATTAATAAATTGATTTTTACGACGCTCACCTTTAACAATAGAGAGATTGTTGTAAATCTCTCGTATATAACGTTTTGGATAACTTCCATAATCCTTTAAATATTCACATACTTTTACGCATTCCAAGCACTGGCATTTTAAACAACGGTTTGCTTCGGCAATTGCTTCATCTTTCGTATAGCTTTCCCCCGCTGGCACTATGACAGGTAAATCAGGTTCCCCTTCAAGCGAAGTATAAAGCTTCGTTTCATAGCTGCCTTCTTTCAAACGGGATGCAGTGAGAGAAACATTTTGAAAAAAACGGTCTATGGATGTGGCTACTCTGTGACCATCTGCCACTATGTAAATAGGGGAATCAACATTTCTTTGACATTTGTCGTACCGAAATTCAGCTGCCCGGCCCCCTGAAAACACACCAGGGAAACTCGTTTCAAACGAAACCGGATCAATCAATATTCCCTTTTTTCCCAACTCTACATCCAAAAGAGGGTGAGGATTTGATCCCAGACCAATAAGGACAGCATCAAATTTCTTTCCTAGGATCTCAAAACCACCACCTCCGAGAGGAATAATTTTCTCGACAAGACAGTTCGTATTTATCTGTATATTGAGATCCAAAAGGAATTTAAAATCTTTTCTAATTATTTCATCGGGAAGAATAGATTGAGGAACGGAACGGATAATTCCGCCAATTGTCGCTGCCTTTTCATAAACAGATATCTGATACCCTTTTTTAGCCAGATCAATGGCTGCCGTCAGTCCAAACAGACCGCCACCAATTACCGCAAGGTACTTTTCGCGCTTTGGGATAAAGGGTAAAGCAACTGGAACGCCACCATGCTCGACACACGCCCGTTCCATAAGTGCTATGGCGATGGATCCGCCCGCATCTTTGCGTACACATGCATTTCGGCAAGGTTGGTCACAAATTCGGCTAATAATCCCTGGAAAAGGAATTGTTTTTCGGAGAAGTTTCAGGGCAGCGGTGAAATTTCCCTTTTCCGCCTCTAAACAAATACCCCTAACATCCACACGAGCCGGACAAGTTGCCGAACAGGCCGGGTTATGCTCTTGAATGCACTGTTCTTCCAATAAATGCAAACCATCTTGATCCATATGGAATGCCCCATTCTCTCGTTTTCCAATATTGCTTACATAATTCCACTGACAATGAACAATCTGTATTTTATATGTGTATATGTAATAATTTTCCGGTGGACGATCATGAAATCAATCGTCCACCGGTTTTGCTGCTTATGGACGGATGGGATAAACCATCCAGTTCTTTTTTAACCTTTTGCTTTGAGTCCAGCCAGAACCTTTTCAGGGTATGCAGGCAGGTGGCGGATCCTTACCCCTGTGGCATTATTGATGGCGTTTATCACAGCTACATGCGGAGAAGTCAGAGGTAGTTCACCAACACCCGACGCGCCAAACGGGCCATTGGGTCGCTCAGTTTCGAAGTACTGAATCTCTATGTTGTCAGGGATGTCATTGGCATAAGGGATACCAGCACCCATCATATTGCTATGCTTTTCAATATCTTCGAAATCTTCCGAGAGCGCGAGTCCGATACCCTGGGCAATACCACCATACATTTGCCCGTCGACCACTAATCGGTTATTGATCTTTCCGATATCAGCCATACAGGTCATCTTGTCAACCTTGGTTTTACCGGTTTTGGTGTTAACGGTGATTTCTGCCATGAACACACCGTACATATAGTTGGAGAAGGGTTTCCCCTGTCCATTCGCATCACAGTTTGAACACATGGAGGCCGTCCATTTTCCGGAATAACGAAGCGGAATCTTTTCAGCAACCATCTCGTCGTATGTGCGATATGTACCATCTTTCTTACGCATGGCAGCCAGTAAGAGATCACACCCTGCCTTGATGGCATTCCCGGTAACAACCTGTTGCCTCGAGCCGCCCGACGGTCCAGAATTGGGCGTAATCGCGGTGTCGTTCATGACAAGTTTGATTTTGGATGGATCGATCTTCAGAGGGAGCAAAGCTGTATGGGCGGTTCCCAGTAGCCCCATATCCGCGCCTTGACCATGATCTTCCCAGCTGGCATAGGCTGTGACTCCTTCTTTTGTCAATTCAATATAGACTTCTGAAGAATCAGCTCCATCCAGACCACAGCCATAAATACCAATCGAAATGCCAACACCTTTTTTGAGCTCAGAAGTTGATTCTTTCTTGGCTTTCGCTTTGGCAGCCTCATATTTAGGCTTAAGCGCGTCAAACATCTCCACAAAACTGGTTACTTCGGGTTCCTGTCCAGTTGGAGACGTAGCTCCCTTGCGATAGACATTCTTATAGCGAAGATCAAAGGGATCTACCCCCATCTTTTCAGCCAATTCATCAACCAGGCTCTCAGATGCGAGGAAACTTTGCGGTGAACCATAGGCACGGAACGCGGAGCCCCAGACATGATTGGTGCATACCGTTCGTCCCACATTTTGAATATTGGGTATATCATATCCAGCCCCAACATACTGGTTACCACGCAGTGTCAAGAGGTCGCCAAACTCTGAATATGGACCATGATCTACTGACCAATCACCTTCCATGGCAACGATTCTTCCGTCTTTATCAGCCCCCATCTTAAGTTTCAGCCAGAATGGAGAGCGTTTGCCTGTATATGTCATATGTTGAGCATAGTTGTAGCGGAGGAATACAGGCCTCTCGGTTGCCATACAAGCCACACCCAACAATGCTTCCATTGTGGGGCTGAATTTATAACCAAATGTTCCACCGGCTGGATTCTGAATCAGGCGAAGCTTTTCCGGCTCAATACCCAAACCCGGAGCAATCATTGCATGATGCAGGTGAATCCCAATCGATTTTGAGTGGATGGTCAGGCGACCTTCATCATCAAAATAGGCTAATCCCACATCCGGCTCTACCGTAAGATGTGGTTGACGTTGCAGATAATACTCACCTTCGGCTGTGAAGTGCGATTTTTCCATGATCGGACCAGTTGGATCACCCTTGTTTGTCTGCTGTTCAAAGTAGACATTCGGGGTTCCAGGATGAATTTCGATGGCATCATCCGCCATGGCAGCCGGGGCACTCATATATGCTGGAAGTACTTCCAATTTGACCTTAACTACTTCCGCCGCAGCTTCTGCGTGTTTCTTTGTATCTGCGCAGACAATTGCAATGGCATCACCGAACTGGAATACTTTCTTGTCACAAAGGATTGGGCGATCCCAACCGTCACCCTTGTTCGTCGGGAAGGTGATTAGACCGGTGATCCTGTTCTTGCCTTTAACATCTTTGTGGGTAACAACTTTAACGACACCAGGCATTTTTTCTGCATCACTGGTGTCAATATCAAGAATATTCGCGTGTGAAACTTTGGCCTGGACAAGAGCAAGGTAAAGAGCATTCGGGGGTAGTTTTAGACCCAGGTCTCCTCCATAGTCCAATGTACCGGTAACCTTCGGTACAGCCGATGGACGGGGATATTTACTTCCCCAGATCTTTCCATCTTTTGGCATCTGGAAAGTTATATCGGACATCTTTTTCTCACCGCGCAAGACAGCAGCCGCATCCATAACACCATCAACATAGGGAATGTATCCATTGCAGCGGCAAACATTGTGATGCTTAGTGAACCAATCACGTACTTCCTGCCGGGTGGGTTTGGGATTCTCATCCAGCAGCGCTTTAGATGAAACAAC
>JAAYYW010000249.1 GCA_012515195.1 Leptolinea sp.
CCCCGGTTACGTCCCCATCGGCAATAAGTTGCGCCAGACCGCCATTTTTCAACTGCCTGCGATCAATATTATCTAGCCATGGTGACTGGCCAGCATCTACCAATTGCTGTAAACTGGATTTTTCCATTACATCCTTCTTTCTTTCGGATCCACTATTCATTGGAACCATCTGCTTTTTATTTTACAAAATTTTATCCACGCTTATTTTTGTTTCCAAATACCCGGACATTTCTGTCCGGGTAATCAGTTACGAAACTACATCCTGGGCGTCCTGGTTATTCTGAGAGCCGGTAAATCAAGTCGACATCCGGAATTGATGCTTTGAACCGTAAGCGCACATCCTGAAATTCCCGAGATAATTTTCGCCGGTTGTAAATGATACGAACTAACCCAGTAGTTTTTTGGCTTCTTCAACAACATGGTCAACGGTGAATCCGAATTTTTCCATTACAACTTTTCCAGGAGCGGAGGCACCAAAACCGTCAATTCCAATTACAGTACCATTCTGTCCAACCCATTTTTCCCAACCAAAGGTTGAACCAGCCTCGACGGCAACACGTTTCGTTACACTTGAAGGTAAAACCGATTCGCGGTATTCTGCGGATTGTTCCATGAAGAGTTCCCAGGATGGAAATGATACTACCCGCACACTCTTCCCTACGTCCGCCAATTTTTTGGCAGCTTCGAGAACCAGGCTGACTTCTGAACCGCTCGCCATCAATATGATCTCAGGTTTCTTTTCACCAAGGTCAGAAAGTACGTACGCACCTTTCTCCAAACCTGATGCGGCCGAAATTGTCTTACGGTCAAGTGTCGGAAGGTTCTGGCGGCTTAATGCCAGAACAGTCGGTCGTTTCGAACTTAATAAAGCCACCTTCCAAGCTTCTGTAGTCTCATTGGCATCAGCAGGACGGATAACCAGCAAATTCGGGATCACACGCAGAGATGCGATGGTTTCAACCGGCTGGTGGGTTGGACCGTCCTCACCCAGGCCGATGCTATCGTGAGTAAATATCCAGATGCTCGGCATATGGGAAAGTGCGGCAACCCTTAACGCACCGCGGCAATAATCGGCAAAGACTAGGAATGTCGCGCCGTACGATCGAATTCCGCCATGAACAACCATACCATTCACGATGGAAGCCATACCGTGTTCTCGAACTCCAAAATGAAAATTTTTGCCCTCACGGTGGTCAACCTGGAATGCCGGGCTGCCGGTAATCCAGGTGTTATTGCTCGGAGCCAGATCAGCCGAACCGCCAATCAATTCGGGCAATGTTCCGGCTAAAGCGTTAATAACCTTTCCAGACGCAACCCGACTACCCATACCCTTGGCATCAGCGTCAAATACAGGGAGAGATTTTTTCCAACCCTCCGGCAATTCCCCAGATATCCGGCGTGTCAATTCAGCAGCTTCAGCCGGAAATTGAATTTTATACTGTTCAAAGCGTTGGTTCCATTCAGCTTCCATCTTCTTGCCGCGTGAGACACATTTCTTGAATTCACGGGCTACATCTTCCGGAATGAAGAATGATTCCTTTGACCAACCAAGCTTTTCTCTGGCAGCCAGCAATTCTTCTTCACCAGCCGGTTCTCCATGAGCTTTGTGAGTACCCTGTTTATTAGGTAGTCCATATCCAATGATGGTTTTGCACATGATCATCGACGGACGGGGGTCTTTTTTGGCTTTCTTAATTGCCCGGTCTATCTTGGTGACATCATTACCATCATCAACCCGAAGAACTTGCCAGCCGTACGCTTCAAACCGTTTTACGCGGTCTTCAGTAAAAGCCAGCTCAGTGGAACCATCTATGGTGATGCTATTGTCATCATAAAAGCAGATTAGCTTTCCGAGTTTTTGATGGCCGCCAAAACTCGCGGCTTCAGCCGCAACACCTTCCATTAGATCGCCGTCACCAACGATTACGTAGGTTGTATGATCGATTATGTCATGTCCGGGTTTGTTGTAAACAGCAGCCAGATGCGCTTCGGCAACTGCCATGCCAACAGCATTTCCAAGTCCCTGACCCAATGGGCCGGTTGTCGTTTCAATGCCAGGTGTCAAGCCGACTTCTGGATGACCGGGTGTTATGGAACCCCACTGTCGAAATTGTTTTAATTGATCAAGCGGAAGAGCATATCCGGTTAGGTGTAACATGCTATATAACAACATTGATCCATGTCCGCCAGAGAGGACAAACCGGTCTCTATCGAACCACTTGGGATTCTTGGGATTATGCCGGAGATGTTTTGTCCAAATGGTATAAGCGATAGCTGCTGCCCCCATTGGCAAACCGGGATGACCTGAGTTGGCTTTTTGGACCCCATCTGCAGATAAAAATCGGATTGTATTTATCGCGCGTTCTTGGATTATGGTGTTCGACATGCTAACCTCGATTTTATAAGTAATTTGAGCTATTTTACCATGTTGACAGGAATTCCAAATCAGATTCGGCTTACCATAATGCCTATGCGAAATATTATTGCAGTCTAAATTCCGAATTCATCCGATTATCCCAAAAAAAGGGGGTTATCAATCAATAATACGGCGGTTAAGTCGTAGACTATTGGATACAACGAACACGCTGCTGAATGCCATGGCTCCTGCAGCTAATATGGGAACTAGAAAACCGAATGCGGCGACTGGTATGAGTACCACATTATAAAAAAAAGCCCAGAAAAGGTTTTGCTTTATTGTTCTTAATGTAAGTTTCGAAAGGCGAATAGCCCTGACCACACCTTTCAGATCATCACCAATTAGCACAATAGGAGCTGAAGCGATGGCAACATCTGTCCCGGTTCCGATGGCGATTCCCACATCCGCCTGTGCCAAAGCAGGCGCATCATTGATACCATCTCCAACCATGACTACTGAAATCCCTTTTGTCTGGATTTTTTTTATTTCTTCTGCTTTTTCTCCTGGCAAAACTTCCGCCAGTACAGTATCAATTCCCACCTGCCGGGCGACTTCTTCAGCCGTATGTCGATTATCACCGGTGATCATAACAACCTCAAGCCCGATCTGACGCATGGATTTGATGGCATCTTTTGAACTTTCTTTTACGGTATCTGCGACTGAAATGATCCCTGCCAGATTGCCATCGATGGCAACCAGCATGGCTGTCTTTCCTTCGGACTGATATTGGCGAATTCTGTCTATCTGATCATCCCAGGAGATCGATTTTTCATCCATCATTCGTATATTGCCCACCAACACCCTTTGACCTTCCACATTCCCCTCAACGCCCCGCCCGGTTAACGATACGAAACTCTCCACCCTGGCTGTGGCTATTTCCTTCTTAGTAGCATCTGCAACAATAGCTTCTCCAAGTGGATGCTCGCTATTCTTCTCAAGAGAAGCTGCTAGCATAAGCAAATTCTCTTGAGTGATTCCATTCAGGGGATGTATATCTGTCACAGACGGTTCTCCCCGGGTTATGGTCCCGGTCTTATCCAATACCACCATCCGAACCGATCCAGCCCGTTCAAGTGCTTCAGATGATTTTATTAAAATACCCAAGCCCGCGCCTTTGCCGGTTCCAACCATAATTGCCGTGGGAGTTGCCAGTCCCATGGCACAGGGACAGGCAATTACCAACACAGCGACCATATGTATGATCGCCCGGGTAAGTGATGTGATGTCGGATCCAGCCGGAAGAGGTTGCCCTAGAAAAAACCATCCCAAAAATGTAAGTAAAGCTATAACAATTACAGAAGGGACAAAAACTCCAGAAACCCGGTCAACCATTTTTTGGATCGGAGCCTTACTCCCCTGGGCTTCTTCAACCAGACGAATGATCTGGGCTAGAACCGTATCCTTTCCAACTTTTGTCGCTTCATAGGTTAATGAACCCAGCTTGTTTAGTGTTGCGCCAATGACAACCGCGCCTGTGGTTTTTTCAACCGGAATTGATTCGCCGGTAATCATTGATTCGTCTATAGATGAATGCCCCTCTAGGACTATTCCATCTACAGGCAGCTTTTCTCCCGGTCGTACAATAATATGGTCACCGATCTTAACCAAGTCAATTGGAAGCTCCATTTCCAGCCCATCTCGAATGATCCGGGCAGTCTTTGGACGCAATCCCATTAGTTTTTTTATTGCCTCACCCGTTCTGCCTTTGGCCCGAGCTTCAAGAAATTTTCCCACCTTGATCAAGGTGATGATAACCGCGGACGTTTCATAATAGACATGTCCATTTATTAACCCAAATGTAACCGGTATCGAGTAGAAAAAGGCAGTTGAAGAACCAAGTACAACCAGCACATCCATGTTGGCTGTGCCATTCCGCAGGGCGTGATATGCGCCTATGTAGTATTGCCGTCCAACATAGAATTGAACTGGAATAGCCAGTGCCAACATGGACAAGCGAAACCAGAAAGAATGGGTAATCCCCATGGGGAAAAATCCCAAATCTCCTGCCATGGATAGGGAAAAAAGCGGAATGGAAAAAGCAAGTCCAATGATCAATAACCGCTTCTGCTCATCGGCTTCCTTCTTCCTATTCCATCCTTCAACATCTTCATCTATGTCTCCCATATCCACGGGGCGAAAACCCGCAGAGGACACAATTTCAAGTATTTCGCTTTTCGTAATGATCGTGGGAATAAATTCCAAGCGTACAGTCTCAGTTGAAAGGTTTATGCGGGTTTTATGTATTCCACTCCTGGCAAGAAGTTGCTTTTCAAGGCGGTCAGCGTCAGACTTTTCATTTAACCCCTGGATAACAAGGTTCATTTCACCAATGGCAACTCCGTATCCTGCGCGTTCGATTCGATTAATCAGCGGTTGCAAGCCGGTCAATTCCGGATCATATTCGACCATGGCGCGTTCACTGGACAGATTTACAAATGTTGATAAAACCCCGTTTTCTTTTTTAATAGTCCGTTCAACAGTGGCTACACAATTTGCGCACGTCATCCCGGTTATCGGTAATATGACCTGTTGGGTTTTTGGCATGGAATGAATTGATCCTTACAAAGCCGGATAGTTGATATCAGCTAATAGGTTTTTGATTGAATCTTCCGTAGCGGGGGCATCAAAAACAATTGTGATCTTTTTTGTTGATGGATCACCTTCCACGCTCTGTATCCCCTCAAGGTCCAGCAACTCATTTTTAATCCCCATGACACAATGCCCGCAATTGATATTTGGAATGGTTAACAATAAAGTTTTCATTTTTCTCCGTTTTCCACATTCGAAAGAAAGCTTCAATTACCGATTGGTTTTTTCGAATATTTCTAAAACTTCTTTAAGTACTCTTTCCCTTTCGGCAGGATCATCTCCACTTACTGCCGTTATCACACACGAATTTAAGTGATCATCAAGTATGCCAGCACTGATCTTGCTCAGGGCAGCCTGTGCAGCTTGAATCTGTCGGATCACATCAATACAATAAGCACCCTCTTCCACCATCCGTCCAATTCCCCGGATATGCCCTTCTACATTTCGTAAACGCATCAATGAGTCTTTTTTCATTATCTTCCTATACCCCCCCCGTATGGGTAGGGTAATGCTATTATAGACTTCTCCTTACAATTTTGTCAACTTTTTATTTAGGGGGAATTTATCCGGTTTTGATTGAACGACATTATCATTTGATTTATACTGGTTTAAATAATCCTGTATCCGTAGCCAAACGGATTATTTACTACGGCAATGCAAAGGTCCAAATGGAAAAACCGGCATCAATTTCACAGCTGCTAGCCAACCTGAGCGATCTTCCAGCCATGCCAGAAGTGGCACAGAAAGTCCTTGCCCTTATCCGTAATCCCAAAACCAATATGACCGAAATTGGTCAAATATTGTCATTGGATCAATCGCTTGCTCTACTTGTTCTTCGGTGGGCGAATTCTGCTTATTATGGATTACGTCAGCCAGTGACAACAGTCAATCAGGCTGTGATCGTACTGGGGCAACAGGCTGTTCGGAACGTTATTCTTGCCTCGACAGTCGCAAGTATGATGGATCGGCCATTAAAAGGTTATGCGCTGGATAAAGGTGACCTCTGGAAGCACTCGATTGCCGTAGCCGGGGCAGCACGGGAAATTGCAAAAGATAAAGGTTTTCAATTGGCGGAAGAAGCTTATACCAGTGGATTGCTGGCCGATATTGGGAAGCTCGCGCTTGAATCACTGATCCGAGATATAGATCTTTCAACACCCGAATGGAAAGATAAAGCCTTTTCAGATCTTGAAGAACAGTACTTTGGTATTGATCATGCCATTCTCGGAGCTGAATTGGCACGTCGTTGGAATCTACCTCCGCGTCTTCTGGATGCCATTGCTCACCATCACGAACCAGAAAAATCTAAAGAAGGCCGATCACTGGCCTATGCTGTTCACCTGGCTGACTACGTGATCATGATGCTAGGGATTGGAATTGGCCGGGATGGGCTTCAATATCATCTTGATCCATCAGCTATAGATTTTTATGATTTTTCCGATCAGACGATTGAAAAATTATCAGAGATTATTCCATCTTTCATCGAAGAATCTGATTCAATGATCAGAGCAATTTCCGTTTGATATGACCGAACACGATAAGGTGTATAAAAATGAAGCCGAGCGATACCACGCCCTGGTGTCATTTGAAGATTACCAGAATAACCTGGCTCACGCCTTAGTTCAATTGATGTCTTCGGGAGAGACTGTTCTGGAAACAGGAGCAGGCACGGGACGTGTCACAGAATTGCTTTTTCCTGCTTCAGTCGACATGATCAGTCTTGACTTATCCCTTTCCATGCTGTCTTATGCCAGGCGGGTATCTAATACCGGTAATACCGGATTTCGCGGCTATGCCTGTTCTGACCATCGAAATTTACCGGTCGCTGCGAACCAATTCAGTCGGGTGATTTCAGGGTGGAGCGTATGCTATCTGGCCACCTGGCATAAAAACAATTGGGCAGAGGTTGTGACCAGTGCTCTTTGTGAGTTCCTCCGTGTTTTGCGCCCGGATGGACAGGTAATCCTGATAGAAACCCTGGGTACGGGGAAAACTTCTCCTGAACCACCACCCCACATGACCGGTTACCTGGAATTCCTTGAAGAGAACGGGGTCTCTAAACAGTGGATACGAACCGACTATCAATTCCCGAATATGTCTCAGGCCCGCAACTTGACTGAATTCTTCTTCGGTCCTGAAATGATAAACAAAATTGTTGACAGCACAAAACCAATTCTGCCGGAATGTACCGGTATTTGGATGTGTCCATCCGGCAAACTCAAACAAAATCTTTACGTGAAAAATCGATCACCTCATACCTAGATCCGTTTAGAGATAAGAAACGCAAAAGATCTTCCACTGCAATCACAAGGGTGGCTGTATTCACATTCGGATGAAATCCTGCCGTATCAGCTTCCATAATGGATTTGTCAATAAGAACAGTAACATCCTGTCCTTCATCATAGATCAATCCAAAAGGGCTGACCGCGCCGGGTTGAACACCCAGATAACGGTAAAGTCTCTCATTTGACGCAAAACTCAAACGGCCTGAATGGTAAGAACGCGCTAGTTGCGTAAGATCGACTTCTGTTTCTACTTGCAGCACAACCAGATAGTGATGTTTTCCGGGTTTATCCCGCAGAAACAGGTTCTTACAATGCGCACCCGGATGCAAATCACTAAATTTTTCCGCCTCCTGAACCGTCATCACAGGCGGATGTTCATACCGCTGATAAGCTATGTTCATTTTTTCCAGGGCTTCCAAAATCCTGGTCTCTTCGGGAAGAATGGGCATGGTTCTATCCAATAGTAAGTATGATGATGCCACATATCGTCAGCAACATACCGACGACTGTTTTAAATGAAAGCGTCTCACCTCCCATTAGCAACCCCATAAGAACGCCAAAAAGAGGCGAGGTAAAAGCGATTGGCATAACCTTTCCCAATGGTGCACCTTTGATGGCCAGGTAATAGCACAGCATACCAACTGAACCCGCAACCACACCACCCCCGATCACCATGTAAAGAAGTGCTTTCGTGCCCGCTGCCGGGATTTGTTTCCACTCAGGAAAACTTACAACTCCGAGAATGATCAAAGCGATAGCTGTCCGGATTGTGATACCAACTTGCGGAGAAAGATTCCCTAAATGCAGACCTTTCTTTTCAAAATAACCACCCACACCCCAAGCAAGAGCGGTAAAAAGAGCCAGTAATTGAGGTTTCATGATTCGCCTCCCTATTGCAAGATTTAATCCAATTCTAAAACTCGTGCCTGAAAAAGGCAAAAACTACTTGAAATTGATACACGAAGTGGGTATAATGTGGGTATAAGTGGTACAAAGTGGGTGAAAGTGGAATGCCGGAAACACCGGCATTTCCCCTTAAGCAGAGAAGGTAGAACTCATGTTCCTGGGACAATATGAACACACCATCGATGACAAAGGACGTCTCACCATTCCGGTGAGGTATCGTGAACTGTTATCGGACGGGGCGTTTATAACGGAAGGTTTTGACGGGAACTTGATGATCCTCACCTCTTCGGCTTTTATGACCATATCCGATCGGGTCAATCGGATGAGCATGACGGATCCATCTGCCCGAGACCTGAAACGGATGATGTTCGGCCGTGCTACCCAGGCAGAAATTGACAAAGCCGGACGCATGTTGATTCCAGCCTTTCTTAGGGATCGCGCCGAGCTCAAAACCAATGTTGTTGTGGTGGGGATGGGCGACTATTTTGAACTTTGGGCGGCAGAAAACTGGCAGATTCAAAACGAACCAACGCCATCTTCAGAAGCCAATTCCAGACGATTTTCAGCCTTCGACCTATCGGTTCGGTGATATGTCCGACAGCTCTACGGAACGGACCACCCCGCACCTCCCAGTACTTTACCAACCTTCTATAGATGCTCTTCAACCTCACGATGGCGGTCGTTATGTTGATGCAACCATAGGAGCCGGAGGACATGCTTCAGGTATTCTCGAAATGTCTTCACCTTCCGGACTTCTTCTGGGTCTGGACAGGGATGAGCACGCCCTGGCCATCGCCCGAAAAAGACTGTCCGAATTTGGGAATCGGGTTTTCTTGAGCCACTCCTCTTATGTGAATATGGAGACCGAGGTGGGTAACCTGGGTTGGTCGAATGTTGATGGGATCCTGATGGACCTTGGACTCTCATCCATGCAATTGGACACACCAGAACGCGGTTTCTCCTTTCGCACCGACAATCCATTGGACATGCGCTTCGATCTGACTTCCGGCATGAGCGCGTCCGACATCATAAACACAATCCGCGAAGAAGAATTATCGCGTCTTCTTTGGGAATTTGGTGAAGAACCAAAATCCCGGCAGATTGCGTCAGCCATCGTGCGAAACCGGCCTGTAATGACCACCGGCCAACTCGCCAGTTTGGTTGCTCGTGTGTACGGATCTCATCGTGGAGAGCATCATCCGGCAACCCGAACTTTTCAAGCAATCAGAATTGCAGTAAATGATGAACTCGGGGGTTTGCAAAGAACCCTTCCCAACGCAATTAAGCTCTTGAAACCCGGCAGCCGGTTGGCAATCATCACCTTTCATTCATTGGAAGACCGGATGGTCAAGCAATTTTTCCAGCGTGAAAGTCGTGACTGTCTTTGCCCCCCGGCTCAACCGATTTGCACCTGTGGGCACAAGGCAGTTATCAGGTTGGTTCAAAGAAAACCGATCAATCCCGAAAAAGAAGAGATCAGATCCAACCCGCGTTCCAGAAGTGCGAAATTAAGGGTTGCCGAAAAGTTGTAACTGGCACATCCTTTGCAAAGTAAATCTAAATTATCCAATATCCAGAGAGACGAAACCATGACAGCAATTACACACAAACTCGAACAAGCATACAGGCAGGCCCCCTGGCGGACTCAAGTCCAGTGGAGTGGGATGTTCCTCATGGTATTGATCGCTTTTGTTATGATCGGAGGTTTGTACCTGAGTATTTCAGCTCAAGCCGCCACCGCCGGTCTGGATATTCAAGACCTCCAGGTACAAAAAGAGGAAACCACCCGTCGAATGGCCGATCTTCGCAATCAGCTGGCCCACCTCACATCAGACGAAGTGATGGAAGCAAGGGCGAAAGAGTTGGGTTACAAACTGAATCGCATTGATGAACCGACTTACATGATCATTCCTAACTATGCCGGCCGGGAAAAAGCGAACCTTGCCCCACCTCCGGGATTGGACATGATCCCCTCGCCTGTTCTACGTCCCGCCTATACCCAGTCATTATGGGAATGGTTATTTCAAGGAGTTATAAGTTACACCGACCCGGCTATTGGAGTATTGCCTTGAATCCTTCGCCATTCTTACGTCTAAAAGTTATGGGGGTCATGCTGACCATTGCTGCTGCAATGATCATTGTTCAAGTAATCCGCATTCAGAACAGCACCGCCGCGAAAACACTAAGTGCCGATGCTGTTCAAAACTATGACTACGAAGAGCGAAAGATATTCCCGGAAAGAGGAAGTATTTTTGACCGATGGGGGCGACTTCTGGCCGGCAATAAAGAAGTTTACGAAGTAGGTGTTGATCTGCGATATGTAAAGAATCCAGAGACTATCGCGTCAATGGCCAATGAAGTCCTTGGTCTTGACTATGAGACTGTTTACAACAACTTACAAAATGGCTTCTCGCCGGGCAAGGTTGAATATCTGGTTCTTGCTGACTTTGTCAGCCTGGATCAGGTCACGGCAATCAGTGAAACCAAGGAGAACTACAAGAGGCTTACACCTCTGGAGAAAGGCCAAAAACTTCCAAGTCTGGAAGGCGTTCTTTGGACTGCCCACCTGCAGCGCAGTTATCCTGAAAACGCGCTTGCATCGAACATCATCGGGTTTTATTCTTACCGCGACCGTGATCAAGGCCGCGGATATTTTGGCGTGGAAGAGAAATATAACGAACTTCTCTCTGGTTCTCCCATCATTGTTAAAGTTCCCCGCGATCCATACAAAGCCCGTGAGGTTCCAAGCGTTGATCCGGGTGCCAGTATTGTCCTTACGATTGATAAAGATATTCAAGCAAACATGGAATCGATCGCGGCAAACGCGATGAAACGGAATGGAGCCACTTCTGTCACGATTATTGTTATGAATCCAAAAAATGGCGAGATCCTTGCCATGGCATCCACACCAAATCTGAATCTTAATGAGTACTGGAATTATGGGAAGATTTTCCCCGATCCTACACCATATAACCGTGCTGTTGGTCAGACATATGAGCCGGGCTCTGTCTACAAGGTTCTAACAATGGCCGCCGCGATCGATGCGGGAGTTGTGACACCAGACACCCCCTTCCTTGATACCGGCGAAGTTGAGGTCGGTGGTTACACGATCTACAACTGGGATCGCAACGCGTGGGGCCCGCAGACCATGACGGGTTGCATGCAGCATTCGCTGAATGTATGTTTGACCTGGGTTGCCCAGCAACTGGGGCCTACCCGCTTCTATGATTACATGCAGGCATTTGGTATTGGACGCAAGACCAACATCGATCTCGCCGGTGAAGTAAATTTCCCCCTCGCCCTCCCCGGTGATGGCAACTGGTATCCCATCAACCTTGGGACCAATTCATTTGGTCAGGGTGTCGCGACGACTCCACTCCAGATGATCACTGCGGCTTCCGCGTTGGCCAATGATGGAAAAATGATGGCACCGCATATTCTGCAATCGGTAGTTGAAAACGGACGCCAGTATAACAACACCCCTCAAGTCATTGGGAATCCTATATCTGCCAAGGCAGCCCGGACAATTACCCAGATGCTGGCAATTTCACTGGAAGAAGAAGCATCAGACGCACTAATCGAGGGATACCGTGTGGCAGGTAAAACCGGTACCGGTGAAATTCCAAGCCCCAACGGTTACGTTAGCAATCTCACCAACGCGTCATTTGTTGGCTGGGGACCGGCTGATGATCCCCGTTTTGTGGTATATATTTGGGTTGAAAAACCAAAGAGCTCAATTTGGGGCTCCATCGTTGCAGCCCCTGTTTTTAGTCAGGTAGTTCAAAGTTTAGTGGTTTCCATGGACATTCCACCAGATACCATCCGGCAGGGCCTGGCTCAGAAATAGATTCTTATATGTATACACTGGCTGACTTACTTGACGCGCTAACCGGTAGAAAGATCGATGCACATCGCATGCTAATTTCAGATGCGGTCATTGACTCGCGCCAGGCAATCCCAGCCTCGCTTTTCATAGCCATCCCCGGAGAAAGGGTGGATGGTCATGACTATATCTCCAACGCCTTTGATAGAGGGGCACATATTGCACTCATCGAGAAAGACATCCCGACTGGCTTCAGGGTTTTAGATACACGTTTCCCACTTCCCCCTGATTTCAAATTTCCCGAGCCGCCTTTCTGCCTTCGGGTCCAAAATTCGCTGCAAGCGCTTCAACAAGCTGCGTCTCACTGGCGCAGGCAATTGTCCGCCGAAGTGGTGGGAATTACAGGTTCAGTTGGGAAATCAACAACAAAAGAACTGGTATCAGAGGTACTTTCGGGGAATTTTGCCGTAGTCAAGAATCCAGGGAACTATAACAATGAGATTGGCCTCCCTTTGACCATTCTCCGAATGACCCGAGCAACGCAGATAGCTGTACTGGAAATGGGCTTCTATGTTCCTGGAGAGATCAAGTTCCTTTGTGACCTTGCTCTTCCCCGTGTAGGGATTGTTACCAACATTGGAACTGTTCATGCCGAACGAGCCGGTTCTCAGGAGAGCATTGCAAAAGGCAAAGCGGAGCTTGTTGAAAACCTGCCCAAAGGGGGTACCGCCATTCTCAACGTGGATGATCCGTGGGTTCGTTGGATGGTTGATCACTCAAACGCACCGGTGCTTTCTTATGGTACTGAAACTCCTGCTGATATTATGGCATCAGAAATTCAAGGTCTTGGGCTAAATGGCGTTGAATTCACCCTTTCTTACAAAGATCATTCCCATCGTCTCAAAGTTCCCCTGATTGGCAGGCATTCAGTTAACACGGTACTACGGGCTGCCGCTGCCGGTTTCACGTTTGGGATGAGCTGGGATGAGATCGTTGATGGATTGCAATCTAGTACAGCCCAACTCCGACTGACGGGTATCCATACTCGTAACGGTGCAATGGTTCTGGATGACACATACAATGCGTCTCCCGAATCTACAATTGCCGCTCTCGATCTGCTTTCAGAAATTCCGGGAAGACGGATTGCCGTATTGGGCGATATGCTTGAGCTTGGACCTTATGAAGAATCCGGCCACCTCCGGGTTGGGGAGAAAGCCTCATCGGCGGCGGAACAACTTGTAACAGTGGGCACGCGTGGTCGGATCATCGCACAAGGTGCCCGTGCCAGTGGTATGCCCGCTTCGTCTGTGATTAGCCTGGATACTATTTCCGAGGCAACAGATTATCTCAAGTTTAAATTAAATGAAGGGGATGTGGTTTTGATCAAAGGTTCCCATGGATTGAGAATGGACCGCATCGTAACAGAAATCGAGGCATCAATATGAACGAAACAACCCTTTCATTGACATTAACGGGATTAAGTTTCATGATGACAGTCATCTGGGGCGGTCCTTTGATCAGGTTGCTCCACTATTTCCGGATCGGAAAACTCATTCGGTTTGAAGGACCAGACAGTCATATTACAAAAATGGGAACACCAACCATGGGGGGGTGGATGGTCATCCTTCCCGTTGTCATGGTTACACTCTTAATGAATGCCTCCATCCTTTTTGGTATGAAAATCTACTCAAGTATTGTTTTTCTACCACTGACAGTGCTTGTTGGTTACGGGTTTCTCGGCGCAATTGACGATTGGGAAGGTATCCGTGGCCAGAGAATCGGTAAAGGGATGCGCGCCCGTACAAAATTCATCCTTCAAATCATATTCGCGATTCCTGTTGCATACCTGCTTCGGGACGTATTGAATGCTCCACAAATGTTTTGGCCAGGGGTTTATGATGCCTTTGACCTGGGTTTGTGGTACTACCCGATTGCTGTGTTTATCATTGTCTCTTGTTCAAACGCCGTCAATTTTACCGATGGACTGGATGGATTGGCAGGACTGATTTCAGCCATGGCTTTCACCGCATTCGGTATCATTGCGCTGATTCAGGGGCAGGATTTCATCGGACGTTTTTGTTTCACCATGGTCGGTGCACTTTTTGGATTTCTTTGGTTCAATGTCCACCCTGCCGAACTATTTATGGGCGATTCGGGCAGCCTTGCGATTGGGGCAACTCTTGGTGTGATTGCCTTGATGACAGGACAATGGCTCCTTATTCCCGTCATCGCCATCATCCCAGTAAGTGAAGCCCTCAGTGTGGTACTTCAAATTATTTACTTCCGTTTAACTGGAGGAAAGCGTTTGTTTAAGATGGCACCGCTCCATCATCACTTTGAATTGCGTGGGTGGAGTGAAACTCAGGTTGTTCAGCGTTTCTGGCTGGTCTCATTGATGTTTGCGCTGGCCGGCGTTGCAATTGCGATGGTGTAAAGATGAAAAACTGGCGCAAAGAACATGTCCTGATAATTGGAGCAGCTCGACAGGGAGTGGCACTCTCTCGCTATTTATGCGCTCGGGGCTCTGAAGTAACACTCAATGACAGCCGAAATGCTGATCAACTGGCAAAGAATCTTGAACCATTGAAGGATTTGCCGATCCAATTCGTACTAGGAAACCATCCACAAGAGCTCCTGGATGGCGTCACAATGGTCTGTATTTCTGGTGGTGTATCGCCGGAAATGCCGCTTGTTCGTGAAGCACATAACCGTGGAATTCCGGTATCAAACGATGCTCAAATTTTTATGGATGTCGTTCCATGCAAAACGATTGGAATTACCGGATCTGCCGGCAAAACAACAACAACCACACTGGTCGGGCGAATTTGCCGGGCCGGCGCAAATGCTGATCAAAAAGTATGGGTTGGTGGAAATATTGGAACTCCCATGATCACGTTTATCGACGAGATATCGCCTTCTGATCTGGTGATACTCGAGCTTTCCAGCTTTCAACTGGAATTGATGACAACCTCTCCTAATATCAGCGCGATTTTAAACATAACCCCCAACCACCTGGATCGACATGGCACTATGGAAGCCTATAAGGCAGCCAAACGCAGGATTCTTGACTATCAGAAACCTGACGATGAAGCAATCCTCTGTCGTGATGATGCTGGTTCTGTCGATCTTGCTTCTTATGTGAAAGGCCGCCTTTCTACCTTTGGTTGGAATATCCCTATGGATAGGGTCCCTGGTACATATTTACTCGATGAAACAATCAAGTATTTCGATGGAAAGTCAGAAACACCTTTGCTAATCCGCGAGGATATCAAGCTGCGTGGAGACCACAATGTTCTGAATGTATTGGCTGCCTGTGCCATAAGCACAGCAGCCGGGATGTTGCCTGGGGCAATATTGGAAGGCATCAAAGATTTTGGTGGAGTGGACCATCGGCTTGAGTATGTGGATACAGTCAAAGGAGCTGCCTGGTATAACGACTCTATCGCTACAGCACCTGAACGAACCATGGCCGCCATTCGTTCATTTTCAGAATCACTAATCTTATTGATTGGGGGTCGTGATAAAAATCTGCCGTGGGAAGATCTGGCAAACTTGATCGAAAAACGAGTTGACCATGTTGTTGTGTTAGGTGAAGCCGCACCCAAAATCCTTTCGGCGTTGGAAAAAGTGCGACAGGGAAAGTTCACAATAGATCACGCGGCGGGATTACAAGAGGCTGTGAAATTGGCAAGTGAGAGGGCTGAGCCGGATGATGTGGTTCTTCTATCACCCGGCGGAACCAGTTATGACGAATTCGAAGATTTTGAGGAGCGTGGCGAGTGCTTCAGGACTCTAGTCAAAGACCTTCATTAGCATCCCAGACACAAGATCTGGCAGAAAAAACCCAACGGTGGCTGCGTATCGGGATTGATATTCCATTGGTACTGGCTGTAATAACACTGGTACTTTTTGGTCTCTTAATGGTGTATTCAGCCAGTTGGAAATTTTCAATTCAATTGGGACAACCGGCTGCTTACATGTTCATCCGACAGATCGTTTGGGTTATTCTCGGCACATTTATGGCTGTTTTACTCAGTCGCATTGACTATCACCGGTTTTCAAAATTAATGCTACCCATTATGCTCGGCACTATCGGTTTGTTGATCGTAGTGTTGGTTCTGCGAGATACCCGTCTGGGTGCTGTTCGTACCATTCTTTCAGGATCCATCCAACCATCTGAGCTTGCGAAAGTCGTTACCGTACTGTATTTGAGTTACTGGTTGAACAACCACAAACCAGTCTTGAATGATTTCTCTCTTGGGATTGTCCCAATGCTCTTTCTGATCGGTGTTAACGCAGGCCTCGTTTTGCTGCAACCTGATATCAGTGCGGCAGCTACCATAATCCTGCTTGGTGGAATCCTTTTCTACCTGGCGGGCGGCGACATGAAGAAGATCGTCTTTGTTATTCTCGGTGTGGCTTTTTTTGGTGGGATCATTGTCCTGGTTAGTACGACCGGGCGAACCCGTATGTTGGACTACATCAATGGATTGCAAAATCCTGTTCAGGCTTCGTACCACGTCCAACGCGCGCTTGAAGCGGTAGTGAAAGGCGGATTGTTCGGAGTAGGAATTGGAAGAGCTACCACCAAATTTACCGGTCTGCCGGTTGCGCCAACCGATTCAATCTTTGCGGTCATCATGGAGGAGACCGGATTGCTTGGCGCGATGTTCGTTGTTGGATTGTTCGTAATCATTCTCTGGCGCGGTTTGTACATTGCCAATAGAGCACCAGACCCTTTGGGAAAACTACTTGCCGCTGGCTTAACCATCTGGATTTTTATTGAAGCCATCATCAACATGGGAGTTATGGTCAACTTGCTTCCCTTTGCTGGTAACGCTCTTCCATTGATCAGCGCTGGAGGCTCAAGCTTAACAACAACATTGATGAGTATTGGCATCATCTTAAATATTGCCCGAACAAATAACGGTGTCATACCGGAAAGGAGGCCTGCCAGTGCGGTTGTTGATTTGCGCGGGTGGAACCGGAGGGGGAGTGTATCCCGCTCTGGCCGTTTTACAAACCCTCGAGGATGATGTTGACTCCGTCTTGTGGGTTGGTGGAGAAGGTGGAATGGAAGCTGACATGATTAACCGCCTTGGTATCCCCTTTAAGACCATCCCTGCTGCTGGAGTTCATGGTGTAGGAATTAGAGCCCTTCCGGGAAATATTCTGCGCCTCATCCATGGCATTTTCGCATCTCGCAACATCCTTACCGAATTCAAACCAGATGGATTGTTATTCACTGGTGGTTTTGTGGCAGTTCCCATGGCAATTGCAGGCATAAAAATTCCTTCATTATTATTTGTTCCAGATATTGAACCAGGCCTGGCCATTAAAGCCATTGCCCGTTTTTCAGATGCGATTGCGTTGACAGCAGAAGAATCTAAGGCTTACTTCACATTCCATCGGCACACATTCGTCAGCGGATACCCCATTCGCCGCGATCTATCTTCATGGACTCGCCAACAGGCCAAAGATCATTTCGGGGTACATACAAATAAACCGGTTGTTTTTATTTTTGGCGGTAGTAAGGGCGCCCGTTCAATCAACCAAGCACTCTATCGGATTCTTCCTGAACTTCTAATAAAGGCTCAGGTTTTGCATGTGACTGGTCAGGCTAATTTTGATGAAGCCCAAACTGTGAAGACCAATTTATCGGCTCATGCCGATGATTATTTACCCCTCGCATACCTACATGAGGATATGGGAGCGGCCTTTTCCGCGGCTGATTTGGTCGTGTGCCGTGCCGGCGCATCCACGCTTGGTGAGCTTCCACTATTCGGGTTGCCCGCCATTCTTGTGCCTTATCCATATGCCTGGCGATACCAGAAAGTAAACGCAGATTACCTTGTCAAAAACGGTGGGGCATTCCTATTGAAAGACGAGGCATTACCGTCGGGTCTCCTGCCGGCAATCAATAGGGTGTTGGATTCGCCAGAAATGATGGAATCGATGCAACGATCAATGAAATTGTTATCCAGACCTGAGGCCTCAAAAACACTGGCCGAAACTCTTTTTTCACTGGCAGGAGCGCATGATTAGCATACAAGTTATCTTCTGGCTTCTTGTCGTTATTTTTGCCATCATCGGTGCTGTGCGTGGATGGGCGAGCGAAGTTCTGGTTACCTTTTGCTCCATTCTGGGCATTTTTCTCCTCTTCATTCTGGACAATTTCTCCGGATTCGCCAGCGAAAGTCCATTATTTACTAATCCAGTCTCACATTACTGGCTGCAAACCATTGTCTTTATCGGACTGGTTTTTCTGGGCTATCAAGCGCCCAATCTTCCTGCCCTTTCCGGGCATGTACGATTCTTTAATGTCACTCTTATTGATCATCTTGCCGGTCTGGCCATGGGCGCGATCAATGGTTTCTTTATTTTCGGCAGCCTGTGGTTTTTCATGGATGCCGCAGGTTATCCAGTGTCCATCATCACTCCTCCTGAGGCCGGCACCGAGATCGGAGACGCAGCCATTAACCTGCTGGCTTACCTGCCTCCTCATTGGCTGGTATCACCCGCCATCTACTTCTCTGCCGCGTTAGCCCTGGCGTTGGTACTGGTGGTGTTCCTATGACCAACCGTGCGCATCTTATTGGTATTTGTGGGACGGGTCTTTCTGCCATTGCAAAAGTTTTGGTGGAAAAGGGTTGGAAGGTCAGTGGATCAGACCGCTGCGAATCTCCTTATCAGGCTGAATTAAAAAAACTTGGCATTAGAGTTTTCAATGACCACAAAGCCGGGAATATCAAAAATGTCGACATTGTCATTCGATCTTCCGCCATTCCAGATGATAATGTCGAAGTTGTTGCCGCTCGCGAAAAAGGTATCCCGGTACAAAAACGCGCTGACTTTCTCCCCACACTGATCGGTGACCAATTGTGTATTGCCGTGGCTGGAACACACGGGAAAACCACGACTACGGCGATGATCGCATGGATCCTCAACCAGGCTGGACTAGATCCCTCGTATATTATTGGTAGTGTTTCAAAAAATCTGGGGACCAATGCTCATGCCGGTAAAGGCGAATACTTTGTCATTGAAGCAGATGAATATGATTCCATGTTTCTTGGTCTTCATCCCATGATCGCGATTGTAACCAATGTGGAACATGATCATCCAGATTGCTACCCTACGCCGGAAAAATATTCCCAAGCGTTTCTAAATTTTCTCGGTAATCTTGTCCCCCATGGATTGGTCATCTTATCAGCTGATAATATAGGGGCTATTTCCATCCGGTATCGCCTTCCGGTCAACATGCCTGTCTTCACATATTCAGCCCATCTATTAAAAGAACAAAATCCGAACAGCAACCAGCAAAATGCAGATTATGTCCTCACGCTTTCTGATGACGGTTCATATCACCTCGCGAACCAGGAAGTACTTCACGTTCAGAAAAACCTCCTGCCACTAAAAGTGGGTGTTCCCGGAGTTCATAACATCCAAAATGCAATGGCAGCTTCCATCGCGGCATTTATGGCCGGGGTCGAACCGGAAATAATTTGCTCCGCACTCGATTCTTTTTCCGGGACAGGCCGGCGCTTTGAAGTTGTTGGTGATGCCAATGGAATAGTATTGATTGATGACTATGCGCATCATCCAACCGAGATCAAAGCAACCATTCAGGCAGCCCGTATGGCCTACCCCGACCGGAGATTATGGGTTGTCTGGCAGCCCCATACATATAGTCGCACTCAGACATTGATGTTCGATTATTCCGAGGAGATCTCAAAGGCAGATAGACTCGTGATTACAGAAATTTTCGCCGCGCGCGAGCAACCGAACGGTTTTTCCTCCGAACAGATCCTTTTGCTGGTGAAAGACATCCCTGCCATATTCGCCCCAACCCTGGATTTCGCCATATCTCACCTGGAAAAGAATCTAAAACCGGGTGACGTAGTCCTTGTTCTCTCTGCCGGTGATGCCACCCGGATCAATCAAAGTCTATTGAAATCTCAACGCATTCAATCATCCCAGAAAACGGAGACAGTGGAATGACAAACATCTCTCCCCCCCTTTCCTCCCAGATGATAGAGAAATTACGTGAGACGTTCGGAGAACGTTTTCAGGAAAATGACCGGTTATCCAACTACACGACAGCGCATATTGGAGGACCGGCAGATGGATTGATTGTCGCAAATTCCGGACAGGAACTCGAAGAGGTTTTCACTACCCTGTGGGACCTTAATATCCCGAATTATTTGATCGGTAGTGGAGCGAATGTGCTGGTCAGCGACAGCGGCTTTCACGGTGTGGTTGTGATCAATCACGCGCGAAATATTAAGATTGACGTACATGGAAAGAAACCCACAGTCTGGGCAGAAAGCGGTTCTGTTCTGGCTACTGTCGGACGGCAGGCTGGCCTGCGCGGATTGAGTGGCCTGGAATGGGCCACAACAGTCCCGGGAACCATTGGAGGTGCGGTCTTTGGTAACGCGGGAGCGTTTGGATCCAACACAGCCGCCTCACTGGTGGTGGCCGATATCTTGCACCCGATTGATGGTAAACAACAATGGCCTTTGGAAAGGCTGGAATATGGGTATCGTTCGAGCTGGTTAAAACGGAATCCCGGCCAGGTGGTTGTTCTGTCCGCGACATTTGAATTGACACAGGGCGATAAAGCCGAAATCCAGGCCAGGATGTCTGATTTTTCATCCCGTCGACGTGCTTCACAGCCGCAAGGTGCCAGTATGGGGTCAACCTTCAAGAACCCCGAAGGCGATTACGCGGCCAGGCTTCTTGAAGCCACTGGATTAAAGGGGACACGCGTAGGAGGCGCGCATATCAGCGAAAAACACGCCAATTTCTTCATTAATGACAACAACGCAACGGCTTCGGATTATTGGGCGCTCATACAATTGGCGCGTTCAAGGGTTTCTGAAGTCTTCGGTGTTTCTTTGGAATTAGAAATTGAACTGCTGGGTGATTTTTCCATCAGTTCAAAAACACTATCAGGTGACAGGAAATAGAAACAAGTATGAGTAAAAAGATCCGCATCGGTGTTATCTTCGGGGGACGCTCAGGCGAGCATGACGTCTCATTGATGTCTGCGCGTTCTGTTTTATCCGTTATGGACACCGAAAAATACACCATCACACAGATCGGCATCACAAAATCAGGCGAGTGGTATTGTGGGATAGATGTCATCTCCGCACTTGAAAAACAGGATTTTAGCGAGTTAAGCAAAGCCATTTTGCCGCCTGTTCCCGGTAAACCAGCCCTATATTCAATACAGAGATCACCGGAAGGGGAAAGACTTACACTCACCGCTGAATTGGATGTGATCTTCCCCGTTCTGCACGGGACTTTTGGTGAAGACGGTACATTACAGGGATTATTGGAAATGGCCGACGTTGCCTATGTTGGGGCCGGTGTATTGGGATCTTCTGTGGGGATGGATAAGGGCCTTTTCAAAGATGTTATGAAAGCCCACAACATTCCGACCATCGAGTCGATAGTTGTTTCGCGTAAAGAAATAGAAAAAAACATGGATGTCGTAATTGCCCGGGCGGAGAAAGTTGCCGGCTATCCGTTATTTATCAAACCAGCAAATTTGGGTTCCTCGGTGGGTATCTCAAAATGCCGCAATAAATCAGACCTGTTGGAAGGTTTGATGGACGCGGCCCGTTTTGACCGCCGGATTTTGATTGAACGCGGGCTAAATAAACCCCGCGAAATCGAGATCAGTGTGCTTGGCAACCAGGATCCACAGGCGTCCGTTGCCGGCGAAATCATCCCAGAAGCCGATTTCTATTCGTATTCCGCGAAATATCTCGACGATACGTCTCACCCATGTATTCCCGCTGACCTCCCTGAAGAGGTATCAACAGAAATGCGCCGGATAGCTGTTGAAGCCTATAAGGCAATCGATTGTGCTGGTATGGCCCGTGTTGATTTCCTTCTCGATCGGGAAACCAATCAATTCTACCTGAATGAATTGAATACATTGCCAGGCTTCACCCGCATCAGTATGTACCCAAAACTATGGGACGCTACAGGACTTCCCTACCCGAAGTTGATCGATCGTCTTGTTGAACTGGCTCTTGAGCGGAAAACAGACCGCGACCAAACTATTCGTACCTACGAAGGATAACGTAGAGTTATGACCGGATTCAGCGATATCTTCAACAACAAACCCAAACCTGCCACAATGCAGCAAGCGGTACCGCGCCAGAATAAAAAAGTGCGTCGCGGGTTGTTGGATATTTTGTTTGGGCCGTCTCCATCCGCCGAAAAACCGCAGGTACCTCAATATCCGGTGATTAAACCCATGATGGGTATTGAAACGCGTCCGGTCCGTTCCGCTACCCCTATGTTGGACAGGCTTTCCCGGCTTTTCGGGATCAAGCCTGATAGGTCTCCACTTGAAAATTTGCAGGAACAAATCCAAAAAGAAAAACCCCACGGAGAAACACTGATCCGGAAGGTATGTCGTAAGGTGCATATCTTCCAAAACAAAGAGCCGATCATGCCTTCGCGGGCAACCATAATGCAAAAACACCCGACGCGTGGTGTTGTAATACCCACCCGCATTACACCGAGCACAGTCCGGAGTATTAATTCGCCGATCGCGCGAAATTCTTTCCTGGGGAAATTGACCCGCAGGAAATTCTCGAATCCTGTTGTGGCGACATATGTTAAACCTGCCAAACCGGAAGAGAAAGTGGCACCGAAACCACGGCCGAAGAATCCCAAAGAATGGTTGATTGCCTTCCGTGAAAATGCAGTATCGCTGAAATTCCCTGCCATTCTTAAAGGATCATCTGCCGTTCAAACCATTCCCGTGATAACCCGCCGTGGGGTGTATGGCGTGCCCATCCATAAACAAACCCAGACACGTGTTCGCCGGCAGTTGTACCTCTCCCTGGGCAAAAGCGGCGCCGAGATTCGCGTCCCGGCTTTGCCGATTTTTAACCCAAGTTGGAGAATTATTTCCGGTTTGTTATCTTCCGCTTGCCTGGCCGCTTTATTCTATCTACTGTACGCCCCACAATTTATGGTGACCAGTGTTGAAGTCAAAGGGCTCAACCGCCTTGATCCTGAGCGGATCCAACCTATTCTTGACCTGGCCAACCGCCCGATCGTTTTCCTTGACGCAGACTTGATCAAAGCCCGCGTCTCACAGGTGCTGCCCGAGTTGAAAGATATCCGGGTGTCAATTGACCTTCCCGCGACCATATCCATCACACTGGGTGAACGCAAGCCGGCTCTCGCATGGGAATACAACGATCAGGTAAGCTGGATCGACACGGATGGGATTCTGATTCCTGTCCAGGGTGATGGCGGTGAACTTTTAACCATCCTCGCTGATGTCCCTCCACCCGTTTGGGATATCTCAGAGCGCAAAGAGATTATAAAAGCCTACGCGGCAGCCGGTGTCCAGTTTGAACGTAAAAGCAAATCTGATACATCTGATTCCGAAACCGGGACTGAAAAAGTATTCGTGGGTAATATGCAGCAGGTGGAACCGGCAGTTCTTTCCACCGCCGTGCAGCTGAGCATGATGATGCCCGTGGGAGCTCAGTTGATTTATGACAGCGACCACGGCTTTGGGTGGAATGACCAGTTACAGAACCTTACCGTGTATATCGGTCAAGACCTTGATTACCTGGATGTCAAAATGTATGAATATTCATCCATCCTGATCACGCTTCAAAAAGACGGAATTAGACCAGGAATGATCAGTCTTGAACATGTGCACGCGCCATTTTATCGCTTGGAGAGGCAATAATCATGGATGAGCCTATTGTAGTCGGCATCGACATCGGTACAACAAAGATCTGTACATTGGTGGCACGCGTGGAAGGAGAACACACGCTGCGCATTCTTGGTGTCGGGATTGAACCTTCACAGGGTATCCGCAAGGGGACGATTGTTGACCTTTCAAGTGCGACCCAGGCAATATCACGCTCGATTGAAAAAGCCCAGCGTACATCAGGGTTGGAGATCACCTCCGCTCTGGTGAGCCTGGCAGGGTCTAATATTGATTCGGATAACACCAAAGGGGTTGTTGGCATTTCCGGTCGGGTCATCGAGATGGCCGATGTGAATCGCGCGTTGGAACAGGCCCAGGCAATCACCCCGCCCCACAACCGCGAGGTGATCCACATTATTCAGCGTGGTTTTACTGTCGATGGGCAGGAAGGTGTTCGCTTGCCGGTTGGTCTGCACGGCTATCGACTGGAAGTGGAAGCGCATGTTATCACAGCCTCGACCTCCACCGTTGAAAACTTGCGAAAATGTGTGCAAGCGTCCGGTGTGGGTGTTTCGCAGTTTGTGCTTAATCCACTGGCATCCGGTGAAGTGGTACTAACCGATACCGAACGGGAAATGGGTGTGGTCGTCTGTGACATTGGCGGTGGCACAAGTGATATGGCGATCTATATCAACGGTGATGTGTGGCATACCATGGTGATGCCTGTTGGCGGCAATCACATCACGTCAGATATTGCTCATGGTTTGAGCCTGTCCTTATCTCAGGCAGAAGAAGTGAAGAAACTATACGGCAGTGCCTGCATGGAAGAAGTATCTGAGAGCGATGTGTTTACGGTTCGCAAGTTCGGTGAAGATCGCTCAAGCACCGTGAGCCGTAAGCAACTTTCTGAGATCATCAACGCGCGGGTGGAAGAAATATTTGAATTGCTGCTCCTGGAAATCAAACGCTCCGGTTACGACGGTCTACTGCCCGCTGGTATGGTCTTGACCGGTGGAAGCAGCCTTCTGCCAGGAATACGAACCGTGGCCTCCAGTATGCTCGGTATTCCGGTACGGATTTCCGGTCCGGAAAATCTACTGGGGTTGACGGATCAGTTACAATCACCAGCTTTTTCGACAAGTGTCGGCTTGTTGAACTGGTCGATTTTGATGAATGATGCGAGTACCGTTCTGCGCGGAAAAGGAGGCATACATGTCAACTTACCCAAAGTGGATATTGAAGCAGTGAAAACGTTCTTTACAAGGTTATTACCTTAAGCTAACGGTTCCGCCACAAAGAGGAGTGTGGCGTAAAACCAAATCTTAAAGTAAAATTAAGAATCGAGGATTAAGTGGAGGAGAATACCATGCAAAGTGACATCATGAACCAACCCGAATCCTTTGCCCGGATCAAAGTTATAGGTGTCGGTGGGGGCGGGTGTAACGCGGTAAACCGCATGATCGATGAAGGTCTTAGCGGTATTGAATTCATTACGGTAAATACTGACGCGCAGGCGCTGCTGCTTTCCAAAGCACCCACCCGTGTGCGCATTGGTGAAAAAGTGACCCGTGGACTGGGTGCTGGCGGCAACCCGGAGATGGGGCGCAAAGCGGCCGAAGAATCCGCTGAAGACCTGTATGAAGTCCTCAAGGGCAGCGATATGGTCTTCGTAACAGCCGGCCTTGGCGGAGGCACCGGCACCGGAGCCGCATCCATCATCGCCCAGATCGCTAAAGAGATCGGTGCGCTGACCATTGGCGTGGTCACCCGCCCATTCACCTTCGAAGGCAACCACCGTGCCAAATCGGCTGAAGAAGGTATTACCAAGCTTAAAGAACACGCCGATACCCTGATCGTTATTCCCAACGACAAGTTATTGCAGATCGTTGATAAGCGTGCCAGCATCGCGGACGCTTTCAAAACTGCAGATGATGTGCTCCGTCAGGGTATCCAGGGTATTTCTGAATTGATCACTATTCCGGGCCTCATCAACCTGGATTTCGCGGATGTCCGCACCATTATGTCGGAAGGCGGCGCGGCGTTGATGGCTGTAGGCCGGGCCTCCGGCGAAGACCGCGCCCGCATTGCCGCCGAACAGGCGATATCCAGCCAGTTGTTGGATATTACCATTGACGGCGCCCGCGGCATTCTGTTCAACGTGACCGGCGGTAATAATCTGACCCTCTTCGAGGTCAACCAGGCCGCCGCTATCATTAAAGAAGGCGCCCACCCCGATGTCAACCTGATCTTCGGCGCCGTGATCGACCCGAACCTGGGCGACGAAGTCCGTATTACCGTCATTGCTACCGGCTTTGACAGCCGCAACATGCCCCGCCGTTCCACGGCCAATGTGAATGCCAATGTCAACGCCAACATGAACGCCAACCTTGAGCCGGCCCGCCTCAATTCCAACCCGGCGGCCCGCGTCTCCGTTGCCGGCGAAAACCGCCAGCTTCAGCCGGCCGATTTCAAGCCCGTCATTATGGATACCGGCGACATCGATATCCCCACCTTTATGCGCAAACGCATGAACAACCACAACGATTACTAAACCGCACCATCCTCCACACTTTGTTATGCCTCGTTAACGCCGGATATTAATGATCCGGCGTTTTTTTATCCGGTTTAGATTCTCTAATGTTAAGAATCTCAAAAATGCCTTGATTCTCACGCGTCCCTATGCTAGAATGAACAGGTACAAGATTTAGGCCATTTCCCAATATCCACCCCCATATATGGGGGTATATTTTACAACTAATTTTACGAGGGGACTCATGCGCTGTCCGTACTGTCAGAAAGCGGAAACGAAAGTTGTAGATACTACCCATGACTCACGCGGCGGCGTACGACGGCGGCGCGAGTGTGAGATTTGCGGTCAGCGGTTCAGCACCTATGAACGGACGATCCTCAATACCCCGCTGATCATCAAGCGTGACGGCACGCGGGAAGAGTTTGACCGTGACAAGCTCATCCGTGGTATCCGCATTTCCTGTGCCAAGACCCCTGTGACGGCCGCTGATATTGAAAGCCTGGTCAATGAGATCGAAGCCTTCCTGCAGCAGGTCGGACGGCAGGAAGTCTCATCCCGGATTATCGGTGACAAGGTCATCGAGCGCCTGAAAAACCTTAACCATATCGCATACATCCGGTATGCCATCGTCTACTTACAGTTAACCGATCTGCACGCGATCC
>JAAYYW010000250.1 GCA_012515195.1 Leptolinea sp.
TCGCGTTGTTGGACGCGGAGGATGGTTTGCTGGGTAACCCGGTAAGCTACCGAGATCATCGGACAGAAGGAATGGTGGAGGCGGCGGATTCCATCATCCCACTTGAAGAGATCTACCGGCAGACCGGAAACCAGATCATGCCGATAAACAGTCTATTTCAATTGATTGCTCTGGCAAAGAAGAACCCGGGACAATTGGCAGCCGCGCGTTCTTTTTTGAACTTGCCCGATCTGTTCAATTTCTGGCTGTGCGGCGAAAAGGCATCAGAATTTACAATTGCCACAACCACACAGTGTTTTGATCCGCTTGAAATGGAATGGGCATGGGATATGCTGGAAAAGCTGGGTATCCATTCAGATATCTTCGAAAGGATCGTTTTTCCGGGAACCATTATCGGTAACATGCGGAAAGATATTTGCCGAGAAATTGATACCAGTCGTGTAAGGGTTGTCGCGGTGTGTTCACACGATACACAATCGGCCATACTGGCTGTGCCTGCCGTGGATCCGCATTTTCTCTACCTGAGCTCGGGCACATGGTCTCTGATGGGCACCGAGTTGGACGAGCTGGTCATCACCACGGATACCTGGAACAAGAATCTGACGAATGAAGGCGGTTTCGGAGGCAAGTTTTGCCTGCTCAAAAACATCACTGGACTATGGATCTTGCAGGAATGCCGGAGGCAATGGTTGGATGCCGGGGTTGAATACTCCTATGACGATCTAACTCTCATGGCGGGTGAAACGGAATCTTTCCGTTCATTAATCGATACATCTGATGGAACGTTTTTCACCCCGGGTAGAATGGTGAACCGAATCCAGGATTATTGCAGGAAGAGCGGCCAACCGGTTCCGGAAACACCCGGCGAGATCACCCGTTGTATTTTGGAAAGCCTGGCGATGGAGTATCGGACCGTTGCCGGTCAGATATCGGAGGTCACCGGACATATGCATCCGGTAACCCATATCATTGGTGGTGGATCGCAGAACAAGCTTTTGAACCAATTGACGGCCAACGCGACCGGGTGCCGGGTGGTTTCAGGCCCGGTGGAAGCCACCGCGGCCGGCAATATTCTGGTTCAGGCGATGGCTGCCGGTGAGGTGGAATCGATATCAGACGCGCGGCGTGTGGTGAGCCGTTCCTTTGGTTTGAAGACCTTTATGC
The DNA here is from genome assembly GCA_012515195.1 of Leptolinea sp. GTDB lineage: Bacteria > Chloroflexota > Anaerolineae > Anaerolineales > Anaerolineaceae > Leptolinea. The sequence continues at coordinate 1,165 of JAAYYW010000250.1, forward strand.
CAGAAAAGCTGACAGAATTTGATAATGCATACGCACGGTATATGGGGTTAGAAAAATATTGACATCAAGAAAAGTATCCCTAACAATTGCTATGTAGATCGCTTGTTTTGCAGCCATTCACCTTTTCACCCGCGCCCGAGTTGAAAACATCGCCATACGGGTCATTCGTAAGGGCCAGGGTGAGATCCGCTGACGAATCTGTCATCTGGCGCATGGAACCCAGGACATCGGGCGGAAGTAGCCGGTCTGCGTTTCGGCGATCTGGGAGATGCGCTGATTGCCGTACACATAGGTCTGTTTTCCGTCCTGCAGCACCTGCGTGAGGCCGGCGTTGATATCCAGCGTGTAGTCCATGGTGACGCCTTCCGCGTTCTGGCGCAGGCGGTCACCCAGCCCAGAGCAGGCGTAGACGATGCCAGAGGTGCCCTGCATCACGCCGGACACGGTCACACCGCTGCTGATTGAATGCCCGCGCAGGCCGGCATAATCGTCCTGGCTGAAGGGTGATGGCTGCCGCCGTACAGCCGGGTACGGCGAAGGCGTCAGTCCGGAATTCCGTGTCGATGTAATCAGATTCAAAGTGGTAGTCGCCTAGCATAGAGGTTGTTAACAAATATCCTCCCTGATTATAAGTATTGGATATGAAAATGATCACTGATTGGCTTATGTTTTGCACCCCGGTGGCACCCATAACGCAAAAATGGCTAGATCACCCTTTTTAGATACCCCCATATATGGCAAAAAATCCCTCAAAATGAGGGATTTTTCCTGTATCTTGTGGTCGGGGCGAGAGGATTTGAACCTCCGACCTCTTGCACCCCATGTCGGGTTGCGCATAACCATACGACTAATTGCATATATATGGGGGTAAATGTTGTAATTAACCCCCATATATGGGGGATGTTTAGCGCAACAAGTCCTTTAAATCGACCTTCTACTTTCCGCTAGCTCCACAAATACACTAACGAAAAACAAGAAAGTGCGAACGAGGATAAGCGGAGTGCAACCGGACTTATTCCTTGTTTTCAACACTCTGAATATTATTTGATTCTTCGTGAGATTCGTTGTCTGTATGCTCTTTAGTGAAATCAACTCTTATTGGTGTGATCAGGTCATCGACAATCTGACCGATATCACTGTTGATTTCAGGGATCAAGTGACCATACGTATCCAGAGTAATCGAAACATTTTTATGGCCTAATCGTTTGGAAACGACAATCGGAGGAATCCCATGATTGAGCATCAATGATGCGGCAGTATGGCGGATGTCATGAAATCGGATATCCGGAAGACCAAGTTCTCTGATTAGACATTTGAACCGATGATAGAGATTGGCCTGAGACATTGGTGTACCAATTATGGATGGGAAAATTAGGTCATTCTCTATCCATCGAACTCTTTGTGGATTACTGCGTTCATCATCTTGGATAAACAGGTGCCTTCGAAGAGAATCCATTGTTGCATTACCAAGATTTAGTTTCCTCTTTGCCGCCATGGTTTTCAATTGCGTGAACCGTTCGTCTATTCTTGTAAGTTTGGACACCGGAGGAACATAATTTGCTTTATCGGTGGTCTTTCGCGCCAACTGCCGTGTAAGAGTGATGGTTTTATTCTTCCAATCTAGGTCGGACCATTTCAATCCAAGAAGCTCGGACTGGCGCATACCCGTGGTGAAAGCAAGTTGAAACAGTGCTTCAAAGCGCGTACCCTTCACGGCCATGAGGAGTTGGTTAACTTGCTCTTCGTTAAAGACCTGCATTTCATGATCAACATCCCTTGGCTTATAACAGGCATTCGTTGGATTTCGAGGAAGAATATCCAGTTTTACCGCGTAATCCAAAGCACCATGAAGAACCTGGTGTATATATTGAACCGTTCGCACACCTAAACCTTCATTTTGTTTTGTGTTGTAAAGTTTTTGGATTAGGTCTGGTCTGAGATCTTTTACCAGGTAATTCCCTAGTGAAGGAAGGATATATTTTTGAGTGGTCATGTTGTACTGATACCAGGTATTTGGTTTTACAACCGACTTAATATTCGTTAACCAATCTTCCATAAACCTGGTCAATCTGACCTGCGCACCTTCATATGTCAATCCAGATTTTATTTTTGACAAAATATCATCAAGCCATAGCTGACATTCTTTTTTTGTTTTGCCATACTTACCTAAGCGATGGCCATCGATTGTCACCATCGCTCTCCACAGCTTTTGAGAATCTATGTAAAATATAGACCCTTCATTTTTTCCCCTTCTTTTTGCCATATAATCACTCCTTCATAAGCTGATTACTAATACTTGGTGGCATTCCGTCTGGTAAAACTCGGTATGGTATTTACAGCGCTTACTTTATTTTCGGAAATGTACTTTTCGAGATCCTGTTCTTCAACACGAAGATTTCTTCCAATACGAATAGCTGTTATGGTGCCGCTACTCAATAAAATAAACGCTTTCGAGCGACTGATACTTAGGCGTTCGGCAACATCTTTTGCTGTGAGTAATCGTGGGGACATTTTGGTATTCTCCTTTAAATATGTTCTTGTATTTCAATATATTCATTCAGACCATCAATTCCAATGGGGTGATGGCAGTGGAAGGCCATTCAAAAAGGGTTAATCCAATACTGGTTCAAGACAATGCTCAATTGAATTGTTCAGCGCGTCTTCGATCAGGTGGATTTTATGAATGCACCTGAGCAGCCAGATATCCAGATCGTTTTCAACAGAAGGATTACGGCGCCACTTCCAGGTAAAGTCAAAACCGATATCCCAAATGACACAGGACTTGGGTTCACCCACCAGGCAGAGATCGATGGTGTCTTTGCCGGAACCGTACAGGAACATTCCATAAACCTTTTTATCAATGGATCGCTTGGCTATCCATTGTGACTCACCTACGGACCATTGGAACGTCCGGGGGCTGTTTGGAAACTTGCAGACATACTTCAGGGTGCGATCGGCTTCAATATCCCAACAGGTTTTGAGAATCCGGTCTTTATCAAGTTTGATCCGTAGATCTTTGTGAAGAAGGAACTCTTGATCTGTCATTTCACCTCTGCGTCTAAACACATTCGGTGCTTCAAACAGATAATTTTTCCTGCCGGCATATTTCAAGAATGCCGGCAGGTTTCCCTATCGGTATTAAATAACTTCGCTCTCAACGATCACATATTGGATACCGGCTTGCGCCGTCATTTCCTGCTGGAACTGTTCCGCTGTCCTCCGTTCTTTGAAATGTTCGGCCCCGGTGAGGGGCAGCACATAAAATTCGGTTTTACTCTCCACGATCTTGGCCCCGGATTTGTCCGCGTTGGTGTCCATTATGTTGGACAGTTTCAGGGTGGCAAAGTGATTGGCATTGTCGATCTTGGCCTGTTTCAGAGTCTTGCCAGCGATGTGAACTTCACGAACGATATCCCGGATGACTTCCTGCTTTTTGATCGGGTCCTCGAACTTTGTGGCTTCCGTTTCTTTGATAAGGTCAAGAGACTCCTGAACCTTACTGGACATTTCCGTCTGTATCTTCTTTGGAAGTTTGGCGATTGTCCTAGCGGTTTGCAGGGTCAGCATCCCCGCGGTTACGCCATTCAACAAAGCTTCCGGGATTTTTCCGAATGACAGGCGCTTCCGAATTTCACCGACTGTCAGGGTACCATTCAGGGCTTTGGCGATATCAGCCAGGGTTTTACTTGGATCGTCTTCCATGATCCGTTTGATCGCAAAGTAATCCGCGATCTCATTGCCGTCCCGGGCGGAGTTCAGGATCAGCAGAAGGGAATCGTAAGGCACATTCCAATCCTCTTTGATGACCTGTGCTTTGACGCTTGGATCGTGTTCGCCAAAAGCGGCCAGTTGCCGAATGGCACGTATGCGCCGGCTGCCAGACCACACCTGATACCATTTCTTGCCAGTATCGGTTGTTTTCTCCAGAGCAAGAATTGGATCCACCTGGCCAAACTGCCGGATACTGTCGATAAACGAAACAGTTGGTTTACTGATCAACCCACGTTCATTCATTTCTTCTTCGGACGATACTTCGTCCAGTGATAAAACTGCGAATTCAGTGTTCACGCCTTCAATCCGTTCGAAAGATAAGATTAGTTGGTCGCCCATTCTCAGTTCTCCCTTACATAGACTGGAACATTCAAACCAATTCCACTCAGCAAATCTGCTGTCTGTTCTGCTTTTTGTTGGTCATCCGGATAAACCACTTCAAAAGCGGATACAAATGACTTGTAAAAGAAACCCCAGGTGCGCTCGATTTTTCCTCTTGGTGAACAACCTCCGTAATATGTGATATCTCCCACCGCTCGTTGAATCACGCGCTTGTCATATCGTCCCTCTGGCCGGGGAAGATCCTCAAATAGCAGACTCGCGCACATCGGATACTCGCCATCATGGGCGAGAATGTCATCTTCAGTTGTGTATGGCAGCATGTCCATCTGGTGATCGGGCAGGTTCATAATGCAAGCCTTCCCGGAGCCAAAGGTGAGCAGCTTATTCTGCCGGTCCTTGTAAAACAGATGCCGGTATTTACTGAGGACATATGCCCGAGACGAAAGGTACAGAATCGGCATTTCCAATTCATAGCCGGAAAACCAGGCGATCAGAAATTTCTTTTGCTGTTCCGGGGTAAGTCCATCCGGTATCTGGCGCAGCCGGTTGGAAGTCCCTTTCTGCCAGGCTTCCACAATGAAGTCAGCGGGACAATAATCTCCACCCACCACGTCTATGATCACTTTCTGGTCGCCGATCTTGGCAAAGGTTTGTCCCTGAGCGCAGATCCCCAATCCCTCCCAGGTCGCTTCATCACAAATCTGGATGGGGTCGATCAGGTGTTTGGCTCTTTCCTTCTCGGAAAAACCTACTTCATCCGTAACCAGGTAAATACCATTGCGGACTCCACATCCACGCAGGGGAACCGTAACATTCTGAGTGGGTGCTGCGGGTTGGTTACTCATACGCCTCCTAAAGCTGTGCTATTCCAAAGAGTTGGTTGATAGCCATATCGCGTTCTTCATACATGTGCTTCTGGTCCTGAATGGCTTTGGAAACCGATTCCAGGGTGTAAAGTTTTGGATTGTCAACATGCCTTTTTCGCAGAATATCCAGGGCGGAGTAGGCGCTATCCCACCAGGGTTCACGTTTGTTGTCCGGTCCGATCGGTTTATCGTAAAACCCATGCCAGTTCACCACGCCGACCGCAACCCACTGCCCGGAGCGCAATCCCCACTCGTAGATATTCACGGTACTGAATGCCCATCCCACAAAAACAACATGGTTCGGGCTGTAAACGTAGTTCTTTAATTCCTGCAGACCGTTATCCAGAACACTGTAGATTCCACAGGTACAACCTGGTTGTGGGTGGGCGTCTTCACAGTGGTTACTTCTTTCGCATTTGCTGGTAAGGATGCCATCACCCCAATTGAAACTTCCGTGGGAGGGCGACATGATATCGTCGCCATCGATGGTTCCAACGCGCATAGACATTAAGCCGTCAATCGTTGACATGGATCGCTCCTCTGGCTAAACCAACCCGAATTCTCTGGTCTTTCCTGGTTTTTCTGCCGGCGCGTCTTCCGTTTCACGAACCGGCATTTTTTCAGGAATGGTGATCGGTTCGACACGCGCGGGTTCCACCATAGGAAACTCTTCTGTTTTCACAAATTCACCGAGATTCATTCTGTTACCCTTTTCCCTTCCATCACATCACCAACGATAAATCGGGGATTACA
>JAAYYW010000251.1 GCA_012515195.1 Leptolinea sp.
GAAACCGCCCAATTGAGATATTTTGACGCAAAAAATCTGCTGCTTCTTGACCGCAAGACCCATCAAAGCACGGACGATGGAAAAAGCTGGAAATTTGTCAAAACCGTCAACTGGGACGCGCAGTTCTCATTCCCGGAGGCATTGTACGGCTGGGCCATCGCCCGGGCCAACGGCGAGGTCGCACTGGTGAAAACGGTCAACGGCGGCTCAACATGGAAGATCATTGAACCGGTGATCGCGCGTTGAAACTGCCGGATATCCATGCGGCATGGTTTCGGCCAAAAATCAACCAATTTCCGGTAAATTAAAGCTCTCATCCAGGTCACAGGCCTCAAGCATGTGTACCATCAATTCATTCAGGTCTTCACGCTGACTGGTTTCATCAAACCAGTTATATTCCTCGTGCAAGCGGTTTAACCCATCGGCACACCGGTACATCAACGAGATTTTCTCCTGCGCGGGCGCGTCCGGGGGCATTTCGATAAGTTTATCGAGGGTTAGATTAATGATCTTGCGAGTCATGTCCAGGACAGCCCCTGGTACCGTACCCTCCCAGTGCGGCAAGATCTGCGTTGATCGGATCGATGTTAAACTGCGGCGCGGCTGTTTCGTCTCGTTCCCCTCCGGCCGCCTGGTTTCCTTTTCAAGACGTTCCGCTTCCTCCTCCTGCAAAACGGAACCCCGATCATTATCCCAACGCCATTGATCATAGACCTGGTGGGCGATGTACCACCCGCCTAATGACCGGCAAACCAACGCCTCTTCCTGCCTGGAAGGTTGAATAATTCCAATTCGCGAAAAATCCGGCGGAAGCGGATATTGCACCCACTGAACGGCCGGGGTATTCTCCCACTTGTGGTGTTTCAGGAATAATATCTGCCTGAGAAGCGGCTCTGCGAGTTCGGGCGTGTTCACACCGATCCACGGGGTTGCCGCGACAAGGACGCATCCGATGCCAAATTCCCGCGTTTCTTCCGGACTGCTTTCACGAATAACCCGGCAAACCCCATAGCGGCCATCCGGCAATGGAACAAGGAAAGCCTCACCGCGTAGGGGTAAGCGGGTTTTCTGTTCCTGATCTTCGCTCATCCATTCAGTATATATCACAACAATTTACCTTGAATTGCTTTCTGTTCTGTGCTACCCTTTATGGAAATCACAATTTGGCGTCACCCTGTTGTCATTCATTTCTATTCCATCAAGAAGAAAGAAGAGGCTGTCATGGGAGATAAAAGTCCGAAGGATAAAGAAAAGCGCAAGAAGAAGAAAGCCGGAAAAACTACTACTGCGGCGTAATTTCATTCGAATACATAATCTATGAAAACGCACCCGTTCACTGACCGGGCGCGTTTTCTGTTTAATGCCTTGGCTAATTGCATCAACTAAAAAAAATGTGTATAAACTTTACATAGGAATTTTTCCAACCCATACAATCCGAGAAAGGCGCCTCCGATGTCTACCTCCCGCAAACTATACCTGTTGATCATTACGGCCCTTTTCCTATCCATCGCCTGCAATCTGCCTTTTATGGCACAACAAACCGGTACAGCTACCCCGGCATTGAACGCCACAGACATCGCGCAGACGGTCATCGCGCAATTGCGAACCGCAACCGAGGCACCCCCGGCCGCCCAGACGACCGCCCCGGCCGCCCCGGCCGTCACCGCGACGGATACCCCCGCGCCCCAACCTACCGATACGCCAACCCAGACTCAACGCCCATGCAACCAGGCAGTCTTCATCACCGACGTCACCATTCCGGACGGTTCTGACATCCAGACCGGGGCCAGCTTTACAAAGACATGGCGTCTGCAGAATACCGGATCCTGCACGTGGACATCGGGTTATCATGTCGTCTTTGTGAACGGCGACCGGATGAACTCGCCGGATGCCGTCTCTGTGACCGGCGGAACGGTTCCCACCGGCGGAACAGTGGATGTGTCGGTAACCCTGACCGCCCCGGCCGCGCCCGGCACATACAGGGGTAACTACCGCCTGCGCTCTTCTGATGGTGTGGTTTTTGGCGTGGGCGGCGGCGTGTCGTTCTAGGTCGAAATTGATGCCGTAGCACCGGAAGCCGCGGAAGAACCGGAAGAGCCGGTGGTCGAAGCCAAACCGGACCTGATCATCAATGGCTTAACCCTGAACCCGGCCATACCCACCAAGGGAGACCCCGTGACCGTGACTGTCAACACCCGCAATGTTGGCAATAAAGCTTCTGGAGCCTATACCGTCTATTGGTATGCCGGTGAGAATTACCCGGCCCCGGCCTGTACATGGAATGTAGACAATTCGAATCCCAATGGCGGCCGCGTATTAAATTGTGTGTACGCCGGTTACCCAAGCTGGTACCCCAGTCTGTGGACCAAGGCAGTCATTGACCCGGCCGACAATGTCGATGAAAGCAACGAGGGGAACAACTCGCTGCGCAAAGAGATCAAGGTAAACCCCTGATGTGATCAGCGGACTAA
>JAAYYW010000252.1 GCA_012515195.1 Leptolinea sp.
CGGCTGTAATCCGGATTTCGCTCCCCAGGCTCAAAAATCAGCACCCTGCTTTTGGAACGTAATTTGCCAAACTCTTCAAAATCTGGTGTTGAAGTGATCAAGTTTCTGAAAGTACCCGAATTAATATAAAAGATTTCACGGTCCCTTTCGTCCAGGTCCAAAAATTCGATGCGGGGGTCATGGGTATGTCCTGTTATTACACAGCGCACATTCGAGTTTGGAGCACGCAAACACTCTTCTTTTTTCACAAAGTCAATAGGCGGCTCCAAAACAGTCTTGGAATTAGCAGGCGTAACCAGGGCTTTCATAGCCCAATATGGCATTCCAAAACGCCAGGGTCGAATTTTAAAAAGCGTCTTCAAGAGCCAGGCAGCGAATCCAACCACACCGCCAAACTGGATCAAATCACCCCGAATCACTTCGTTTAATGCAATTTCATCAATAGCATGAATAAAAATGGGCTCTATAAAACGCCATACTTCTTTATGGCTCATTCCAGGGGTAGAAAAAAGGAAATTCAGTAAAGCTTGTGGCGGGCGAACGTTGTCAAAATCGTTCAACCGTTCGTAGATGGTTACCAGCTGTTCAATCGACAGGATGGTTTCAGCAGTGTAATACTTCTTGAAAAGGTAAGGTAATTTTGCAGCTACTTCCAGAGACATGATATCGCCCAATACTGGCCGATCATAAATTTCTGGATCAATTCTTGTAGGAATGGAGGATCTGAAACTCAGGTCTTCTCCAAAATTATAATGGTCATACTCATGACCATGGCGTACAAAAAACCAGCCTTCGCCGTTTACCTTGTGCAGGTATGCATGCTCAAACGGAGTGTCAACCATTTCCATTCCCAATAAGTCGCGGACCGCTAATCGGATCGCTGGGCTTGCATTTAACAAGCGGTCATGATTACCAGGAATGTAAGTAATTTTTACCGGATGTCCAAAAGTTTGGTCTAAGTTTCTGAGGATTTTGAGGGTTTCGCTTACACGCGAATCAGCAGCAATTGATTCGATAATTGCCAGTAAACGCGCTTCAATTGCACTTCCGGGTTTCACATCCCGGTTGTTGACATAAGGACGTACGCTATCCTCAAACCACATTGCAGACCGGTTGATCTCAAAAATATCCCCTGCCAGTACCAGATCCACTTTTTCTACAGGATCATCCCGAATTAACTCTGCAATTTCGCGAAAAAAGCCTCGGTATACCGCTGGTGGCAAATTATTGTTGTATTCTTGTTCTCCTAAGGAAAAGGATTTTGATTCGGCAAAATGCAAGTCCGACATCACAATAAGCATAATAATGCTTATTTTAACTGAGGTCCGATCAAGGTTTTAGGTTTGTATCATATTCAAATATGCCTGCCCCTTTACTTCCAATAATCAAGTTACCAGAGCTACTGATTAAGCTGTCAAAGCGTACAAAGGGGTTTTCAGCATCCAGAACCTGCCAGCTTCTACCACAATCAGCACTTAAATATACCGCTCCAACGCCGCCAGCGGCCAAATTACAGGAGCTGCCGGTTACACTAATAACGCTATGTAATTCAAGTCCATCCAGACCTGCAGGCTCCCAGGTTTGCAGTTCAGGCCTCCAGGCGTAGAGGCCATTAGAGGTTGCTGCAAAGCTGGTATCCATTGTGTCTGTCAGCGCATTAACGCGTACTCCATCCAGACCTTGATTCCAATCCACCCACGCACCCGCAACAAGCTTCGAGAGATGACAACCCCTTTCCGAACATGTTGCTACGCGCAATTCAGACTCATTTTCCGGCATGTGAATTGCTGTAATCTCTTGGCCGACTTCTATGAGCCGTTGCCAGCCACCTTGCTCGTATACCCATAGTCCATTGGAAATACTCGCACCATAGAACTTTCCAGAATAACTAACAAGCCTAAAAAATGCCTCATGATCGGGAGCGATTCCCCGTAAATGTTCAGGCTTATCAAGTTCCATACATGTTTGAATGGTTTCAAGCGGCTGAATATAACTTTCACTCGTCCGCTCTTGCATCAGGTCTATTTCTTCAGTCACAGGACCGTCCATCAGCTTTCGCCAGATTTGTCCTTCCAGACGGTAAATTCCTGAAAGCGTCATCGCATGTAGTTGTCCATTAATCTCTTCTAATCCAG
>JAAYYW010000253.1 GCA_012515195.1 Leptolinea sp.
AGACGGTCCCCATCATGAAGGACCGACTAATCGAGTTAATAAATTACCGCAAACCTGATCTTGTAGTTTGCACGCATTCTCTTCCATGTTCCATTCTGGCTGGAACGCGGTTTGAAAATCCTTTACTTCCGCCAGTAGTCGCTGTTGCCACTGATTTCATGGTACACCCTTATTGGCCTATTCAGGGTGTGGAAGGCTTTGTAGTCGCTTCTGAGGACGCTGCAGGTCGGTTGGTCGAACGTGGTGCGAATAAGGGGCGTATACGGGTTTTTGGAATCCCGGTTGATTCTTTAGCAGATGAATTTAAGGCGAATGAGAAACAAATTGATACGGAAAGAAAACCACCCTATGAGGTGCTGGTTTTGGCAGGTGGAAAGCGATTGGCACCTTATGTGACTACTTGGCCGAAAACTGTAAATCTACTGGTTGAATCCTCAAAGATAAAAAAGGGTTCCCTGATTTGGAATGTGGTTTGCGGGAAACCCTCCGCTTTCAGTAAGTTGCTTAAAGAGTCCGTGGATGATCGCGAAGATGTTCGAATTTTTAATTATGTAACTGATTTTCTCTCGCTTTTGCGCCGTATGGATTTTGTTGTTACCAAGCCCGGAGGATTGATTCTGGCAGAAGCAATGGCACTGGGTGTTCCTGCTTTACTTGTCAGTCGAGGAAGTGGACAGGAAGCTGCCAATTGCGAGTTTATAGTCTCACATGGTGGTGGTGTGTTTCTCAATAGCGAAAAACTCATCCTTAAATTCCTTGATAATGCTATTACAGACCCCTCAATTATTCTTGGTCTAAAAAAAATGGCCAAAAAGATAGGGAAACCAGACTCAGCAAAAAAGACAGCAAATTGGATTCTTGCAGGGTTGAAATAGAAATGAGGCACAATCAGGCGATTGGAAAAATGGGAGAAGATTCAGCCGTGAAGTTTCTTGAAAAAAAAGGATATTCTATCCTGTTCAAGAACTGGCGCTGTGAATATGGTGAGCTGGATATAGTTGGCTTAAAAAATGAACAGTTGGTATTCTTTGAAGTAAAAACCCGAACAGGAATACGTTATGGCTGGCCTGAAGAATCTGTTACTTTATTAAAACAAGAGCATTTGTTAAATTGTGCCAATACTTTTTTTGACCACTACCCTCAATATGAGAAGTATTCCTGGCAAATCGATGTTATTGCCATTATGGTTAACTCCAGAGATGCAGATAAATTTCAGATCACTCAATTTGAAAATGCGGTTACAGATAGATGAAAAAAAAGCCAGTTGTTGTTGTAATCGGACCAACCGCAAGCGGAAAGACCGAAGTTTCCATAACGCTTGCCCGGCGATTTGATGGGGAGATAATCTCGGCTGATTCCCGCCAGTTTTATCAACGTATGGATATTGGGACAGCAAAGCCGACAAATCTGGAGATGAATCAGGTTAAGCATCATTTAATAAATGTCGCACAACCAGATCAGGTATGGTCACTGGCCAGGTTTTGCTCAGAAGCCCGGAATTGTATTGATAACATCCACGAACGGGAAAAAATGCCATTTGTTGTTGGTGGAACCGGCCAGTACATATGGGGTTTAATTGAGGGTTGGACCGTTCCATCTGATGCAGCTAACCTGGAATTACGCAGGCAATTGGAACAATGGAGCGAAGACCTGGGTTCTTCTGGAATTCATTCGGTACTTTCACGGATCGACCCTGAAGCTGGAAAATTTATTCAAGAGACCAATGTAAGAAGAACCGTACGAGCTTTGGAGGTGATTTTCTCGAGCGGAAGAAGGTTTTCCGATCAGCGATCTAAAAACCCACCAGAAGATCTGGATTTTATTATTCTGGGAATTGAATGGGATCGTCCAAAGCTTTATGAACGCGTTGATCTAAGAATTGAAGGCATGCTTAATTCAGGCCTCTTAGAAGAAGTACGATATCTGATAAGTTCCGGATATGATCCGGATTCTTCCGCGTTGTCAGCCATTGGCTACCGTGAGATTACGGGGTACCTGACAGGAAAACACTCGCTGGATGACGCAGTTATGTTGATCAAACGCAATACCCGTCAATATATCCGTCGTCAGGCGAATTGGTTTAAGAAAGATGATCCCCGAATTAAATGGTTTGATGCCAAAATGGACTTGGCTCACAATATGATGATTTATTTGGAGAAAGAACTAAAAGCCAGGCAGTAAAATAAAAGGAAGCAGTGAAAACTGCTTCCTTTTTTCAACGAATCTCTTTAATTATTCTCTGTCATGCCGCATATGTAGGTGTGCCGCTGCGTTTGGGCTGTGGAGGGGGGAATATCTTTTCAAATTCATCTCTAGAGATTGTCTCCACTTCCAAAAGACGGTTGGCTACGGCATCAAGCTGTTCCCGATATTGTTTCAAGATACTCTTGGCTTTTTCATAAGACTGGCTGACCAGTGCACGAACTTCACTATCGATCTGTTCGGCAACCTGTTCGGAATAATCTCGTTGTTCAGAGATCTCACGACCGAGGAAAATCAGTTCTTCTTTTTGTCCGTACACCATGGGGCCAAGTTTTTCACTCATACCCAAACGGGTGATCATGGTTCGTGCCAGATGAGTTACACGTTCAATATCATTGGACGCACCGGAAGTAATATCGTCAAATACTATTTCTTCTGCCGCACGACCGCCCAATAATCCAATCATTTCTGCTTGAAGCTTCTTTCTAGCGGTTAAAGTCCGATCTTCGGAGGGTAACGCAAGTGTATAACCGGCTGCCATTCCTCGGGCGATAATTGAAACCTTTTGCACCGGATCTGCTTCTGGAAGTGAGTTCATCACTACCGCATGGCCAGCCTCATGATACGCAACGATACGTTTTTCTTCTTCACTGATCAAACGGCTCTTTCGTTCAGGTCCGGCAATGACACGCTCGATGGATTCTTCAAACTCAGATTGACCTACTGTTGTCTTATTGCGGCGGGCGGCAAGGATGGCTGATTCATTGACCAAGTTTTCGAGATCTGCACCCACAAAACCCGGTGTGGCGCGGGCGATGAGACTGAGGTCAACAGCCGGTTCCAACGGTTTCCCTTTGGAATGTACCTTTAAGATGGCTTCGCGACCGCGAACATCAGGCCGATCCAGAACGACCCGGCGATCAAAACGTCCCGGTCGGAGAAGAGCTGGATCAAGGATGTCAGGACGGTTTGTAGCTGCCATGATGATGATATTGGTATCTGTGTCAAATCCATCCATCTCAACAAGCATCTGATTCAAGGTCTGTTCTCGTTCGTCGTGGCTGCCACCCAAACCAGCACCGCGCTGGCGACCAACGGCATCAATCTCGTCAACAAAAACAATGCAGGGAGAATGGCGTTTCGCCTGATCAAAAAGATCACGCACCCGACTGGCACCAACACCAACGAACATCTCAACAAATTCGGAACCTGAAATGGAGAAGAAAGGGACACCCGCTTCACCAGAAACAGCTTTTGCCAGCAAAGTCTTCCCGGTACCTGGAGGGCCTACTAGTAGAACACCTTTTGGGATACGCGCACCTAACTGGATAAATTTCTGGGGTTCGCGCAAGAATTCGACCACTTCTTGCAATTCTTCTTTAGATTCGTCAACACCGGCAACATCTTGAAATGTCACAGTAGGTTGGTCACCGGTAAACATGCGCGCCCGTGATTTTCCGAAGGACATGGCCGCGTTATTGCTTCCCTGGGCTTGACGAAAAATAAAGAAAAATGCTCCAGCCAGCAGCAGGAAAGGCAAAATGTAGCCCAAAGCTGTTGCTACTCCCAACCAGGCACTGGGTGGTTTGATCTCAATTTGCACATTATCCGGAGATAACTGGGTGGATGTAACACCAAGAGATGTAAGTTGTTCGACCAAAGTAGCACCAGTCTCCTTGGTGGAGGTTGCAGTTTTTTGAGATCCGTCTTTATAAGTGACAGTAAGTTTGTTTTCGTCTGTCACTATTCGGGCTACCGAACCATTCTGCACCTCTGAGGCAAGCTGGTTAATGGTCAGTACACCAGATTGAGTGGAACTTTGGCTGAAGCTGTAGACCACCATAATAATAATGGCGATAAACAGGAGCACATAGACCACATAAGATTGATTGCGAGAATTCACGTATATACCTCCAAAAATGGACGAAAATCTTTATCCAGAGAGGATTATACCAATCTCCATCCCTTGAAGATAGCGGATGGAGACGGAATGTCTAATATTTTGTATATGAATTGTATTAATTCTGCCCAAATATCCAATCATCTGAGCATCTTTTCCATTCAACAAGCTCAGATGGAGAAAACCAGAGAGATATTTCTGCTTCAGCATTTTTAACCGAATCAGATCCATGTGTTAAATTGCGGCCGACTTCAAGGGCAAAATCGTGGCGTAAACTACCAGGCGCGGCTTCCCATGGACGGGTAGCTCCCATGGTCTGGCGGGCTGCGGCAACAGCGTTTGTGCCTTCCCAAACCATTGCCATTACCGGCGCAGAGGTAATATATTTGATCAAACCTTCATAGAATGGTTTGCCTTTATGGATTGCATAATGTTTCTTAGCCAATTCCTGGGATACGGGCATAAATTTGGCACCGGCCAGTTTCAATCCACGCTTTTCAAATCGCGATATCACTTCACCGATCAAACCGCGTTGGACACCATCTGGTTTTACTAGAATAAAGGTACGTTCCATGTTGACTCCAAAGAAAGAAGATATTCGGCCGGACTATTTTAGCAGGTCCGCGGCTTTCGCGTAGGCATCAAGCGCTTCCTGTATCCTATTGGCTCTAAGGCGTGCATCACCGAAAGTCTGCCAGGCAAGGTATTCTTTGGGGTATTTTCGGACCAAATCTTTTAGATCAACCGTGACTTCATCTATCGCCTTGTTGGCATTGATTAATTTCGTGTAACGGCGCAGGGCAGTGGTGAGGTCACCTTTCTTTATGGATTCCCGCGCGCGGTTTAGATCTGCCAGTCCAACTTTTTTCGGTGTGGAAACAGGTTTGACTCCCTCTCGGCGAGCCGGTCTGGGCTCTGATGGTTTTTGGGGTCTGGTTACAACCGATTTCTTTTCAACCTGTTTCGCTGGCGCCTTGGTTTCTTTCGGTTTAGCCTCAACCGGCTCTATTTTCTCAGGTTTAGGAGCAGCTGCTTTGGCTTCAACAGCAACAACAGGTGTTTCAGGCATCGTAACAGAAACTGAAACTGTTGGTTGGGAAACAGGTTCTTGTTCTTTGAAAGGAGGAATTGCTGCGGGTTCTTCTGTCCTGGGTGGTTGAGGAGGAGAGACTGGTTCAACTGGGACGGATTTGGCAGGCTCAGGTTGAGTGGTTTCCCGTTGGACTGGGGGAATAACTGATGAAACGGGAACGGTTTTCTCATCGATGGGTCTTTTTACGACCGGTTCTGGTAAATTCTCTTCAACCTGTTCAGGTTTTTCCTCCTTAGGAGTAACAGCTTCTATTATCTCTTCAACTGTTGGTATGTCACCCAGAGTCTTTTTAACATCATCCGGTTTTGCTTCTTCAACCGGGCTAACGAAGAAATCCATCACAGGCAAACCTTCAGGCGTTTGTTCCATCGGTTTAACATCGGGTTGCTGCATTTCCTCGATAACATCAGCAATGGCTTCTGTTGGTTTGAGAGGTTCTACAAAAAAATCATCAGGAAGAGTATCTTCAGGTTCCATTTGAGGGGCTTCTTGCTTTTGGACCACCTCATTCTGTTGCTCGATGGCTTCAACGGCAGGAATCTCTGTCTTAAGGTTTACCGGTTCTTCCTGTGGTGTGGTTTGAATCGGGGGTTCTTCTATTTCTGGTTCAACCGTACGGAATTCGTCCAGCGATGCAGGCTGAGACAATCCCGGTATCCTGTCTGCAGTAAGTTCAGGAGTAGTGTCTGTAACAAGCGGGTTTGTTGTGAATGGGCTTTCCGCTTCTTCCCGCAACATGGCAGCCAGATCGGACGGTACGCTTTCTGAGGAAACCGTACTGCTTAGATCGAGATCTCCAACCGGTTCGGGTGATTCTTCCGGCATTACAAGGTTGTCCGTAAGTGGAGCACGATCCGCGTTCATGAAATCAACCGAGTGAGAATTAAGAAAACTGAGATCAGGTTTTTCTTCTGATGAAGGAGTGGGGGAGGCAGCTTCTGAAACCGCTTCTGTTGATCTATCGCCAAGGTCGGTCAGAAAATCCAATCGTGACGCCTCATCAGCAACCCCCGCGGATGGGGCACTTTCGATTTTTTCTTCATCTGATTGAATTTCCTGAGAAAACACTTCAGGCCGGGCTGCGGCAAGCCAATCTGGTGGTGGTTGATGTGTTACTGGAGTCTCGGATTGAATCGGAGCTGTATCTCCGCCGCCATCTTCTGGAGTGAAAAGCCAATCAGGAACATTGGGCACTGACATCGGGGTTGTGGATGAAGCTGGTTCGGGATGAGCTTCATTTTCCTCGCGTAATTGGGACATCCAATCCGGCGCACCTTCTGGTTCCGCTGCAACTTCTTCTGTCTTAGGACTTTCCTCGAACAAGGCTTCAATGTCGCTGCTAAGATTTTCCTTTTTCAGCCATTCTGGTTGCTCACCGGGTGCTGTGTCCTTTCGAAGCTGTTCGAGATATTGTTCA
Organism: Leptolinea sp.; assembly: GCA_012515195.1. Lineage (GTDB taxonomy): Bacteria > Chloroflexota > Anaerolineae > Anaerolineales > Anaerolineaceae > Leptolinea. The sequence goes on from JAAYYW010000253.1 coordinate 6,613, forward strand.
ATTTCCGGAGTTGGTATTTCGGTTTTTTCAGGTCCAGCCGGTTCATCAAATTCTGCCTGTGGAGGTTGATATTGATTTTCAAGTGCTGTTAACTCATTGTTGGTTTCGTTTTGAGTCGCCGCTTCAGACATAAAATCCTGACGAAAATCTTCTACAGGTTTCTGCTCAATGTCAGGTTCTCCAGAAGCAGGTTCTGCTGCTGTTCTCATCCATCCAGGCATTTCCTTATGGGGTGGAGTGGGTGATTTTTCTGCTGAATCTTCAATTGGAACAGGTTGTGTTGTTTCGCCTGTTGGAACAAATGGGCTGGCAGGAAGGATGCCCGGTAAGGATTCAAGTGGCCCTGATTGAGGCGCTGGCTCAGATATAGGCGGCGCTTCTTCCTCTTGGGGAGCTTGACCTTCCCCCTGAAGATTTCGCAAAAATTCAAGGTTTTCTTCACCGGTTTGCAACACACCGGTTTCTCCTGGAACCCTCAATGGGGCTGTTATTGCGTCAGATGATGCAGCTGGTGGTTCGGAAGCGAGAGCTTTTAGCCATTCCGGAATGTCACCTGGTTCTGCAGCGGGAATTGAATTTCCCGGCACAGCCAGAAATGGATTAGGCCCAGATGATGATTCGTCCGATCCAGAGAATTGTGGATTCTCATCGTTTTGGGGGTATTCATTAGAGGAAGAGTTATCATTCATTGTCATAAGGTTTCCAGAAGTGAATCCAGTATTTGGGGTGGGTGGCATTGCGCCAGTGGAATTTGCTGCTATTTCATCTGATTGAAATGAAGGAGCTTTCAGGTTTTCCATCCATGATGGCTTTTCTCCAATTTCATCATTTTCGGTTTGCCATCCAGAGGCTTGAGCCGAAGAATTTATCTGATTTTCAGTTGCTTGCCTGAATGTACTTTGTGCTGATGATTGATAGGAGCTTCCTTGTGTAGTTGCAGTTTTTAGGCCTAAACCTTCCGGAATTTCAATAAAAACTTCCTCTTCCTTCACGGAATCCGGTTCAGGTTGGGTGGGACTGGTGAATTCGTAATACGGATCAAGTTCACGTAACCGTTGTTGCAGTGTTTCTACTTCTTCGATCTTTGTAGATGGTGGTCGATTTTCAAATAAAAACCGATTTGCCGCATAACAATATGGTAATTCGTTGAGGATATTTTTGCAAATTTCAAGTGCTTCATCTTTTCTATTAGCCAGCAGCAGTGCTTCAGTCTGCAATATCCTGATGTCCATTCTGGATGGATCTTCTGCAAGAATGGACTGAATTTCGTTAAGCGCTTGAGGGACCATTTCCCCTCGCATATACATGCGAATTAGGCCACCTCTCGTTAAATTCACACGATTGGGGTCAACTCCATCACGCTGCTTATAAAGACGCCGGAGTTCATTCTGTATCGCTGTGTTGGTTGATTGTGCTTCAAAAGCCCTTTCCATGTGCCAGATTGTGCCATCAAGATTGGTTTGTTTCTCTCTTAAGAGACTCATTCCAAGGTTCGCAATGAAATCATCTGGAACAAAGGAAAGCACTTTCTTGAATGTGCTTTCAGATTTATCATATTGCCGCAATTCAAGATGAGCTTTGCCCAATAACCGGTGGGTTTCGAGGCAACGTGGATACTTTTCCAGGATACGTTGACAATGCTCCAACGCTTCCTCTGAACGGTCACTATCAATGAGCCGTTCGATTTCCCGGTTGTAGGCCCGGAGTGGGATTTTTTCCATAAAAAACATATCCTCCCAATTGCCTAGTATGCATCAAAGAAATAATTAATGCAAGATAAATACCATAAATAAGAAGCATAAATTTTTTTACGCTTCTTATTTATCAATCTTATTTTTTAGTTATCTATAGCAGGGAAAACTTACACTATTCCCCGAGATAATCCCGCAAACGGCGTCGGATCGTGGGATGGCGGAGGCGGCTTAGAGCCTGGGCCTCGATTTGCCGGACACGCTCTCGGGTAACCCCCATCTTGCGTCCTACTTCTTCCAAAGTGTATGCCTGTCCATCCAACAACCCGTATCTTAATTGCAGAATTCTTACTTCTC
>JAAYYW010000254.1 GCA_012515195.1 Leptolinea sp.
GATAGTGATGCCTTCAAGAAGTTGCGCAGTCCATTAAAGATCGCACTGGGTAAGGACGTATCCGGCAAACCGATGGTGGCTGATCTGGCATCCATGCCCCATTTGTTAATTGCTGGAACGACCGGGTCTGGTAAGTCAGTCTGCGAAAATTCCATACTTACCTGTCTGCTGTTGAACAATACTCCCGAAACATTGCGCCTTGTACTGGTTGACCCCAAACGTGTCGAGATGACCGGTTACAACCATCTTCCCCACCTGCTGGCGCCGGTCATCACCGACGCCGCCAAGGTTCCGGCTGTGCTGCAATGGATGATCCGGGAAATGGAAAGCCGGTACGAACGATTCTCCAAGAGTCGGGTCCGTAATATTTCTGAATATAACAACATCAGTACTGACAGGCTGCCGTACATCGTAGTTATGGTCGACGAACTGGCAGACCTGATGATGATCGCTGGCGAAGAAACAGAAAAATCCATCACCCGGTTGGCGCAGTTGGCCCGTGCCACCGGTATCCACCTCATCCTGGCAACCCAACGTCCATCCGTTAATGTGGTAACCGGTTTGATTAAAGCCAACTTCCCGGCCAGGATCGCCTTCACGGTCACATCCAATACGGACAGCCGGGTTATCCTCGATCAGCCTGGAGCTGAAAGGCTGCTGGGGCGGGGTGACATGTTATTCCTTGCGCCAGACGCTCCGGCACCGGTACGTTTGCAGGGCGTGTATACGGCGGATGCCGAGATCAACCGGCTGGTAGACCACTGGAAGATCGCCGCGGCGGATGTGGCAGAGGGTGGGCATTCAACCCCTTCCTTATCAGTACCCATGCCAACCTTGCCGACGACACCGCTGCGTCAGCCTGATCTGTGGGGAGAAGAAAAATCTCCTCCCAGTGATCCCATGTATGACGAAGCGGTAGGCCTTGTTCGAACACTTGGACGGGCTTCCATTTCCATGCTTCAACGGCGTATGCGAATTGGCTACGGCCGGGCTGCCCGACTGGTGGATACCATGGAAGAAAATGGGATCATCGGTCCTTCGCAACCCGGAAGCCAGGTCCGTGAGATCCTGGATTACGGCGAGGGCGCGCCTCCCGCGGACGAAGAGAAGGATTGATCGCCGGATATCCGGCGGCTTGTCCCGGAATCGATAAAAAAGGACGTATAATACGCGTTACGAAGGTCTGGGCGGTTGCAGACAGTCTGCAGCCGCTTTCCTATCAAAAAACCAGTGTGAAATAAACCCAAAAATGCGAGTATCCCTTAGACATACAATACAAATCATCGTTCCCCTGTCGATATTGCTTTCATCCTGCCAGCCCCCGGCGGCTCCCGTATCCATTCCGGCAACCTATACCCCCGGTCCGATTCCGACTTTGCCGCCCATGGCGACGGTTATGCCCACCGAGGAGCCTGAAAAGACCCTGACGGTATGCCTGGCCCATGAACCGGCATCGCTTTACCCGTATGCCAGTCCGACAGGTTCTGTGTGGAGTGTGCTGGAGGCCATTTTTGATGGTCCGATCGACAGGATCAATTACACAGCCTCTCCAGTAATTCTGGAGAAACTTCCGTCGATTGCCGATGGGGATGCCAAAGTTGAACCGGTAACAGTGGCTGAAGGTGATCTTGTGGTTACGGCGGCTGGAGAACTTAAAGCACTAAAGAAAGATGAGAAAGTGATCCCATCGGGGTGTCAATCTTCTGATTGTGCGATCACATGGGATGGTATGACAGAATTAAAAATGGACCGCATGACCGCGAGTTTTCAATTGAAACCGGGTCTGGTCTGGTCCGACGGGGAACCCCTGACAGCGGATGATTCAGTTTATTCCTTCCAGGTGGCGGCAGATCCAGCAACTCCTGTAAACCGTTATCTGGTTGACCGCACGTTCTCCTACCTTGCGTTGGACGAACGCACGGTCGAGTGGAAGGGCATCCCGGGTTATCTTGATTCCCTGTACCGCGAGAGTTTTTTCCTTCCCCTGCCCAGGCATGCCTGGGGGCAATATGACCCGGCAGATTTACTGACCACATCGGATGTCACAGAAAAACCTCTCGGATGGGGCCCCTATGTGGTTTCAGAATGGATTAAAGGGGACCACATCACGCTCACTAAGAATGAAAAATACTTCCGGGCCGCTGAAGGCCTGCCGAAATTTGCCAGTGTTACATATAAATTCCTGGGAACCCAGGCGGATAATAACCTGGCTGCAATTCAGGGTGGACAATGTGATATTGTGGACACATCAGCCGGCCTTGAATCCATGCTTGAACAAACCCTTGACGCCGGTAAAGCCGGTGAAATCGTCCCACTGGTAGGGCAGGGCCCTGAATGGGAACAGATCGTCTTTAATATTTACCGCCCTTCATATTTTGATGGTATTTCTCCTGTGACTGGCGACCGTCCGAATTTCTTTGGTGATGTCCGCACGAGAAGGGCTTTTGCCTACTGTATGGACCGGGACAGGGCGGTCAACAAGCAATTATTACAGCAATCCGCCATTCCGGATGGATTCCTCGCGGCAGATCATCCGTTGGTTGCGAGTGGATTGGCGCACTATGGCTATGACCCGGAAGCAGGTTCAAGCCTGCTGGATGAGGTTGGCTGGAAAGACGATGATGCAAACCCGCAAACACCACGTGTGGCGTATGCGATTCCCGGCGTGCCCGATGGCACCCTGTTGAGTGTGAATTACCTGGTGACCGACGCGTACCTCCGGCAGGAGGTTGTGAAAGTCCTTACAGAAACGGCTTCAACCTGCGGAATCCAGATCAATGTAACGACGGTCCCTCCGCAGGAAATGTATGCTCCCGCGCCGGATGGTGAACTGTTTGGCCGGAAATTTGACATGGCGCAAATCGCCTGGCAGGCCGGACAACGCATCCCCTGTGATCTTTTTACAACCACACAGATCCCCGATACCTCAAACCAGTGGATCGGGATCAACCTTGGTGCTTATTCCAACCCGGCTTACGATGATGCCTGCCGGCAGGCGCAAAGCACCAACTTTGACACAGCTGCCGATCTGGCAGCCGCTGCCAATGTTCAGAGAATTTTCGCTGACGAATTACCGGCAATTCCGTTATACTTTCACCTGAAAGTTTCCGCCATTCGGCCTGATTTTTGCGGTTTGGATATGGATGTAACATCCAGGTCTGCCTTATTTGGCATAGAACAATTTGATTTCGGGCAGGCTTGTCCCGGGTAAGGAAAATAATGAAAAAAAAGGACCCTCTATTACAGGTCAAAGACCTTCGTACGTATTTCTATACCGAAGACGGTGTCGTTAAAGCGGTTGATGGTGTAGATTTTGAAGTATTTCCGGGGGAAATTCTTGGTCTGGTGGGAGAGTCGGGTTGTGGTAAAAGCGTAACATCCCTGTCAATAATGCGCCTGGTTGGTGTTCCCGGGAAAATTGTTTCCGGTGAGATTTTATTTGATGGGCACAACTTATTGACTCTACCCGAAGATGAGATGGTCAAGATGCGGGGTGACCGCATGTCTATGATCTTTCAGCAACCGCAATCCAGTTTGAATCCGGTCTTCACATCTGGCGATCAGGTGGCAGAAGTTTTGCAAATTCACCAAAAATTGTCAAAAGAAGAAGCCTGGGATCGTGCTGTTGATCTTTTAAGACAGGTCGGTATTCCGGACCCAGAGAGTAAAGCTCACGCATATCCACATGAGATGTCTGGTGGACAGGCTCAACGCGTGATGATCGCCATGGGATTGGCTCTTAATCCCCGTCTGTTGATCGCGGATGAGCCGACTACCGCGCTTGATGTGACTATTCAAGCTCAAATTTTGGACCTGATGCTGGAGTTGCGCAAGCAAACCGGTGCTTCGATTGTGTTAATTACGCATGACCTGGGTGTGATCTCAGATATGGCTGACCGGGTTGCGGTTATGTACGCCGGCCAGATCGTCGAGCAGAGTGATGTGAATGTGCTTTTCGAAAAGCCATATCATCCCTACACGTTGGGACTTATCGGTTCAATTCCTGTTCTGGGTAAAGAGCAAGACCGGCTGGATGTAATCCCCGGTAATGTACCCAATCTGATCAATCTTCCCGCGGGTTGCCGGTTTGCGCCACGCTGCCGTTTTCGGGAAGAGCATAATCTTGAGATTTGCACCCGCCAGGAACCGTCTCTTGTTGAAATACAGCCGGGGCACCATGTCCGTTGCTGGTTATACCAGTCATCAGACGATCACACGGCCCCTATTCCCCTGAAATAGTATTGGAGAGAAACATGGCAGAGCAGTCACATGCCGGACGACCGGACCTGATCCGGGTTGAAAATCTAACAAAGCATTTCCCTGTCAGGGGTGGGGTTTTACAACGCACGATCGCACAGGTACAGGCTGTGGATAATGTGTCTTTTACCATCAAGAAGGGTGAAACCCTTGGCATGGTCGGCGAATCGGGTTGTGGAAAAACGACCATTGGTCGCACCATTCTTCGTCTCACAGAACCGACATCCGGCCGTATGGAATTTGATGGAAAAGATGTTTTTAGCCTGCAGCCCGCCGAAATGAAAGATCTTCGCCGGAATATGCAGATCATCTTCCAGGACCCTTACGCGTCATTGGATCCACGTGTTCCAATCGGCGATTCAGTCATGGAAGGATTGAAGATCCACAATATTGGTACTTCAAAAGAGCAGTATGATGCAACCATAAATATCCTTAAACGAGTAGGGCTTGAGGAATACCATGCCCGACGGTTTCCGCATGAATTTTCAGGAGGTCAACGACAGCGTATTGGTATTGCCCGCGCGCTCGCGTTGCGTCCGCAGTTTATTGTCTGTGATGAGCCAGTTTCTGCGTTGGATGTTTCCATTCAATCGCAAGTCTTGAATCTTCTTCGTGACCTGCAGCAAGAATTCGGGTTGACTTATCTTTTCATCGCACATAATTTGAGCGTGGTTGAGCACATTTCAGACCGGGTGGCGGTAATGTACCTGGGAAAAATGGTCGAACTGGCCGATCAGAAAGCTCTCTATGAGAAACCACTGCATCCGTACACACGGGCTCTACTTTCTGCCATTCCCATACCCGGTGCCCGGGGAAAACGGGAACGCACTATCCTCAAAGGCGATGTGCCAAGCCCATTGAATCCACCTTCGGGCTGCCGTTTCCATCCACGTTGTCCGGTAGCCATGGACATCTGTGGAGAAAAGGAACCTGCCTTCATTGAGACAGAACCGGGTCACTGGGCAGCCTGTTGGAAAACGAACCCGGACTAAGAACTTACAGATATAATTAAACTATGCAAACCCGGCGTGTCCTCATTGTCGATGATGCTCCTGAATTCGCTAATCTTGTAAAAGACGCGCTTTCAACGCTGGATATTCCCCTGCAGGTTACTGTTTATCTGTCGGGAGAGGAAGCCTGGCTTGAAGTGTTAAAAACCCGGTTTGATCTGGTCATTACTGACCTGCGGTTACCGGGAATATCAGGTACTGAATTGGTCCGGCGTGTACGGGCGCGCTTCCCTCGTATCAAGATAATCGCGGTTTCCGGCCTGGCTGAAGCGGGTTTGGATGACCGCACCAGAGCTGCCGGTGTGGACGCTTTTTACCGGAAACCGGTTGAAATTCCATTGCTTTTGACAAAAATCGACAATCTGTTATCAGACTTAAGTCGTGATATGGTGGAACCGGAAGCAAAGCCGGCGAAGGATTTGCCGATGTCGAGCAAAGTAACCATGCCGCTCACCCTCAAACCGGAAATGGAAGAACAATCCCCCGACCGAAAAAAAGCTGAGGCAGCCGCGGTTGCGACAGTTCCGGCAGTTCCGGTTGAAACAAAACCAACACCACCAGAAGAGCCGGCTACCGCGAAACCGCAAAAGAAAGCGGACGAGAAGTCTCCGGATGATGATACCCTCATCCGGGATATGGAGCAGCGGCTGACACGATTGATGAAAGATTGTGATGCCGATGGGGTTGCCATATCCACAGTTTCCGGACATGTCCTGTTCCGAAGTGGTTCGGCAGAGGGGTTTGTTTTCCCCGCTGCGCTGGTCAATGGATGTGCCAGCCTGGTTGATACACTTAAGAAGACTGAAAATGAACCTAAAAATGAGATATCGCTTGGGTTAACGTCATTTTCATCTCATACCACAGAGATCTTTATGACGTATATCAGCCAGTTTTTTATCTGGCTGTTGTTTCCCTCGGGAGTCCAACCGACAGACGCCGCTGCCATTACCAAAGCCCTGTATACATCAAAGGGGAGCTTACAGTTCATTTTAAATATGCTTTCACAGTTGTCTATTCCGGATCAACCGCCGCCCGTAAGCGGTGAGACAAAACCGGGAAAAGGAATTTTCGAAGATATGAACACGGATGAATTAAAATTGCCGGAAGAATTGACTGGCAAGAAAATTGATCAGAAGGATGCCGCATCATTCTGGGATGCTGAACCCGAAGATGGAAGTGAAGCTATATTGCCGGACACAATCACTTTCGACAAGGCTGCGAGTCTTGGGCTTCTTCCTCCTGAAAAAAAAGATAAATAGTGCCCATAGAGATCATCATTCACGGGTCAACAGAGCTTTCCAAACTTGTGATAAAATCCTGCCTACCGGGTGACCCGGCTGAATTGGGGCGTAGTGCAATGGCAGCACACCAGACTTTGGATCTGTGGATCTTGGTTCGAATCCAGGCGCCCCAGCTATGTTATATCAATCAGCGCTTCGCGGGTGCCGCGGGGCATTTTTGTCTTAATGGGTGAACAAAATAATGGAAAAATCTCCAGTTGTATCGGCAGTCATTCTGGCAGCGGGACAGGGAACCCGGATGAGGTCCGATCTTCCAAAAGTATTGCATCGCCTCTCCGGACGTCCGCTTATCCGGTATTCGCTAGATTCCGTCAGGGACCTGACGGTCAATCCACCGGTCGTGGTAATTGGTCATGGCGGTGATTATGTTCGAACAACGGTGGGAGAATCTGCCCGTTTTGTTGTTCAGCAACCACAACTTGGTACAGCACATGCCGTGATGTCAGCAGAGCAATTGTTGCGGGAAGAAGCCGAATTGCTCGTTGTTACCACAGCGGATATGCCCTTGATCCGTCCTGAAACACTAAAGCGCCTGGTGGACGCTCAAGAAAGAAACTCGGGACCTATCACGATGTTGACCGGTTTTTCCGAGGACCCTCATGGATTTGGTCGGATCATCCGGGCAGCTGATGGTTCTGTACAGGCGATCGTGGAAGAAGCAGCCTGTTCGCCGAATCAACTCCAAATCCACGAATTAAATTTAAGTATTTATTGTTTTGATGCCAAATGGTTATGGGGAGCACTGAAGAGGGTGAAGGTTTCAGCCAAAGGGGAGTATTATCTGACTGATGTGGTGGCTCTTGCCCGTGAAGAGGGAAAGACGGTTCAGGCAAATGTCCTGGATGATTTTTCCGAAGCTATTGGGATCAATACCCGTGTACATCTGGCAGAAGCTGAGACAATACTTCGCCAACGGATTAACCATAACTGGATGGAATTTGGTGTGACCATCACGGACCCATCGACTACATATATTGGACCTATGGTCAAGATTGGTCGCGATACCGTCATCGGGCCAAACACACATTTGCGCGGATTGACCATTATTGGTGATGAAACCAATATCGGACCGAATTGCATCATAGAGGATTCAACAATCGGAAACTGTTGTTCCATACTGGCTTCAGTCATCGAACAGGCGGTAGTTGAAGATCATGTGAGTATGGGGCCTTTCGCCCATCTGCGTAAAGGTGCTCACCTGATGGAAGGAGTCCACATGGGCAACTTCGGGGAGGTTAAAGACTCCACACTCCATCCGGGTGTGAAAATGGGTCATTTCTCTTATATTGGTAACGCCGATATAGGCGATAATACAAATATTGGAGCCGGAACCATCACCTGCAATTTTGACGGTGTTCACAAGAATCAGACGGTTATAGGAAAGAATGTGTTCATAGGCTCCGATACCATGCTGGTGGCTCCCCTGAATATTGGTGAAAACGCCAGCACAGGCGCCGGGTCTGTTGTTACGCGTGATGTCCCGGCTGGAGAAGTCGTGGTCGGAGTGCCTGCCCGGCCGCATCGAAAAGTGGAAAAAAGTGATTGAACCTTTTTGTATTGGAATAATTTTCGCTCTGGTCGCTGACCTTGTCGTCAGCGCGACATTGGCTGCCGAGTCATCCGCCAGTGTTTATGCCATAAATGATAGCCCTGGAAAATCAGATTCGGTTATCAGCCTGACCCGTGGTGCTGATGAGACCATATTTGCCCTGCACGTTTTTCGCAGTTTCCTGCATTTTCTGTTGGCAGCACTATTTGCCGGTTTGTTGGTCTCCCTTCAGGTTTTCTACTGGTGGTCCACTATCCTGGCTGCGATCGCAGGGGCAGCGCTGATCAATTTTCTGGAAACATTGACCACTGTTCTTGTGGCACGTAATCCGTATTGGTGGCTTACGCGGCTTCAGTTCATGAGCCGGATGGTGGTTGTGTTAAACCGCCCACTGGCATCGTATTCACGTCCGATCAAGGTGTTGTCTCCGGGTGATGAGCCCGGGCAGACGCCGGTGACAGCAGAAGAACTGAAAACATGGGCGGCAGCTGCCAATGAAACCGGTGGATTGGAACCGGAAGAACGGCGCATGATCCAATCGATATTCGAATTTGGAGATATCCTCTGCCGAGAAGTCATGGTTCCAAGGGTTGATGTCCGAGCACTGGAGATTAATACAACCATCTGTGAAGCAATTTCTGCATTTATTCGTACCGGGCATTCCCGAATTCCAGTATATGAGGATGATCTGGACAACGTTGTGGGTATCTTGTATGCAAAGGACTTGTTGCAGCATGCTGATGAACAGGCACGCCAGCGGTCATTGTCTGGCATTCTTCGGGAAGCGTTCTTTGTCCCCGAAACCAAGAAGGTCGATGAGTTGCTGCGGGAAATGCAAGAGCGGGGTATTCACATAGCCTTGGTAGTGGATGAATACGGTGGACTTGCCGGGTTGGTCACATTGGAGGATATTCTCGAGGAAATCATTGGCGAGATCCGGGATGAGTATGACCCGGCGGAAGAACTCCCGTACCAGCAACTTGGAGAAGGATATTACCTTGTTCAGGGTTGGATGGATCTGGAAGAGTTCAACACGGTTTTTGAAACACAGCTAGCGCCGGATCTGGCAGAGACTATTGGCGGATATGTGGTTGCCATGATGGGCAAAATGCCGGTAGGCGGTGAAAAATTGGAACTTGAGCGCTGGCAGGTTCAAGTAGAACAGGTCAGCGGCCGCAGGATCCGTAAATTGCACCTTCAAAAAATAGAAGAAAATTCGGACACGGAGGTTTAGTTATGGCATTGGATCAGGCAACGAAACTGTCTCTTTGCAGACAGGCAGCTGACGTTCGCAAATTTGCTTACGCGCCGTATTCGAAATACCCCGTTGGAGCCGCGCTGCTCACATCGACAGGAAAGATATTTACTGGTGTTAATGTAGAGAATATATCCTATCCCAACGGTGTTTGCGCTGAACGCACGGCTGTTTTTAAAGCTGTATCCGAAGGGGAAAAGGTGTTCACGGCAGTGGCTGTTGTAACACCAAATGGTGGTACTCCCTGCGGTGCCTGCCGTCAGGTTCTGGCCGAATTTAGCCAGGATATGGTAGTTCTGATCGGCAGCCCAAAGGGCGAATTAATCCGGGAAACCACACTCGAAGCGCTCCTCCCCGAATCGTTTGACCCGGGGAAATTTCAACTCGAATAATCTGTGCCTGCCCTTGAGCGATCACTAAAGACCGAAGCAGTTGTCATCCGGCACGCCGAAATGGGAGAGGCGGACCGCCTGTTAACCCTTTTCAGCCGTGATGCAGGGATCATTCGGGCGGTGGCCAAAGGTGTCCGCCGCATCCATTCCAAAAAAGCCGGGCATCTTGAGCCTTTCACCCGTGTGAGTCTGATGCTGGCGCGATCACATGAGCTTTGGATCGTAACCCAGGCTGTCGCTCTTGATCTGTACCTCCCCCTGCATGAAGACTTGATACTCACCGGGGAGACAGCCTACGTACTGGAATTGATTGATCGCTTTTCCTACGAAGAAGGGGAAAACCGGAACCTGTATCGATTACTGATTGATACTTTGGAAAGACTATCAAGAGGAGACCCGGTTTTCACCGCCGTTCACTATTTCGAACTTCATTTGTTGGATCAGGTTGGATTTAGGCCGCAATTATTCAATTGTGTTCGTTGCAAAGAGGAGATCCAGCCGCAGGATCAATTTTTCTCCGCCGTGCAGGGTGGGGCAGTGTGCCCAAAGTGTGGACATCAAGTTCCAGATGCCCGTCCGATAACGATGGAATCGCTGAAATACCTTCGCAATTTCCAGCGAACAACCTATCCGCGGTTGGTACAGTCTGTTCCATCACCATTGGTTGAGCGTGAGGTTGAATCTATCCTCCAGTACTACAATACCTTCCTGCTCGAAAGGCGGTTGAACACCCCGGGGTTTCTCAACGAAGTAAGAAAAAAACGGGAGGCTTAAGCCTCCCGTTTCTGTTCTAGTTCACATCGGTTTCTTCATACCTTACGTTCAGGGTAAGGTTATCTTCGGCGATAACTGTACCCTGGACTACAAGCTCTTCCGCTTGGTCAGGAACGCGGAAGGCCATGCTGAATACATTATCCGTGATGGTTGTCAGCAATTCATACTCGGTCCAACCTTTGGCTGCCGCGTCGTCGCGATAGAACTTGATGGTGTCCTCCATTGACATATCAACGGATGCGATCACCAACTGATCGGTGCTCATAACAATTTTGGCGTTAGCTGGAACGGGGAATTTTGAATCAACAGCAGGAGCAGCCGGTTCCTCAGCCGCAGGCGCCGCCGGTTCAGCGGGGGGCACCTCAGTTGGTTCCACTTCCTCCGGGACGGCGGTTGGTTCCGCCGCTTCCGGTTTGGCTGGCTCTGGCGCTGTTGTTGGTTGGGCGCCGCCACCACAGGCTGCCAGGCTGGCAACCAACATCAAACTTGCAAGAATAACTAAAATGGAATTTACACGCTTCATCTTTCCTCCTTAAATTATGACGCATACCGGAATATTATGGTAAAAACCTCCCTGTTATGCAAGTGGTACAACGAAATTTAAGGGAAGCGTAATAAATTCTAGAATAAATACCAATTATTAGACGTGTATCGCTCCACTGGAGCGGTATAATACTCAGCCAATACAGTCATTATCTGGAGTACTTATGTCAAACCCCCTCGATTTTCAATCGATCATGCTCACACTGGAAAAATTCTGGGCTGAGAAAGGCTGTCTTGTATGGCAGCCATATTACACACAGGTTGGTGCGGGAACCATGAATCCGGCTACTTACCTGCGTGTGCTTGGTCCGGAACCCTGGAATGTGGCTTATGTTGAGCCATCCATTCGCCCTGATGATGGTCGATATGGTGAAAACCCAAATCGCCTGCAGCAGCATTACCAGTTCCAGGTAATCCTGAAACCCGATCCGGGTAACCCTCAGGAGCTTTACCTTGATTCACTTCGAGCGTTGGGAATTGATCCGGCCGAACATGATATCCGCTTTGTGGAGGATAACTGGGAATCGCCCGCGCTTGGGGCCTGGGGCCTTGGCTGGGAAGTCTGGTTGGACGGACAGGAGATCACCCAGTTTACCTATTTCCAACAGGCTGGCGGACTGGTGCTTGACCCTAACGCAGTTGAGATCACGTATGGACTTGAGCGGATCGCAATCGCGTTACAAAAAGTACGCACATTCCGTGATATCCAGTGGAGCGCTGACCGAAAATACGGCGAGGTCAACCTTCAGGCTGAACGTGAACACAGCCGGTATTATTTTGAAATTGCTGACGTGGAACGCCTTCGTCAAATGTACAACCTGTTTGAAGCGGAAGCGGAAGCTTCATTGGATCAGGGACTGGTCCTTCCAGCACATGATTATGTATTGAAATGCTCCCATACGTTCAATGTTCTGGATACGCGCGGAGCAGTGGGCGTAACAGAACGCCAGGCACTTTTTTCACGCATGCGCGATCTGGCTCGTCGGGTTGCTGAAGCCTATGTAGCCCAGCGGGAGGAATTGGGTTTTCCCTGGGGAAAAGCCGATAGCATCACGATAAGCGGTCAAAAACCGGTGAAAGGTTCGGAACTTGGTCAAAAATCTGCGCCAGACCATCCACAGACCTTCCTTCTCGAGATCGGTACAGAGGAACTTCCGGCAGCTGATTTGCAATCTGTGCTGAATCAGCTGAAAGAACGGTTTCCGGCCCTTTTGTCGGAATTGCGGCTTGAGCATGGTGAAGTTCTGGTATCAGGCACACCGCGTCGTTTGGCTGTACAGGTCCATGAGCTATCTCCGCGGCAACCTGATAAAACCAGCATCATCAAAGGACCACCGGCTGATCGGGCTTTTGATTCCAGTGGCAATCCCACACCGGCGGCATCTGGTTTTGCGCGCGGTAAGGGATTGAAACCCGAAGACTTAAAAATTATGGAAATTGACGGCGGCCGTTATGCGGCAGCTGAATTGCACGAAACCGGAAAACCGGCAGGGGAAGTTCTTGTTGAAGCACTCACTGAATTAATTGCTGGGATCAAGTTTGATAAGGTCATGCGATGGAATGAAAGCCAGGCAGGGTTCTCCCGTCCCATCCGCTGGCTGCTGGCTCTTTTCGGCTCGCAGGTAATTCCCTTCCGTTATGCCGGGTTAACCGCTGAGAATACCACCCGAGGTTTGCGATTCAACTCCGCGGAACAGGTGAGCGTCAAATCAGCTGAAGCCTATGGAGATGCTTTAAAGACCCAGGGGATATTGCTTGATCCGGCTGAACGACGGTTGGTCATTGAAAAGCAGGTCTCCCAACTCTCAGTCTCTCTCGGAGGCAAACCTGAAGTCGACCAGACATTGCTGGATGAAGTCAACAACCTGGTGGAAAGGCCCACCGCTTTCCCGGGGAAATTTGACCCCGAATCCTTGAAATTACCATCCGAAGTATTGATCTCGGTTATGAAAAAGCATCAGCGATACTTCCCAGTGATCAAACCCGATGGCGAATTGCTTCCATACTTCATTGGTGTCCGCAATGGTGATGACCGGTTCCTGGAGACGGTTACCGATGGAAACGAGCAGGTCATCCGTGCCCGTTTTGCTGATGCGGCGTTTTTTATCAATGAAGATGTTCGCCACAAGCTCGAAGAGTTTGTCCCGCAGCTTTCCACTCTTATTTTCCAGTTCAAACTGGGATCCATGCTTGACCGGACCAACCGTATTGAGAAGCTGGTTGGTGGTTTGAAGGATAGCCTGGACCTGTCTCCCGCCGAAGAGAAGACGGCGCAGCGGGCAGCTCACCTGTGCAAAGCGGACCTGGCTACCCATATGGTGGTTGAGATGACATCCTTACAGGGTATTATGGGCGGATATTACGCCCGACAGTCAGGGGAGAATGAAGATGTTGCCAGAGCCATTGTGGAGCATTATCTGCCAAAGAGCACCGGAGATTCATCTCCTTCGACAAAAGCCAGCCTGGCTGTAAGCCTGGCTGACCGGTTGGATATGCTGGCCGGCCTTTTCGCGGCTGGATTGGCTCCTACAGGAACGAAGGATCCCTATGCCCAGCGTCGTGCAGCTCTGGGTCTCGTCCAGTCGTTGATCGCCTGGGACCTTGATTTTGATACCTCAAAGGGATTGGAACTGGCCGCGGGAAACCTTCCCCTTTCCATGTCATCAGAAACCATTCAGGCATGCCGGGAGTTCATTGTCGGTCGCCTCAAGGGATTTCTGACCGATCAGGGTTACCGTTATGATGTGGTTGACGCGGTACTGGCACGCCAGGGAACCAACCCGGCTGGAGCGGCCCGCGGATGCCGCCAATTAACGGATTGGGTGCAGCGTTCGGACTGGAATACCATTCTCCCGGCATTCTCCCGGTGTGTACGGATTACGCGCGGGTTGAATGAAATCTTTGTCGTAAAACCAGAAACCCTCAAAGAGTCATCGGAAAAAGCCTTATTGGAACAGATCATTCGTGTGGAAAAAACTCTGGAATCCGGAACATCCGTAGATGAGTTCCTCAACGCGTTTTTACCGGCTATTCCAGCTGTCAATACTTTCTTCGATGCGGTTTTGGTCATGTCTGAAGATACACAAGAGAAAACCAATCGGCTCGGAATGCTGCAACGAATTTCCCGTCTACCCGAGCGGATCGTTGACCTTTCATTCCTTGAAGGGTTCTAGAAAAAACATCCTTTGGAAACAGGGCAGCTTATGGCTGCCCTGTTTCTTCTTGAGGTTGTTAATGATCCGCCATGTAGACTTCCATTGATCCTGAAAACAAGTTTATTTGTCACAAAATGATGGTTTGGGTGATAATGTAGCCACTGATAAATATCACAGGCGAAGTAAGAATAAATGACAGCCGTAGATGAAATCAAATCACGAATTCATATCGAAGATATCGTAAACGAGATACCTTCAGTAAAGCTGCGTAAGTCCGGTAAGAACTATACCGGTTTTTGCCCATTCCATGACAACAAGCGTACACCGGCATTTGTTGTTTTCCCGGATTCGGGTACCTGGCGTTGTTTCGGACAATGTAATGAAGGCGGTGACCTGTTCAAGTTCGTCATGAAACGCGACGCATGTGATTTCCCGCAGGCATTAAAAACCCTTGCTGCCAAAGCCGGTGTGGAATTGGAGCCGCTCACACCTCAGCGGAAAGAGGAAGATTCTCATCGTGACCGGCTGCGGCAGCTCTTGGAAGAAACAGCCCTCTTCTATCAACATTACCTGACGCAGAACACGCAGGGAAAATTGGCTTTGGATTACCTCACCGGTCGCGGGCTGACCACAGAAACCATCGCCTCGTTCGGGTTGGGATACGCACCGCCTGGCTGGGATACACTCATGTCTCATTTTACAGGTCGGGGATATAGTATCGATGAACTCAAGGAAACCGGATTACTTTCGGAAAATCCGGAAAAAGAACGGGTGTATGACCGATTTCGCCATCGTGTAATGATTCCCATCCGCGATGGGCAGGGACGCATGGCTGGGTTTGGCGCGCGCGTGCTTGATCCTAATGATGTTCCGAAATTCTTGAATTCACCGCAGACAGTCCTTTTTGATAAAGGCCGGTTGCTCTTCGGGATGGACCATGCCCGAAAAGCCATCCGTGATCGAGATCAAGTGGTCATAGTGGAAGGCTATCTGGATGTGATCGTCTTACACCAGGCTGGCTTTACCAATACGGTCTCCCCGATGGGAACTGCCCTGACGGAAGATCAGCTTCGACAGCTGCAACATCTGACGCGAAAGATGATCCTTGCACTGGATGCGGACGCGGCGGGGGCCAAAGCCACCATGCGCGGCCTGGAAGTAGCTCGTCAATCGCTTGATCGCGGTGATGAAATTGTCTTTGATGCCCGTGGTTTATTGCACGAAGAATCACGCCTACGAGCTGACTTGCGGGTTACATCCATCCCCGAGGGTATGGACCCGGATGAAGTCGTTCTTCGCAATCCGGCAGAATGGGAAGCTATTCTGCAAAATGCCCGGCCGATCGTTCAACATGTTATGGATACGTTGGCAGCAGGACAGGACTTGAACGATCCCAAAGTGAAAGATGGCATCGCACGCCAGATCATTCCATTAATTGAAGATCTGGCCAGTCCCATCGAGCGGGATACATACCGCTCGCGTCTGGCGGTCATGCTGCATATCAATGAAGAATCGTTAATGCAGCTCCAGCCAGGTGGCAAGGGAGAAAGGCGCCAGCTTTCCCGCCGTAGAACAAGGCCATCTCAAAGAGAACCGGTAGCTGGCGTGGAAATAAAAAATCCACTGCGGCCATTGGAAAACCACTGCCTCCGATTGCTGCTGTTTAAACCAGATCTACTCCCTCAATTGGAAGATGAGCTGAAAATAAACCGGTTTCCACCGTTAAGCGTGGATGATTTTCAGTCGACGGAATCACAGGAAGCATTTCTCTTAATGGCCAGGGCGATTAATCAATTGGATGAAAGTATCCGGGATTTTTTCTGGAACAACCGGCCGGATACATTGGAATCATTCTTGCTAGAGATAAATCGGGGATTTAACCTGGAAAACACCCCTGATGAACGGATTTATGATGATCTATTCGATACAATTAACCGGCTCAGGTTGGCCAAGATCCGCGAATCCATTGATACCATTCGCTTTCTTGTTACCGACCTGTCCGGATGGGAGGAACAACAGGTTGATGAAAAAGAGTCATTACAGGAATATTATCGGAAAATGTCGGATTTAACCGCTGAACGCTTGCGGCTTGAGAAGGCTCTACAGCCCGATATAAACCTCCATTAGTCTCCTATGGTATAGTTAACCCATGTCTCCTCGCCCCAAGAAACCCATCGAGTCGCCCGAAAGCGGGCTTGAAGATAAACCGGTATCGGTTGTGGAAAAAAAGACAACCGCAAAACCGGTAAATGGACGGCAGCCCCGCCGTACTTCCACGGCCAGGAAGACCACCAAAAACATCCTTCGTCAGGGTGATGACGATTTGATCAACCAGGATGAGCCGGATGAAGTGTCGCTGGCACAGACCAGTGATGAGTGGTCTGAATTTGCCCTGGAAGATCCCCTGAAAATTCTTGAAGACCCGGCTGTTGCCGTTGAGCTTTCTGAAGATCCGGTCCGCCTTTACCTGAAGGAGATCGGCCAGATTCATCTACTGGATGCTGATAGCGAATTCCGGTTGGCGGCGATGATTGAGGCGGAAAGGTTCGTGGACACCCTGAGACAGCATGTGGGTGGACAGTCCAAACAAGATGAGATAACAGCCCTGTTTGAATCCCTGGCTGACAAAACCATCATCAGTTGGAATCGGTTGGTTGAGGATGCCCGTGGATATAACCACAGTGAGCCGCCAGACCTTAGTCTGGTGCTGGCTGAAGCACAACAGCTTCGCCGGACCTGGCAGATCGTGGAACCTTCCTACCTGCGCCATTACCTTGACAATGGTCAATGGGGTAAAGACTCACTCTGGGATGCTGTGGCTCGCAACGCTTTTAATCTTTTCCTGGCGTTACATTTGCTTCCCACACCCCTGGCCAACAAACTTCTGGAACAGGTTCGCAAAACCGGGCAGATGCCGCCGCTGGATTTCTTGATAAAAAACCTTCCCCAGGTAGATGACCTTGAAAATGAGCTCGAAGGCGTCAAATTCAGGGCAGAGGAAGCAAATGCACAGTTGATCAGAGCCAATTTACGGCTCGTGGTCAGTATTGCCAAACGCTATCTCGGACGCGGTATTTCCTTCCTGGACTTGATCCAGGAGGGTAACCTGGGACTTTTGCGCGCGGTCAATAAATTTGATTCCACCCGTGGTTTTAAATTCAGCACCTATGCCACCTGGTGGATCCGACAATCCATCAGCCGGTATATAGCGGAACAGGCACGCACCATCCGTATACCTGTGCATTTGTTTGAAGCGATTACCCGCCTGTTGCGGGTGCA
>JAAYYW010000023.1 GCA_012515195.1 Leptolinea sp.
AATATCTTTTCACGGGCTGTTTTGGTAAATCAACTTCAGAACATGGACAAGCAATTTGATTCATTGATTGAAACCGGAATACCTGAAACAACCCGTCAATATCTTAGAATGATGGGTTTCAACATTACGATCAATCTTCATGGTGATGTTCTGAATGTAGAACAACCCGGACGAATTAGTCCACCTGAAGAAGAATAAGTCACCTGTAATCCTTTATAATCAGGGCTTATCTTAGTGCGCTTCACCGGTAGGTAGGTTATGGTTTCTTCTGAATTTATCCTGAATGTAGACGAGAATAGCTTCGAGTTTGAAGTAATCTATTATTCCAAAAATATTCCTGTTTTGGTTGATTTCTGGGCTACTTGGTGTCAGCCCTGTAAAGTTTTAGATCCAATGTTGGAATCTGTTATCAACGAAGTTGACGGGGCACTTCGTTTGGCCAAAGTGGATGTTGATGCCAACTCAAAATTGGGTATGCAATATCAGGTTCGAACGCTTCCTACTGTAATTGCCTTTCAAAATGGCACTATCGTTGCCGAGTTTTCAGGATTAATATCACAAAATCAATTAGATGAATTTGTTGAACTGCTACTACCTCCAAGCCAGATTGACCTTGACCTCGAAAAGGGAGAAGCCTTTTTAAAGTTTCACGATTGGAAACAGGCTGAAAGTGTTTTTCGGGAACTCATGCGTTCAGAAGATTGTCCGCCTTCCGCTTTCCTTGGTTTAGCCAAATCACTTGTTCCACAGGGTAAATCATATGAAGCATTGACTATTCTGAAGAACTTTCCAGCCAGTAAAGAATATCGGATGGCTGAGGCTTTACTACCACTTACCGTAGATCTCAATTCCCCGATTGATATAGAAACAGATCTTGATGCGGCCTATACCAATAGCCTTAAATTGGTTACACGAGATAATCTACTGGCAGCATTGGATGGACTTCTTGATATTCTGAATGTAGACAAGAATTACCGGAAAGGTAAGGCCAAACTTGCATTTCTTGGCATCCTTGAGTTGTTGGGCGAAAAAGACCCAAAATCATCGTCTTACAGGGAAGAGTTATCAAACATTCTATTTAAATAAAAAGAGTCCACTTTATCAGTAGACTCTTAATTCTTTTCGGTTCTGAATAATTACTGCATCAAAGTCAGGTCACCCCAGGTTGTGGGATTTGACAATACACGTTTTCTGATATTCGATAGAAATGTTTGCTGTTGGTCGCGAACCTGATCATCGTTGTCTGATACACCCAGGGCAAAACCATAATGCGCTCCTGTCTCAGGGACAACATTAAAAGTTGTCCACGGGATACCAACTTCAATCCGGGTTATACCACGGCTTCTGATTGTAGCTATATCAATATCTTCGCGCGGACCGGCCTGGTTGGAAGGGTACCAGACATATGCCTCTTTGGGTCCTTTCGGACTTCCATGGCCAGGATTGATTCCAATTTGATAGTCGTCGTTGTTTAGTGTTGTGTTGTCAAAATCATTATAGAATTCTGAATCAAACAGTATTTCAATGGAATCACCTTTGTATAGTTGATCAATGCGCGCATTTTGAACATACAGATCATCACGCATTTTTACAGCGACATAAAGGTAATTCTCGTCCCAGGCCAGTTTAAATGAGGCATCAAGGTCGCTGACACCACTGCGATGCTGCCCCCCCACAACTACAAACCGGGCAGGCATTTCCGGTGCAGACCAATCAGTCCAATCACCATCAATGGAAGGAGCAACAGCCGTGTAATATGCTTTTACAGTACCATTCATGCGCACACGGATCGGGGTGGGTGTTGCGACCCCTCCCTGCCCATCAGTAGCAGGCTCTTCCGGGGCTGTGTCGTCGCCCATGATATTTGATGCTTGAACCACGCCGGAAAATGGAAAAGCTATTCCTATACAAATGATCAAAACAAGGATTACTTTTGAAATATGATTCATGCTTCACCTCCAGAATTTCGGTATGCCTCCGTAATAATGGGTTCCGATCACCTTACAAACCGGCACTCCTCCCATTGAAAGGTAGAAGCCTGCAAAGAGATCAGCTTTTCCCTACCGGCGAACCGGAAAGCCTATTTTCACCGTCATGTGTGAAGTAGCAAGAAATGTACCATTCACAAAAAGAAGCTTCCAGTACGGATGCACTGGAAGCTTCTTAAGCCTTCTCTTTATTGAAGTATTAAGTCACCCCATGTTGTTGGATCAAGAAATTTCCTAGTGCTAACATTTGAGACCATCGATTCCTGAACTGATTTTGATTGATTATCATTATCTGACACAGAAACCGCAAAACCAAAATGTTTACCCGGGGCCGGTGTTATGGAAAATAAAGACCATGGGATGGCAGCTTCGACCATATATCCAGCATCTATCGCTTGACTGGCAATAATCACTTGATCACGTGTACCCCGTAGGTTTTGGGGGTACCACAGATAGGCTTCTTTTTCACCATCAATTGTTTGTAATCCCGGGGCAATTCCAAGCTGAAAATCGTCTCCATCGAGTGATTTTACAGAATAATCACTGATTAGGTCAGCATCCATTAATATTTCAAGGCTATCACCCAGATATATCTGGTAGCCGGTGGCTTTCTGAACGTAGATGTCATCAACGACATTTACGCCAATATAAAAATAGTTGGCATCATATGCGGTTTTTATGGAAGAGTTCAGATCATTCCCCCGACCCATTTGGCATTGCCAAAAACAACATAACCTGACGTTACTTCCGCATTTGGCCATTCGCCCCAATCTCCATCTATTGTTGGAGAAAACTGGACAGCAACAATGCTGGTAGATGGTCGGGCTGTTGGCGGCAAGATCGTTATCGTCGGCGAAAGATAGGTCGTTGGATTACTACTATCCTGACTCCGGGGTGCAATGTACCCTGACGGAATGGTTGGTGGAGGTGTTGGGGTGGCATTTGGGTCATAAGGGAGAAGTGTACTGGTATACGTCATGGTAGGTGGCACTGGGGTAAGCGTAGGCGTTCCTGTGGACGTTTCAGTAGGGTTTGGTGTAGAAGTAGGTGGTTCAAACGGAGGTGGAAAAGTTGGGGGCAATGGTTCCGTTGCTGTGTTTACTGGGGTTGGAGTATTTATCGTAGTCGGCACAGGTGGTTCAACAACGTTGGTTGACAGGTTGCAACTTAATGTAACAGCCGCAATTATGACCATGCCAATCAATTTCTTTTTTAGTCCAGTCATTTTTCTCTCTCCACTTTATTAAGACTGCCACATAATGATAGTATAGATTTGATAATTCTAGTAATATCAAATTCTTGGAGCTGGGTATGGCAGAAAAATGGGTAGATGGAACAAATGTAGTTATAACCGTTTGTGATATGACGGGTAAGATCATTTATATGAATGATCAGTCAGCAAGGCAATTTGCAAAATATGGCGGACTTGAACTTATCGGTCGTAGTCTATTTGATTGTCACCCGGAACCAGCTTGCAAAAAACTCCGCGAGCTTTTAATAACACCCAAAAGGAACATTTACACAATTATCAAAAACGGTAAGAAAAAGATGATCGTTCAATCCCCATGGTATAAGGAAGAAATATTTGGTGGGTTGGTTGAATTATCATTTGAATTACCTGATGACATACCTCATTTTGATCGCAGCTAGCAAGGTAATTATCAATAATCTTCCAAAAGAATACTTTATCGATATTTTTTGCTCAACACGGCATTCCAGACAACTGTCTAATCCCTCGTCAGCAGCACAAACGTCTCAATATGATATGTTTGCGGGAACATATCCAGCGGGATAATAGTTACAATATTAAATCCAGCGCTTGTTAGTATCTTCAAATCCCGTGCGAGAGTTGATGGATCACACGAGATATACGCAATCCTTGTTGGCCGCATCCCGATGATGGCTTTCATTGCAGTCGGTGCAATTCCTGCACGGGGAGGGTCCACAACTACCAGATCTGCTTTAATTTCAAGATGAGGCAGAATATCTTCTGCACTGCCCTGATACAGTTCCACATGGTCGTGACAATCTAGATTTACAGCAAAATCTGAACAAGCGGTTTCTGATGTCTCAATCCCTATCAACCGCCGGGTTCTTTCTGCAAGAAAAGCACTGAAAAGTCCCACCCCACAGTAACAATCCAGAATTGTATTGATTTCTCTGGGAATGTGTTCCAAAAGTAATTCGATAAGGCGTTCAGCAACTTTCCGGTTAGTTTGAAAGAAAGATGCTGATGAAACTTGAAAAGTTTTCCCTCCAATATCGAATTGATTGAAAGCCTCACCGGATAATCGCATTTCTCCGGCAGGTCCGCGGTAAACGACATTCAAAGGAAAGTCAATCTCAAAACTGGGTGGATTTACTGTTTCGCCTGACAAGGCGAGTACCGGTGTCCCGATAGCATCATCGCGTATCGACATCCGCGTTATTCCAGAAGATGGATCCAACACGATTGTGTGAAGAAGATCATTCAACGTATCTTCTAGCAAAAGACACTTTTCAATATGAATGATTTCGTGTGAGCGGGCCCGCTGAAAACCGGGACGACCATCTTTATCAATATGAAACTGAACATGATTGCGGTATGCCAACTGGTCCGGTGAGGGAATAGTATCTGATATATCTAACTTGCTAATACCGCCCAACCGCTCCAGCTGTGAATAAAGAATCGACTTTTTGATGGCCAGTTGATGGGCGTAAGCGATATGCATATACTGGCATCCCCCACAATGATAGAAATAAGGACAAGGTGGTTCAACTCGATAATAACTCCTTTCGGTAATGCTTTCGATTACACCGATTGATGCTTTGTTCTGCTCTTGAATATCACAGATGGTTATATTCTCCCCATCAATGGTGTGTGGGACCGGGACGACTTTGCCATTATCCAACCGTCCTAAACCGCTTCCACCATATACCAATTTTTCTATTTTAATTTTCATAATGTAGTCTGATCCTGCAATTTTGGCAATAATTGTATATGCGAAACAAACCAGGATTAAATGGATTTTTTCGTTTTTTTGTCCTGCCTGGTATCGATCAGTTTTTACAATTTATCTCTTTTTTATTGTATTTTAATATAGAAATACTCTATAAAAAAATGTACCCTCCTAAAATTGGAAAGGATTACCATGAAAAATACCAAAGGATCGAACATCACATTTATTAATTCCATGCGCGGAAAATTGTTGCTGTTCTTCCTCGCGCTTTCGTTAATTCCATTGATCATTGTCAGTGTTTTCGCGTTTCTGCAGAGTCAGACAGCTCTTCGCGATAAAACAACAGAACAACTGCAAATGGCGGCAAAAAACAATTCAGCAACCATTATCGATTGGCTGGAAAGCCGAAAGAAAGATCTGGTTGTAATGTCGTCCAACGCGCGGATTCAGAGTATGGAACCGGATGCGGCGAAATCAGCCATCGATCAATTCTATGCCGGATGGGGGCGGTATGAAACCATGTTTGTTGTTGGATTAGACGGAAAATCGATTGCCACAAATGATAATAGTCCATTAGATCTTGCTGACAGGGATTATGTAAAGGAAGCACTTACGGACAAGATAGTGATCTCTCAACCTGTATTCTCCAAAGCGACTGGAAATCTCATCATGGTTGTAGCCTCTCCGGTGAAAAATGAAGGGAAGATCGTCGGCGTGGCAGGTGCCACAGTTCCAATGACTTATATCGCTCAACTAATGAGCAGCGCCGCTCTGGGAAATACCGGTGAAGCTTACCTGATCAATTCAGATGGCTTTTTTATTACCCCTTCCCGCTATGAAGAAAAATTACTTGCAGATGGCCGAATCAAAGAAATGGCTGAACTGGAGTTGCAGATCGACACTCTTGCGTCTCAGCAAGCATTGGCCGGAAATGAAGGACTTTCTGAGTACGCGAGTTACCATGGTTCAATGGTTATTGGTGCTTACAGTTGGTTGCCGGAACAAAAATGGGGCATTATTGTCGAGCAGGATGACTCCGAAGCATTCGCAGCTGTTTACAATTTACGGAATATCATTATTGGGTTAATCGTCCTTTCGTTGGTCTTGATTGTTGTTATTTCCATCATCATCGCCAATTCGATCTCCCGACCGATTCAAACGATGGCTTCTGCTGCCAGCTTGATGGCTGAAGGAAAGATCGACCAGAATATTACATACAAATCCAAAGATGAAATTGGTGGACTGGCGGATTCGTTCCGCGAGATGATCGATTTTCAAAAGACCATGGCACATTCTGCAGAGCAACTGGCAGATGGTGACCTGACCGCTGACGTTGAACCCAAGTCAGACGAAGATGTTCTGGGTGTTGCTTTTGCAAAAATGCTCAAGAACTTGCGAGAAGCCATCGGGGATGTTGCGTCCAATGCGCATAACTTGAACGCAGCCTCCGCGGAACTGGCGCAGGCATCCGATCAGGCAGGTCAGGCCACTTCTCAAATTGCAACTACGATCCAGCAGGTTGCCCGCGGCACATCACAGCAAACAGAGGCTGCCACTCAATCCGCGGCTTCCGTTGAAGAATTACGCCGTGCCATTGAAAATGTCTCCAAAGGTGCTCAGGCACAGGCTGAAGCAGTTTCAAAAATGGCCGCTCTTACCGGCTCCCTTTCATCGACCATTCAGCAGGTTGCCGGGAATGCCAACGCCGTTTCTGTTGAATCCAACAATGCGGCAACTGCCGCTCGTGAAGGTTCAACAACTGTCTCCGATACAATTCAAGGCATGGAAACCATCCGCGAAAAAGTTGGTTTCTCCGCCCAAAAAGTGCAGGAGATGGGGAATCGGTCTGATCAGATTGGCGCAATCATCGAAACCATTGATGATATTGCCTCCCAGACGAACCTGCTGGCTTTGAACGCGGCCATTGAGGCAGCCCGCGCCGGTGAGCATGGTAAAGGCTTTGCCGTTGTTGCCGATGAGGTTCGGAAACTCGCTGAACGCTCCAGTGACGCGACTAAAGAGATCGGTTCCCTGATCCGTGGGATTCAGGAGACCGTTATGGAAGCAGTCAACGCTATGAACGAAAGCGCGACCGAAGTGGAAACGGGTACGGAACGGGCTTCCCGCGCCGGTACAGCTCTTGAGAACATTTTGAAAGCCGCTGAAGCAGTAAATGAACAAGCCCAGCTTGCTGCGGATGCTGTCTCTCAAATGGGCAGTCTCTCCAATGAGCTGGTTGCAGCGGCTGATGATGTTTCTGCCATTGTAGAGGAGAACACAGCGGCAACCGAAGAGATGGCAGCCGGCTCGAGCGAAATAACCCAGGCTATTGACAATATCGCTTCTGTAAGCGAGGAAAACTCTGCTGCCGTGGAAGAGGTCTCTGCTTCCGCCGAAGAGATGAGTGCTCAGGTTGAAGAAGTCACTGCTTCTGCACAATCCCTTTCAGATATGGCCGCCATATTACAGAAAACTGTGGAAAAGTTCAAATTGGAGTAGAAATTTAACTCCATATTAAGCAAAATCCCCGCAATAATCTTGCGGGGATTTTCTTGGCGGAGAGGGAGGGATTCGAACCCTCGATACCTTGCGGTATACGCGCTTTCCAAGCGCGCGCACTAGGCCAACTATGCGACCTCTCCAGCTTGTTTGCGACGGCTATTTTACCACAGCTTACCTATTACACAATGTTTTTTCTCATTTCGGTTTCTGTAAAAAATTCTTGGACAAATTTCTTGTCATTTCAGAACATTGGTCGTATAATATCGAAACTCTCGGGCGGATAGCTCAGTTGGTTAGAGCACACGGTTGACATCCGTGAGGTCGTAGGTTCGAGCCCTATTCCGCCCACAAACATAAAGATCACCAAGAGGTGGTCTTTTTTGTTTTCCGGGAACAAAAACCTATTTAATTGCGTCTTCCTAATGCGTTATACAATAAACTTGTGACCTATTCACAAAAGAGGATGCCGCCATGAACAGTCGAGTTTCCCTGCTGCTATATCGTATTGCTGTAATAGTTATTATTTGGACCCTGACTGTACCCCTCTCAGCCTGCAACTTGCCGTTTCAACAAACACCCGAAACGAACGGTCAGCATATTCCTGTGGAATCCGACTCGAATTCAGATTCAGGAGTTAAACCACCTATGACAGAAACTGAAGTTTCGCAGCCGTTTTCCATTGGCGAGGGAGTAGAACAACCGGCCGATGCTATTTCAGTGCCATCAGTGGTTAGCGAGCCGCTCACGGACGTAGAGGCTGATAACATCCTTTCACGCTTGCCGGCTCTTCCGCCGGAAGAGGAAAAACAATCTGATTTCTCGCTGGCAAGTGACCTTCTTCCTCCGCCCCGCACCGGTGAGACAATGGAACAGCAATTTCCTCCGGTAGTAACCCCGGAATCAGAAGTTTCATCCTCCTCCAACGAACCTTTGCATGTCCTCCGTTTTTCGCCAGAAGGGGAAATTCCGGTCGCGCCGTTTATCAGCGTGACATTCAATCAGCCCATGGTTCCTCTGGCAACCCTGTCAGATATTTCGGAAAAAGATATTCCCGTTCAGGTTGTCCCCGACCTCAAGGGAACCTGGCGTTGGGTTGGGACCAAGACTCTCACCTTCAACTATGATTCCAAACTTATCGACAGGCTCCCCAAATCAACAGAATATACCGTTACCGTACCCGCCGGCACTAAATCACAAAGCGGAGCATCCTTACAGGAGCAGGTTCAATGGAAATTTTCTACACCCCCTGTGAAGCTCTTATCCGGTTATCCGGACGGCATAACCCAACCTCGGGATCCCCTGATCTTTCTTGAATTTGACCAACGCATTGATCCTCAAGCCGTGCTGAATACCATCAACCTGTCAGTCCAGGGAAAACCCGTGGCAGCCAGGTTATCAACAGATTCAGACATTGAATCAAATCCTAAAATCAAATACCGGGTTAAGAATTCACTTGAAGGCCGCTATATGGTCATTCAACCGGTTGAACTGTTACCGCTGGCTTCGAAAATCAGTGTCTTAATAGGTCCAGATACACCTTCAGCGGAAGGACCACTGAAATCAAGGGAATTTCAATCATTTTCCTTTTCCACTTACTCACCTCTTGAGATCGTTGCCCATGGTTGTTCCTGGGGTGCAAAGGAATGTCCCCCACTTATTCCTCTTAATATCCAGTTTAATAATCCAATTGATCCGAGAACCTTTCAGGAAGGTATGTTACAGATAGATCCGGATATACCCGGTGTTTCAGCCAGTATCATGGGCAAAACGATCAATATCCAAGGCGAGACCAGGGGGCGGACAACATATACAATCAGTGTCAGCGCGGATATTCAGGACATATATGGACAAAAACTGGGAAAAGACACCAGGTTAAAATTTACCATTGGAGCGGCAGACAAGGTATTGACCGGGCCTTCTCAAAATTTTATAACGCTTGATCCGGCAACCAGTGAACCCATATTCACAGTCTATTCAATTAACTATACGAAGTTAGATGCACAAATTTATAACGTCCAACCTTCCGACTGGCCCGCATTCCGCAAATACTTACAGGAATACCGCAGAACGGATGAAACGCTACCCATCCCCGGAAAGAAAGTCTTTGACAAAACGATTGACGTCAAATCCATACCCGATTCGTTGACTCAGACGGACATAAAGCTGAAGGAATATCTTGACGGAGAAACGGGTCACCTGCTCGTTATTGTCAAACCACATCGTTCCCTGTTCGAGAAGGAAGAATATTGGAACACGGTTCAAGCATGGGTACAGGTAACGAAGGTCGGATTGGATGCAATTGTTGACGACACTCAGATGATTGCCTGGACAACTGATCTTCGTAATGGATCTCCCTTGGAAGGAACCGTGATACAGGCAAATGTTGAGACGGGGAATCCGGTTACTGATTCTAATGGCATTGCCAGGCTAATAATTCCCCCAAATGCCTTATATCTGACGGCGACCATGGGCAATGACACGTCAATGCTTCCCCGGTCCATCAGCTATTGGGGGGATGAAACATGGCAATCCGTCCCTGCATTTGACGAGTTGCGATGGTTTGTCTTTGATGACCGCCAGATGTATAAACCGGGTGAGGAAGTTCACATAAAAGGATGGCTTCGCCGAATAGTAAGTGGCCCCAAGGGCAATGTTTCCCTTTTAGGGTCTGATGTGTCTTCTCTTTCGTATCAGATTCTGGAACCCCAGGGAAATGAAATTGGCATAGGTGTGGTTGATGTTAACCCACTTGGTGGATTTGATATGGTCTTTACCATTCCGACCGAAACCAATCTTGGACAGGCACAGATCCATTTCAGCGCAATAGGATCTCTCACCAATCTGCATACCACGAACTTCATCCACCGTTTTGAAATTCAAGAGTTCCGTAGACCAGAATTCGAAGTCTCTGCAAAGAATGAGACCCCGGGACCTTATTTTGCGGGCGAGTCGACCGTCGTATCTGTTGAAGCCAATTACTATGCCGGCGGACCCTTACCGAACGCGGATGTAACCTGGGAAGTCTCCAAAACCACTTCAAATTACTCTCCACCAAACTGGCCGGATTTCATATTTGGTTCATGGTCACCCTGGTGGATATTAACCGGCCACGATGAATTTGGTGATCAATCGTCTTCCGATGATTCAGATTATCAAACTTATTCAGGAAAAACCAATACAGCCGGTATACATTTTCTAAATATCAACTTTGAGAAAGACCAGAAAATGAAACCTGTAAGCATCAACGCTCAGGCAACCGTGATGGATGTAAACCGCCAGGCATGGACGACCTCAACCAACCTTCTGGTTCATCCATCCGATCTGTATGTTGGTCTTCACAGCGAGCGGTACTTTGTCGAAAAAGGAACACCTTTAAAAATTGACGCAATTGTTACAGACCTTGACGGAAAACCAGTGGAGGATCGTGCTGTAGATGTAAAAGCAGCCCGTTTGGATTGGAAATACTTTGAAGGACGCTGGTCTGAGGTTGAGTCTGACGTGCAAACCTGTGTGATCTCATCCGGTCTTGAACCGATTCAATGCGAGTTTCAAACGCCTTTGGGCGGTTCTTATCGCATTACGGCTATTGTGGAGGATGGAAAAAGCCGGAAGAACATGACCGAAATGACCCGGTGGGTCAGTGGCGGAAAACGTATTCCCGCTCGCAAAGTGGAACACGAAGAAGTCACCCTCA
>JAAYYW010000255.1 GCA_012515195.1 Leptolinea sp.
AAATGGTATAAGGAAGAAGAACCGACCAGGGGTTTTCCGGTACAGGTTTCAAAGTACGGGGGCGTTTCCGCTTGATGATCATTTGTGGAGAAGAAATCGGAAGGGGTTTCTCCTCGGTCATAGGAGGGGGAGGTTCTTCATAGGAAGGTTCCACTTCAGACTCATTTAACCAGGTGTTTACACTGTCAGGAGTGGTTGTGTAAGATGAGCCAAAATCATCTTTTGGAACAACATCCGAAGGAAAAGTTTCTTTTTTATAGGATGAATAATCCTGGAATCCAGAAACAAACTGTGTAAAAGACCAGCCAGTTTTTTCCTCTGCCCAGGCGACTCCGAGATTACCACGGCGGCTGAATGGATTGATCTCCAAAGCTCGTTTCAGATAATCAAAACTATCCTGGGGACTTGATAAAGCCGCCAGAATTAACCAGGCCTCTTCCAAACCGGGATCCAACGCAGAGGCCTCAGAGGCCCAAAAACGCGCATCGGTCACTTCTCCTTTGCGAACAAGGCTCCAGGCATGGTCCAGCGCTGTTTGGGCTGCTGAGAGGGTCATCTACGGTGTTGGTTCCTGAGTGGGGATATTATTGAGATCTTCATTCCTGATAAAGCATAAAACACCCTGTGACATTCCCCGGGCAACAAGATCAGTTCGTTCTGTAAGAATCTGATAATCAAGATTCATAAAACCGGTCTCAATAATGGCAGCGGTAGTATGACCGTTGATCTCATTAAAGGTATGATAATTTGTCATATCTTTCGTAATAGTGTTTGCGTGGTACCGTAAATTTGTTATAGAGCCATAACGATCGACCAGACAGGCTGTCAATCGGGAAGCTTTTTCTGGAAAGATGGATGACATGGCGGCTGCTACTTTAAAACCAGTCGCCTCATTGTTTATGTAATCGCATGAATCGTTATGGATTGAAACAAGGGCTAATGCCGTGTATTCATACAAACGTTCATCTTTTTCCTGTAAGAGGTCAACGTCATATCCTTCATTTACAAGATCATCGCGTACAAGAGTGGCAATTTTTTGGTTTAGTTCTACTTCTGTGAGACCATTTTGACAAACAGCTCCGGAATCGTTTCCCCAGTGCCCGGCTACAATTCCTATGCGGGGGCGGGGTGAAGTAGTTGGTGTAAGTGGGACTGAAGTTGGTTGTAAATTCGAATCAGAGGAAGACCTGAACATGCGATCAAGGATTTGGTTTGAAAAGATATTTGATGGATTCCACATTGTGAATACAGTTGCCATCACAATGGCAACGGATATGATCGTCTGTAATGCACCCCACATATTAAATCCAACCCTTTGAACTTGTTCAGTGAACTCATCATCCAACAAAGAGTCAGTATGTTGGGGATTATTTGAATTCTGATATGACGAAAGTTTGTGTGATTTTTTCAGACGATCATAATTATTCATAATACAGGATGATACCAAAAAAGATGATTAAAAACGTATTATAAAGACTTGATTAACAGATACTGACATTGTATAACAGAGCAGGGATTAATGAAAAATATGAAGATTGATCCAGAAAATCTCAAGCTGGCCATGAGAAATTGGACTACAGGGGTTTGTATTCTATGTGTTCAACATGAATGTTATCACCATGGGATGACTGTCAATTCCTTTTCATCCGTATCACTGGATCCTCCGTTAATTACTGTGACACTACAAAATGATTCACATACCAGAAGTCTGGTGAATAGTTCCGGTTTCTTTTCTATCTCAATTCTCAACAGTAGCCAACAAATAATTGCTGAAATTTTTTCGCAGAAAGTTAGGGCAGAGAAAGACCGGTTTAAAGATATAAAGACTGTTGAATTACCTGAAGGTATGAAGGCTATTCAAGATGCACTTTCCATACTCGTATGTAAAGTATACAACCCGGTTGTTTTTCAAAATTCCACGCTTTACATTGCAGAAGTAATGCGTATTTTGGATGGGACAAATGAGAAACCATTGGTGTATCATAATCGGGAATATAAGAATTTATGAAAAATCAGACATTGCAGGATGAAGAAAAAGTAATTTTGCTTAAACTGGCCAGACGGACCGTTGAGGCTGCAGCAAGACGAAATGCCTTACCTGAGGTGAAACTCGCAGAATATTCTGCAAGTTTACAGGAACCTGGCGCCAGTTTCGTCACTCTGACAATAAATAATAACCTTCGAGGTTGTATTGGAGCCCTTGAAGCATACCAGCCGCTTGTAAAGGATGTAATTACGCATGCCGCGGCAGCTGCGACGGAGGATTACCGTTTTTTGCCGGTTTCATTGGAAGAAGTAAATCTATTAAAAATTGAGATTTCTGTACTAACCAAACCAGAGGTTTTGACATACTCGACGGCAGTGGACTTAATGAACGCCCTCATTCCTGGAAAAATGGGGGTTATATTGAAGGATGGTCATAGAAGAGCTACATTCCTGCCACAAGTTTGGGAACAACTCCCCGATAAACAGGAATTTCTTTCTCATCTTTGCCAGAAGATGGGGGCTCCCGGGCATTTGTGGAAAACAAAAAACCTGGAGGTTTTCACCTACCAGGTTGAGGAATTTC
>JAAYYW010000024.1 GCA_012515195.1 Leptolinea sp.
AACGGTTTGATATGCCGCTGATTCAGATGAAGAGGCGTTGGGGGCTTCCCAGGCCCGGTCAGCCTGGGGTTGAAAGATAACACGCTCATCATTCACAGCTTTACGGATGTGCTCACTTACAGCTGCTATGGTTTCCCCCGGCATAAGGAACACGTCAACATCAGCGCGGGCATTTTGCAGTCCGCCGGTGAACCGGATCGGAATAAATTGTGTGCGTGAACGCATCTGGGCTTCCGGGTGCTTATAAATCATTTTTCGGGCAACTGATGACAACAGCCAAATGTTGGCGAATACCACCTGCTGCAAATACCCCACCCCACCCACCAATCCGCGGTATGTTTCCCGAATCTCCTTAAAAGACGCGGGAAGCGGATTATCTGAAAGACGGGCCAGGGCATGCGAAAGAATATTCAGTGTGTTGTCATCCTGTCCGGTGTTTCGGGCGCGAAATTCAAAACGGATATGTCCGCGTTCCGTAACCCCAATCAGGGCGGCCATCCCGGTCATTCCGGGATAGTAGCCATCTGAAATCCAATCTCCTTCATCCAGAGCCACTTCCAGTTTTACGCCAGCTTTCTTCAAGTACGCCGCGGTTCTACTTGCACCCATTTTGCCGCCAGAAAGGCTGTCATGGCCGAAAGCCAGATAAACCGTGCGTTCTGGTTTATATCCAGCCCGCAACATGGTCTCAACGGCCTGCAAAATAGCGACCATTTGGCCTTTGCCTTGCAGCGTGCCACGCCCCCACACATACCCATCTTTTACCGTTCCAGAAAATGGCGGCGCCTCCCATTGATCCACGGTTTTCGGGTCAACCGGAGGGACATCATAATGGCCGCTGAGCAAGACTCCGGGAAGTTTGGAATTGCGTCCCGGCCAGATGTAGAGAAGCGATAAGTCCTGACTCGAGCGTACTTCCAATGTGGTATGTACTCGCGGGAAATGCTTTAACAGCGCACGATGGAGGTTGATATATTCATCACGCATGGTGCTGGTTAATTCATCCGAAGCAATCGTCCGACAATGGATCACATCAGACAGATGTTCGGCCAGAACGTCACCATCCACTTCTTCCAGGTCAACAACTGGATAATCCGGTATAGGCCGGGCAAAGCGCAGTGAAATGATCAGCATCATGGCTGAAATAAACAGGAGAAGAATTGTGAGGACGATAAAAAAATGTATGGCCATGTTTACACTAGTATTGATTGTATCAAAATCAAGACTATCAGGGTGAACAACCATAATAATCCACTGCTCCGATGGTATTTGTATAATTAATGCATAACAGCGGAACACAAAGAAAAGAGGCAGCAGATGGATTACCGGAATCTGGGACGGACAGGTTTAAAGGTCTCTGAAATTTGCCTGGGCAGTATGCAATTTGGTTGGACAGCCAATGAAGATGTTTCATTCCAGATATTGTCTGCCGCGGTGGATGCAGGGATAAATTTCATAGACACCGCCGATATTTATTCGCGGTGGGTTAAAGGAAATCCGGGCGGGGTTTCTGAAGAGATCATCGGACGTTGGATGAAGAAATCCGGGATACCACGCCATGACATCGTGATCGGAACAAAAGTGCGTGGAGCCATGGGACCGGGTATTAACGACGAAGGCCTCTCCCGGTTACACATCATGAGGGCTGTGGATGACTCACTGCGGCGATTGCAAACCGATTATATTGACCTTTATCAGACCCACTGGTTTGACGAAAACACACCTATCGAAGAGACACTATCCACCATGACTGATCTGGTCCATCAGGGGAAGGTCCGTTACATCGGCTGTTCCAATATCCCGGCCTGGCGGTTGGTGGAATCCCTATGGGTGGCGGAACACTACAAACTAAGCCGGTATGACAGTCTTCAGCCGCATTACCATCTTCTTCGCCGTGCTGAATTTGAGGCCGAATTGGCTGATATCTGTCGTGGATATACACTTGCGGTTCTCCCGTATAGTCCATTGGCTGGCGGATTTCTAACGGGAAAATACCGAAAAGACGATCCAAAGACAGAAAGCCAGCGAAATGTGTCCAAATATTTCACGGACAAGAACTGGGCTCTATTAGACGTATTGGATGATATCGGGAAAGGGCACAATAAAAGCGTATCTCAGGTGTCCCTTGCATGGCTCCTCAGCCAGTCGGTAGTGACCTGCCCGATTATTGGGCCGCGCACACTGGAGCAATTGGAAGACAACCTGGGAGCCGCCGGCTGGCGATTACAACCGGATGAGATAAGAACATTAGACCAGGCAACTGCCTGGCAGGTGGCGGAACAATGACCGTCAGGCAAGCGTGTGATACAATCCGCCTGATATTGTAGGCAAGAGGAAAAATATGGTAGAAAATGTACTGGTATCTGTCGCCTGGCCTTATGCCAATGCGGAAATTCACGTCGGAAACCTGACCGGGGCTTATCTTCCGGCTGATATCTTTTCCCGTTTTCAACGCCTCCGCGGCCGCAAAGTCCTGATGGTCTCCGGCTCTGACGCGCATGGAACCCCGATCACAGTACGTGCAGACGCGGAAAACACCACCGCGCTTGAGGTTTACCAGAAATTTCACAACGGGTTCCTTGAGCTCTTCATGGGGCTCGGACTGACCTACGATCTATTCTCCAGCACACATACCATCAATCATTTTGATGTATCACAAAAAATCTTTCTGGCGCTGAAAAAGAACGGTTATCTGTATTCTGACCGGGAATTGCAATGGTACGCTCCCAGTCAGAAACGGTTTTTACCTGACCGCTACGTCGAAGGAACCTGCTACATCTGCGGCTATGAAAATGCCCGCAGTGATCAATGCGATAAATGCGGCAATCTTCTAGACCCGGCGCAGTTGCTCAACCCGCGCAGCAAGGTTGACGGTTCCGCCCCTGAGTTGCGGGAAACAGAGCATACCTACCTTGATCTCGGGAAATTGCAGCCTGCTGTGGTTGAATTCCTCAAGCAGCGTGAGGGTTACTGGCGGCCGAATGTTTTGCGCCAGAGCCTTGGTCAGATACTGGCCAACAATCTTCATGGACGTGCCATCACCCGCGATCTGGACTGGGGTATTCCTGTCCCGCTTGAAGGATGGGATGGTAAATGCCTGTATGTGTGGTTCGAAGCCGTCATTGGTTACCTGTCAGCGTCCATTGAATGGAGCAAGTTGAACGGCAATCCAGACGCCTGGTTGGAATGGTGGCACGGACCCCAGTCACAATCCTATTATTTCATTGGTAAGGACAACATCCCATTCCATGCCGTCATCTGGCCTGCCCAGCTCACCGGGTGCGGTAAGGCCTTTGATGAACTAATGGGTGTGACCAATCCCGCTCCATTGAATCTACCGTACGATGTTCCCGCCAATGAGTTCATGAATCTGGAAAACCAGAAAATTTCCGGCAGCCGCAACTGGGCTGTGTGGGGACGTGATGTTCTTACCCGTTATGATCCAGATCCACTACGCTACTATCTGACAGTCAACATGCCCGAAACGAAGGATACGGATTGGGACTGGGAAGATTTCTTCCACCGCAACAATGATGAACTGGTGGCCACCTGGGGCAACCTGGCCAACCGCGTTCTGTCTTTCACCTGCAGGCATTGGGAAAACCAGGTGCCGGATCCGGGTGAATTGACCGGACAGGACAAGGACCTGCTTGCGGAAGTAGAGAAAGGGTTTGAAACCATAGCCGTGGAAATGGAAGGTGTACATCTCCGCAATGCCCTGGCAGAAGGTATGCGGTTGGCGACAGAAGTCAACAAATACCTCGATCAGACAGCGCCCTGGATGGCTATTAAAACGGATAAAGCGGCAGCCGCACGGTCAGTATTCACCGCTCTCAAAGCCATTGATTCGATCAAAGTGCTGCTTGCTCCCTTCCTGCCCTTCACCAGCGAACGTTTGCATGGCTTTTTTGGATACAGTCAGCCTTTATTTGGCAAGCAATTCATTGACACGATCGAGGATGAGCTGGGCGCACATACAGCCCTGCGCTATGACCCGGATGGCGCTTCCGGACGATGGGAAATTTCAACGCTTGAGCCGGGCAGGAAATTGGTTAACCCTCAGCCATTGTTCAAGAAATTGGACGCAAGCATTATAGAAGAAGAACGAAAACGTCTCGGTTGACCGTCATTTGCATATGACTACCAGCCGTCCGGTTTCAGTATTCCCAACCGGGCGGCTTTTTGTACACATTCAGCCGTGGTATTGGCATTCAGTTTCTGCTTTAACGCAGAAATGTGCAGGCTTACAGAGCGCTGATGAATACTTAACCTCCCGGCTATCTGCTTCCCTGTCAATCCCCGAGAAAGACATTCCAACACATCCAACTGTCGCATTGTAAGGCGTCTTTCCATCGCAAGACATTCATCCTTGTTTTCTGGTTGATCAACAGGCAGCAGGACAACCCAATCCTGCCAGGTTGAAGCGGTGTATTTTACAGACGCATTACGCATACATTCATTCAT
This sequence comes from Leptolinea sp., assembly GCA_012515195.1. Classification (GTDB taxonomy): domain Bacteria; phylum Chloroflexota; class Anaerolineae; order Anaerolineales; family Anaerolineaceae; genus Leptolinea. Next base: position 4,465 of record JAAYYW010000024.1, read on the forward strand.
CTTGATATAATCTGGCAGCTTACCATCCATGCACACATCTTTTACGATCATCTGGGATGATTGTGTCAATTTTTGATAGGCAAACGAGTTGTTTGGATTGATCAGGATTAGGTGTGTCATTGTTTGAGTTAAAAATAGGATTTATGTTCTATTATTATGGCACAACTTCTTTCTTTGTCAAGCGTAGATGTATAAAGAGCCTGTACACGGGTCTTGATTTTTGTTACAGCGGAGTAAAATTAACATTATGAAAGCAAATAAACTGCTACACCGGTTTATACAAATATGTTTAGCGGCTTTCCTTGCAGGAACTGCCGTGCCGGTTGCGGCAGCCGGCCCCGGGCCGGATGAGCTTCCTCCCGCCACTGATGCCATTGGGTTGGTGACGAGCGCGAATTATCAGGCTGACAACCTGACATTGGATGATCAGTATCTGTATCCCACATTCAGCTCAATAAGTGTTGTCGATCTGAATCCCGAATCGCTAAAACTTTTCTACAAATTCCGGACTGATTACATCTTTGACCTTTTGGTGAAAGGCCAATATGCTTTCGCCGGTCAACAGGATAAAGGGCTACGGGTGTTTGATATTTCCGTTGCGACTCCCACAATGTTCTCCAGCCACGCCATATCTGGTGGAGCGTATGGCCTCGCTTTATCCGGCACCAACCTTCTGATAACAACCGGACAGAACGGACTTCAGATCAGAGACACCACCAAACCCTATGACATGCCGGTAGTCAGCCAACTGGCCCTTGATGGATTCGCAAAACAGGTCTCTGCCTCAGGAAATCTCGCGTTGATCGCTGCTGGAAAAGCCGGTGTGCATATCGTGGATATTTCCAAACCGGAAGCACCTACGCTTATTTCTACATACAAAACCGACTCGCCAGCCGAGAACGCGACATTGAACGGCTCGACGGGTTACCTGGCGCTGGGTACCGGCGGGATGCTTGTGTTGGATCTTAAAGACCCATCCAAACCAATTATTCTCTCTTCGCTTGAAAGCCGTGACTTCGTACGGCGGGTGATCATCAAGGATGATTTTGCCTATCTGGCAGAACGGGATGCCGGTATTCGTATTGTCAATATAACCGATCCAGCCAATCCCATTGCTCTGGCTGTCTACAACACCACTGGTGGTGCATGGGATATTGCCGTGAAAGACAACAACATCTATGTAGCCGATTACCCATACGGACTTCTGGTCCTGCGGTATAACCCACCGGTAAACCAACCTATCCCTCAAAGTGGGGGAACCATTACATCCGTCGCAGATGGTATTAGTGCAACTATTTCCGCTGACACATTTAGTGGTGAGATTGATTACCGGCACGAACCACTACCAGCAATCAACACTCCTATCGGGCCGGAGCCAGCCCTGGTAAAAACCGGACCGTTTTTCCGGAACAGCGTATGGTCAGATGGCGAAGAAGCGAGTCCGTCCAGCTCCTACACAATCTCGGTAAAGGCCACTACCACAGGCTTGACCGATCGACAGATCAGCGCCTTGAGCCTTTACTACTGGGACACTGACTTGAAACGCTGGCGCAAAGATGTTTCAACCCGCCTGGATAAGACCACCGGCGTTCTGACAGCCACCCCCGACCGACTGGGTATATGGGGTGTGTTCTATGACAACAATGTTGCCTACAGCACTCTCCCACCCACAACAATTCCTGCGATCCAACCCTGATCAGGATTGGATTTGAATTTCCCGTGGGTAAAAAAATCCATAACGCATAATATCCGGATCGTCTGTTTCGTAAAAATTTCCGCATATCTGTAAAATGCCGTGAGAATCCGGCATCTTTTGGGTATCGGTCAATAACCAGATTCGTTTATCCGTGTGAATGTCATAACCCAGCAGCAAAGTAGCCGGGGGTTCAAGCCTTTCAAGGATCGCAATTGCCTCATTGTTGGGCAGGTTATGAATAAATATCTTATAACGGCCAAAGTGGAATTCGGGAAGCCAATCCAGTTGAATGACATTTTCACGAATCAAGCGGACCTCGTTGCCGGGTTCATAATGTATGCTCACCGGAATTTCACCGGGCTGGCAAAGCGGTATTTCGACCTTCGGTGGAATAGCCGCCTTCATAAAAACCACCGGGGCGAGTACCATAAATGTTGTCAAAATGCCCGAAAATATGGCAAGACCATCAGCTGAAACAACCCGGTCTGGTTGATCTTTTAGATTCGTCAACGGGATAAGATTGACCAATTCAGATAACCCATACGCAGGAAGAAAGGCCAACAGCGGGATGGTAGCGGCATAAGCCCGCATTTTATGCGCATCGCCGGGCGGGACAAATGGCACGGAAATCAAGATTCCAAAAGTCGAAAAAAGGATGAAAAATAGAAGCGGATCACAACGTTTGCGAACCACATTTATCAACGCAACAAAACAAAGGGCATAAAGACCCCAATGAATATACCGGTTACCCTCGACATTCTCTCCGCCAACATAGGAATACACGCTGAACCAGGTATCTGAGAACAGCAATCCCCACTGGTGTAATGATCCTTTCACTATACCCATCGGGTTTTCCCGGATAAGGTCGAAAGCCAACCGATAGATCAGGGCGAACCGTTCTCTGTCCGGCAGGTAGTTGGTTTCTTCGTTCACTGAGTATACATAGGACCAACGCTCCCCTCCGGAGGCCAACCCGTATAATGACTCAGAAAAATTGCCAAATGCCATTCCAAGGGGACTTCCTACAAAATAAAGCACGATGGAATTCAGACCAAAACCGGCAACTACGACCAACCCGGCAAAAAATGCGTTTTTCCAGGAAAATCGAGTGGTTCCACGGAAGTGGATGCCCACCCACAGGAGTATCAGCGGTAGGAGAAACAACGCCCCAACCCGAATATTCATCGCCAGGGTCAATAAAAAAGCACCAAGTAACGCATCAGTCAGTCTGTTTTCCGATGCACCTCGTAGAAAAAAGGTCATGGAAAGCATACCAAAGGTCAAACCCAGGGTTTCGGTCATTGTGGTGCCGATGAAACGCCGTGCAAAGAGAAATGTGATCCACAAAACAAGAGCGGCAGCCGCGGGTCCTTTTACCCGGCGTACCTCCAATGTCATGTAAGCCGCGGCAATCGCTTCAAGTAGAACCAGAATCGTCAGAGCATATTGCAAACTGCGCCCTGTTATCCCCAGTAGTGAGGCGAGAACCCCTATCGCCAGAGGACGGCGCGAGGACGAATCCGATAGCAGCGAACCGTCAAGCAGGCGGTTGGCGTCAATATAATACGTGGCAGCGTCATTGTATGGAATCAAACCACTAACCACATACGGCTCGCTCTGCCCGCTGGCCCAAAGACCAGCCAGAGCCAGCCCAAACAAACTTCCACAACCCAGGAAAACCAAAGGCATTAGCCATCGTGGCGGCAGCCGGAGTATCAAATAGAAAATACACAACAGCCCAATGGATGTTGTTACAAAACTGTAACGCGCCGCAACAGCCAGACTTCGGATCTCAACTGGAAAACGGCTATGGGCTGCAAATATCAAGGCAGCAATTAAAGCCAACAGTGAAACCATTACCTGTAAACCCGGTATTTTTTCGATACGTTTGATGAGCAATTTCATGGGATTCATATATAGCCGAAAAGTATAAGAACGGAGCAATAACACCCGTTCCTTTATTTTACCTTTACCTTACCGGAACGCGGTTATTTGACGCTCTCGATCAACTTTCCGGCAAATTGAAAGATCGGCGAGGGGAAGAAGCTAAGAATTAATACTCCTGCAGCCATAACTACAGCGATAACATTCACCCATCGCCCAGGTTGAACAACTGGATCTCCCGGTTTTAAATACGCAAACATGACAATCCGCAGATAATAATATGCCGATACCAACGATGTCAGCAGGCCTATCAAGGCTAGACCGACAAATCCGCCAGAAACTGCGGTTTTGAATAGATAGAATTTTCCCCAGAATCCCATGGTAAGCGGAACGCCGGTAAATGAAAGCATGCTGATCAACAAGGATGCTCCCAGCCAGGGATATTTCCTACCCAGGCCAGAAAAATCTTGAAGCGAAAGGCCATCAGATCCGGCAGGTTCAATAGAAATTAATACTGCCCAGGTACTGAAACTGGTGAACGCATAAGCCAGCAGGAAAAAAACCGCTGATATAAATGTTTCTTGTGCCATGCCAGGTGTTCCGAATGTGACAAACGCCATAAGTATGTATCCGGCATTGGCGATACTGGAGTAGGCCAGCATACGTTTTATATTATTCTGTGCGATGGCTGCGATATTTCCAAGGATCATACTGGCTGCGGCCGTAACCCAGAATATTGTCACCAGAGTGGCAGCCAACGGCGTGAAGATCATAATAAACACACGGATAAGACCGGCAAATCCAGCCGCTTTTGTAGCAACAGACATAAAGGCACCCAGGGAAGATGGTGCTCCGTTATACACATCCGGGGCCCACATATGGAACGGTACAACGCCGACCTTGAATCCAAACCCAACTATCAACAAACTGGCGCCGACCAGAAACAGATCCATATTTACCTTACCAGCCAGGATCAACGCCGAGATCTCTGACAGGTTCATGGAACCGGAAGCCCCGTATGTCCAGGCAATCCCGAATAACAAAAACGCCGAGGAAAATGTTCCAACCAGGAAATACTTTAATGCCGCCTCTTCCGATGTTTGCCGTGGGCGGAAAAAACCGGATAGGATATACAAAGGAATCGATAACAGTTCCAACGCAAGGAAGACAATGATCAGGTCATTCGCCGCGGCCATGAGAAGCATACCCGAGACTGAGAAAAGAACAAGGATGTAGTATTCTCCCCTGTCAGCCAAATTGCGTTTCAAGTAATCGTAGGAAAGAGCAATGCCGACGATTCCACTGACAAGGAATATGAGCGTCATCGATTGGGTAAATCCATCAAAAACTACCATCCCTCGAAAGCCCGAGGACGAAAGCGGTTTCAGTATTGATGTAATAACAACCGCGATAGCCAACCCGATTTCAGCTAGAATTACTGTGTACCTCTTCCGGGTTTCCGGGATCCACAGGTCAATCACAAGTACCAGCAGTGCCCATACCGAAATAAACAGCAGGGGTAGGATGGTTAGAAAATCTGATTGTGAGGGCATATCCATCCTCTCCTAAGGCATTACCCTGGCGGCCATTTGTACCCCGGTCAACAGGTTCTCGATGGTGGGATTAATTAACGTGAAGAATGGCGCTGGGAAAAGGCCAATCCAAAAGATCAAAATGATCAATGGGACAAGCGTCAGGATTTCACGCGGTGTCAGGTCTTTCAACAACCGATTCTCCTCCAGAGTCACCGGGCCGAGGAAGACCTTCTCAAACATAGTCAAAAGGTAGACGGCTGCCAGTATCACACCAACGGTAGCCGTTCCAGCTATCCAGGGTGAGGCGAGTACAGACGAACCAAACGACCCGGCCAGAATAGTGAACTCACCTATGAATCCATTCGTTCCGGGCAACGCAGCTGAGGAGAGTGTGACGATCAGACCAAAGGCAGCCAATACAGGCATTACCTTCCAGAGACCGCCAAAATCAACCAGGAGGCGGGTGTGGCGGCGTTCATACAACATACCGACGATCAAAAACAACGCGCCAGTGCTGATACCATGATTTACTATCTGTAGTACGCTTCCAGATAGCGCCTGCGGGGTGAAGGCAAAGACACCCAGCATCACGAAACCCATGTGGCTCACGGAAGAATACGCCACCAGTTTCTTTACATCTCTTTGGGCGAAAGCCACTAATGCACCGTAAATGATGCCAATCACTGCCAACACAGCCATCAAGGGTGCCATCTCCATGGAAGCCAGCGGAAAAAGTGGCAGATTAAACCTCAAAAAGCCATAGGAACCCATTTTTAACAAGACCCCGGCCAGGATCACTGAGCCAGCTGTGGGAGCTTCCACATGTGCATCAGGCAGCCAGGTATGCAATGGAAACATGGGAACCTTGATGGCAAAAGCCAGCGCAAAAGCAAAGAAAAGCCAGTTCTGTACAGGTATGAAATCAGCCCATAAACCCTTAAGTACGGTCCAATCGAACGTGCCAGCGGTAAGCCCGACATATAAAATGGCAAGCAGCATGATCATCGATCCTGCCATCGTGAACAAGAAAAACTTGATCGCGGCGTATAAGCGTCTTTCCCCACCCCAGACCCCTATCAGGAAATACATGGGGATGAGGGTAAACTCCCAGAAAATATAGAAGAGAACCAGATCCAGCGCGACAAACACCCCCAGCATACCGGTCTCAAGCAAGAGAAAGAAGATCATGAAACCCTTCACCCTATCCTGTACGGCCGTCCATGTGGAAAGAATGGCAATGAAGGAGAGGAAGGTGGTCAAAAGCACCATCATGAGACTTATACCATCAACGCCGATGTGAAAATCAATGGTCATTTCACCCATAGTCACCCAGGGAAGGCTGTATTCCATCTGGATGCCCGGATTGGCGGGGTCGAAAATGAACAAAAGCATTAGAGAAAATCCAAATGTGATCAGCGACACACCGGCCGCTGCCCAGCGGGCAGCAATTTTCTGTTCTGTCCGGAGAAGGGTGATCATCAACACACCGGCCAGCGGAAAAAACATTACCAGAAGTAGAGGATTGATCCCGAAATTCATAAAGTATCCTTCACGCAGATGTGTTTGTTCACCGTAGGACCAAATAAGTAAAGATGGCAGCAATACCAACAACTACAGACAGCTCATAAAATCGCACATATCCGTTTTCCAGTCGGGATAATTGATGCGAGATAGCTTTTGTCAACGAACCAAGCCCGACGGCGATCCCATCGATCCATCCCTGATCGACAGGTTCAGCCCAATCGCGGGCAATTTTTTGCAATGGCTTCACAACAACCATGTCATACAACTCATCCACCCGCCATTTATCCCGCGCGCCATTATAGAGGCCGCCCAATACGTCTGCCAGCGGATCGGTTTCTCCGGATTTCCAGCCCTTTCTTCCGTAAACCAACCAGGCAAAGGATAGCCCTGCCAGGGCAACGATCAGTGAAATGGACGCGGTCATTAAATCAAAGCCGGGCTGATGCCCTCCACCGAGTGTATGGTGCAGCCAGGTTTCCAGTATATGGCTGCCGGGAAAGTTTAGCAGACCGCCAATCAAGGTAAGCACAGCCAATAACAAAAGCGGCAGGGTGATCACCCTGCTATTCTCGCGCGCCATTTCCGCGTTCTTAGTCCGCGGTTTCCCGAAGAACACCAGCCAGAGTTGGCGGCCAACATAGAATGCGGTCAAAAAGGCGGTTACCAGAAGAACAACAAACACAACCGGATGGCTATGGCGGGCAGTTGCGAGTATTTCATCCTTGGAGAAGAAACCAGCAAGAGGGGCTATCCCGGCCAGAGCCAATGCGCCAATCAGATAGACCCAGAAGGTGAGCGGCATTTTTTTACGTAATCCACCCATCAGGGTCATATCCTGGGGATCGATGTGATCATGATGCAAATGCGCGTCATGTTTCTGCTCATCCAGATTCCGTGCGTTTTCCATCCCCAGGATGACCGAACCAGCTCCAAGGAAAAGCAACGCCTTGAAAAAGGCATGGGTGGTGAGGTGGAACATTCCGGCGACAAACGCGCCCATCCCCACGGAAGCCACCATAAAACCAAGCTGGCTGATGGTGGAATATGCGAGTACTTTTTTAATATCATTTTGGGCTGCGGCAATGGTTGCCGCAAACAACGCGGTCAATGTACCCACCCAGACTACAGCATCCTGCGCCGCTGGAACCAGCTCATACAAACCGTGAGACCGTGCAATCAGATAAACACCTGCTGTGACCATGGTTGCCGCATGGATCAATGCAGAAACCGGGGTAGGGCCTGCCATGGCATCCGGCAGCCAGACAAAGAGTGGCAATTGGGCGGATTTGCCGGTCACACCAAGAAGCATAAACAAGGTCATGGCTAGTAAAACACCCGGCGTGGCAGCCGCCACTTCGGGTGCACGCGTATTCACAACATCAAATTGCAAACTGCCGAAGTGTTGGACCATCAGGAAAAGCGCTATCAACAACCCAAAATCACCGATGCGATTTACAAGGAAGGCTTTCTTACCCGCACGCGCGTTTCCAAGACCATTCTCCCTTTTTTCAAACCAGAATCCAATCAGAAGATAGGAGCATAATCCCACACCCTCCCAACCGACGAACAACATAAGGTAGTTGTCAGCCGAGACCAGGATCATCATAGCCAGAATGAATAAATTGAAAAAGACAAAGAAGCGGCGGTACCGACCCTGATCGTCATTAAAACGCACATCGTAGTGCATATACCCCGCGGCATAAACATGTATCAGCGTTCCCACACCGCCAACCACTAGCATCATGGTGACTGACAGGGTATCTACCCGGAATGCCCAATCGACCTGAAGCGAGCCTGTGTTGATCCACTCCATCAGGGTGATGGTCGTCCCTTCGGGATTGCGTGCCAGGGCCAGCATGAGCAAGACAGCGGTGATAAAACTGCCGGCTGACGCCAGGCTGGCCGTTGTAGATATAAACCGCTCGCCCAAACGGTGCCCCAGCAACATATTAATGGCGATTCCCAAAAGCGGAAACAAGACAACCCAGGGAGCCAGGACAAATGTTGGATCAGTAATTATCTCTTGGAGCAGCATGAGGATTCGCTACCTAACCTTTCAGACTGTTCACCTGGTCAATGTCAATACTATGTTTTGTTCTAAAAATGACAACCATTAGCGCCAGACCTATTGCCACTTCCGCTGCCGCGACCGTCATCACAAAGAAGACAGTGATCTGACCATTCATAGCGCCAAATTGCCGCGCAAAAGTGACCAGAACAAGATTGGCAGCGTTAAACATCAGTTCGAGGGACATAAATACTATAAGCGCATTACGTCGTACCAGTACACCAACTATCCCAATGAAGAACATGATGACTGCCAGGGCAAGATAATATGATACAGGTACCATGGCTTATTCCTTTCCCGGCCGGACGACAGGTTTTTTCACAGGTATTTCTGTGCGGGTAAGTACCACCGCCCCGATGATGGCCACCAGCAGAATAAAGGATGTAATCTCAAATGGCAGGAGGTAATTACTGAAAAGAGTCATCCCAATTTGTGATGGGCTGGCGTAATCGGAAGGCGGCATGATCAATGCTGTTGTCGGAAGTCCCGATTGAAGGATTGCCAGCCAAAAGATCTCGCCCAGGAAAATGACGGCGAACAGTATGGCCAGCATGTGTTGCCGACGGTTCTTCCATTCATCTTCCAACCGCTCTGCTCCAAGCTGCATTATGACAAAAAGGAACAGAACCATGATCGCTCCGGCATAAACGGTAACCTGTGCCATCGCGATAAACGGCGCGCCCAGGGTAATATACAGAACTGCCACAGCAGAAAAATTGAGCACCAGAAATAAGGCGGAATAAACAGCATTCCGGCTGATCAACATACCCAACGATGTGCCGATGACAATCACTGCAACAAGAGAAAAAAGAAGAATACCTGTTTCCATTCAGTGCCTCATCAATCCGTGGGGTCTTTCATCACCGGGACTGACCGGGTGAACATACCGGGCTCAGTCACCTGAGGAGTTGGTTTTCCACCGGGCGGAACCGGTTCAAGAAGAAGATCCTTGGTGTAGATGGCTTGCTCGCGTCCTGTGAAGGACAATTCATAATTGTCGCCAAGGACAATGGCCTCCGTCGGGCAGGCATCTTCACAAAAGCCACAGTAGATGCAACGCAGCATGTTGATCTGATATGTGCTCGCAAAGCGTTCTCCCGGAGAATACCGTTCTGTATCAGTATTTTCCGCAGATTCAACAAAGATGGCATCTGATGGACAGGCTGCCGCGCATAAGGAACAACCAATACATTTTTCCAGGCCGTTGTCATACCGTTTCAAAACATGGCGTCCTTTGAATCGTTCACGTACCGGGCGTTTTACCTCGGGGTACGAAATCGTGACCGGTTTCTCGAACATCGCCTTGAAGGTTGTCCATAATCCGCGCAACATAGATCTATCCTCCAGTCACCAGTAAGCGTAAAACCGCTGTAATTACAATGGAAAACAACGACAGAGGAACCAGCACCTTCCAGCCAAAGGCCATCAGACGATCATAGCGGAAACGAGGCAGCGTAGCCCGCACCCAGATCATAAAGAACAACCAGAGTGCTACCTTGATGAACAAATAGACCGGCCCCAGTCCGGGTAGTACATCAATAAAAGGGCCCTGATATCCACCCAGGAATAGCGATGCCCCGATCATCGAAACAGCGATCATTTTTATGTATTCAGCCATGAAGAACAAAGCGAATTTCATGCTGGAGTATTCAGCGTGGTAACCGGCGGTCAATTCCTGCTCGGCCTCCGGCATATCAAACGGCGAACGGTTCACTTCTGCCAGACTGGCGATGACGAAAATCACAAAGCTGACCGGCATAATGAACACAAACCACAATCCCTTTTGCGCTTCGACGATCGTGTTCATACTCATCGAGCCAGCCCACAGGATGGGACCTACAAAGGACATGCCAAGCGCCAGTTCGTAGCTGATCATCTGGGCTGTAGCCCGCAATCCTCCCAGCATGGCGTACTTATTGTTGCTGGACCATCCGGCCAGGGTGATGCCATAAATGGATATGGATGTCACTGACAGAATGTAAAGAACACCAACATTGATATCCGCGAGCTGAAGGGATACCGAACGACCAAACAATTCAACAGTGTAACCCCACGGAATTACCGCCGTGACGATGAGAGCCGGAATTACTGTGATAACCGGTGCCAACACAAAGATCAATTTATCCGCTCCGGCTGGGATCAATTCTTCCTTGAAGATCAGTTTTATCCCATCCGCCACCGGCTGCAACAAACCCTGCCAACCCACCCGGTTGGGGCCAATGCGAACCTGCATTCTGGCCAGCACACGTCGTTCGTACCAGGTGACATAGGCGAACCCGCCTGTCATCACCAGAATAATGACGACCGATTTGATTACCCATTCCCAGATCATCGCGGCATCCATTTATGATCTCTCCCGTTTGACCTGATCACCCACCGGCGGTATTACCTGAGCCACCTGCGGCTCATGGATGGGTATACCCGTGGAACGGGATATCAACCCGCAACTCTCCGGTACTGTTTCGTCTATCATAATTCGTACCGGGAAAGCGGCTCCATCCACTGGCAGCATGACGTGCATATCATCAGCCAGCATCAACTGTTTCGCCGTCTGCGGGTGAATTCTCAGGTCCGCCCGCGCCAATCGCGGCTCAAGAAGGGTTGATGTAGATACTGTGATCCCCCTGTCGTACAACCGGGTTACTGGATAGATAGCCAGTTCATGGGCTTCCGGATGTAAAACGGGAACCCCATCCGGTATGAACAGGTCATATCCATCCATCGGAAGCAGGGGTAATTGGACGCCCAATCCCTGTTTATTGGCATACGATGTTCCGCCGTAATACACATCCGACCGGCTGATGATGGGCCACTGATCCGTAGTTTCAGCCAGTTTACGGTAATCCAACCCCGCGTACTGCGGTATCCCGGCAGCGATTTGCGTGAAGACCAGAGACGCCGCTCGTGATTCCAATGAAATATTTAGTATCCTTCCCAGTTCAGCAGCTATTACATAATCCGCGCGGCAGGATTCCGGCGCGGGAACAGCCGGATAAAATCGCTGGACACGCCGTTCGCCAGATGTGTACGTTCCCTCTCGTTCTGTAAACGCCAAAACCGGGAAGACCACATCTGCCAGTTTCGCCGTGGCTGTGAGGAATAGTTCCTGAACAATGACTGAACCAGCCTTCTCCAGTGCGCGTTCAAAGAGTGGATCATCAATTGCCGGATCGGCACCGGCGACAAGAACAGTCTTCGCACCAGCCAGCAGCTCAACGAGGTCATCAGCCGGTCGCGCACCCATATCCCAGAGACCCTGGGTATTACCACGCTCCCAGACCGGGATCAGACCGCTATTTACCTTGCGCGCGTGTCCGCTATTATGCAATAAACGAGCGCAGGCACCGGCCAATTGCCCAACAGCCTCCCGACCCAGCCCATCACTTCCATAGAATACGATCAAGTTCTCAGACTGGCTTATCTTTTCGCCCAGATCATCGGTTAACAGCCCATCCACCACGGCGGCTTCTTCACCAAACCTGACACGCTTCACCTGACCGGCCGCAGAATCAAGCCTTGTTGGCCGGGTGTTAATAACGATCAATTCAGCTCCGCGTTTGACCGCCTCCCGCACACGCAGCCACCACAGCGGGGCTTCTTCATGCAAGTCACAGGCCGCGACCACGATGACCGAATCCTTACCCAAACTGCCCAGATGACAACCCGGTTGCATTCCATAATGGTTGGCAATATCTCCGCCAGCCATCCGGCTGTAGCCGATGAATGTGCCCCCCTGTGCCTTGGTCAATTGGCGTAAGTTGAACAGGTCTTCATTCGTCAACCGGCCGCTGGCAAGAGTAACCAAACCGCTTCCGGCTTCCCTGATTTCCGCAGCGGCAGCTTCGAGTGCATCATCCCAACCAGTCTCTTTTAAGCCGGAGTCCGAACGCACGAGCGGGGTCTTCAAGCGATCGGGGCTGTCAGCAAAATGATAGGCAAAGCGGCCCTTGTCGCACATCCAGATCTCGTTGACCTGTTCATTCTGGCGCGGCATGATGCGTTTTATAGCCACACCACCGCCGGTCCGCGCTTCCCGCCTTACATTGATAGTGGTATTGCAACCCACCGGGCAATGGTTGCACAGGCTTGCCGCGCTGTTCAATTCCCAGGGACGGGCGCCAAAACGGAAATCTGCCGTAGTCAACGCGCCCACCGGGCAAATGTCGGTAGTATTGCCGGAAAAAATCGAATCAAATCCGGGGTCTGAGTATGTGACGATCTCCATTTTACGGCCGCGGTTGTAAAACCCGATTACCGGATCGTCGGCAATATCAGATTGGAATCGCACACAGCGACCGCACTGGATGCAGCGCTCCCGGTCCAGGTAAATCAAGTCACCCAATGGAACATGCTTGGCCGCGTGGGATTTTTCATCGATCAAGAAGCGGCTGGTACCAGGACCATGTTCCAGGGTCAGGTTTTGCAATGGGCATTCACCACCCTTGTCGCACACCGGGCAATCAAGTGGATGGGATGTCAGCAGAAATTCCAAAACATCGCGGCGGGCTTCCCGCACTTTGTCACTTAAACCAATTACCACCATGCCCTCACTCACAGGTGTGGTACAGGCTGTTTCAAGTTTGGGTCCAAATTGGATTTTCGGGGAACCATCCGCTTCCGGAACTGGCAAACCGGTGGCCCGGTCTATCACAGGGCGGCCGATCTCTACGAGGCACATTCGACACATTCCAACCGGTTCCATCTTCGGATGGTAACAGAACACCGGAATATCGATCCCGACAAGTTTTGCCGCATCAACGATCATTGTTCCTTCGGGCGCTTTTACGGTTCGGCCGTCAATTGTTAGGGTAATATCTTTTGGCATTCGCTCGAAAATCCTTATGTACAGGTGATTGGAGCTTAACGGTTGACCAGCTTTTCAAAATCTGAACGGAATCTCTCGATGCCCGATGTGACCGCCATAGTGGAGAATTCGCCCAGGGCACACAGGCATTTCCCCTGCATTTGCCGGGCTACGGTATCCAGTAGTGTGATGTCTTCCACGCCGCCTTGTCCGGCATTTATCCGCCGGGTCAGGTGGCTCATCCAATATGTTCCTTCCCGGCAGGGGGTACATTTTCCGCATGATTCATGCCGGAAGAATTGCACAGTCTTATCAACAAGCCAGGATATATTGACGGTATCATCCAGAATAATGACTGAGGCTGAACCCAGCGGGGCGTTCAGGTTGGACATGGTAGATTCATAATCCATGGGTGTATCGAGGGCCAGATCATCTGCCGGAACGATAACCGATGAAGCACCGGCTGACATGATGGCCTTGATTGTCCTGCCCTCCGGGACGCCGCCGCCATGAGTAAAGATCAATTCTCGAAAGGTTGTCCCCAGAGGTAGTTCATAATTCCCCGGACGGTTCACACATCCGGACAGGCTGAAAATCTTTACGCCGGGAGATTTCTCTGTTCCCATTGTTTTATACCAGTCAGCTCCGCGGTTAATGATTGGCGGCAAATTACTCAGCGTTTCCACGTTGTTAATCACAGTAGGTTTACCGAAAAGGCCATTCATCGCAGGGAACGGCGGGCGTAGACGCGGCTGCCCCAACTTACCTTCGATCGACTCCAGCAAGGCTGTTTCTTCACCGCAGATATAGGCGCCGGCGCCCAGGTGGGTGTGCAACCGCAGGGAATAGGAAGTGCCAAACAGGTTTTCACCCAATAACCCGGTCTTTTCCAATTCAGAAATACAAATCTCCAGCTGTTTCGCGATCTGCCAGAATTCACCGCGTAGATATACATAGGCGTCATTGGCACTTACCGCGTAAGAGGCCAGCATCAATCCCTCCAGGAATTGATACGGGTTTGATTCCAATATCTCGCGATCCTTGAACGTACCAGGCTCCGATTCATCGGCGTTTGCCACCACATAGTGCGGCCACAGGTTGCCTGGAAGAAAACCCCACTTGACCCCCGTCGGGAAGCCAGCCCCTCCCCGACCGCGCAATCCAGAGGCTTTAACCTGATCGATCAACACAGGGGGGTTGATAGTATTCACAGCTTTTTCAAACGCTGAGAAGCCGCCATTTTTCCGGTAGACCTCAAGCAGATGAATATCCGGTATATCACGGTGCCGGTAGAGGACATGTTCACTCATTCCGCTTTCCCCTCCCGCTCCAACGCCTTTTTCTTCAACTCGGCGATCAACGCCAACGCGGCATCCACTGTCTGGTCTTCGTGGTAGGTGATATCCCCTTCACCCTGCAACTGAAACAATGGCGCATGATGGCAGCCGGCCAGACACTTCACCTCTTCAACCGTTATCAATCCATCAGGTGTAGTTTCACCCACCTTGATGCCAATATTTTCACACAGATCCATCAGGAACTGATCAGCCCCCCGTAACGCGCAGGGCAGATCGGTGCAAACCTGGAGACGGAATTTACCGGCGGGTTTTTCATGATAAAGGGAGTAGAAACCCACAACAGAAGCAACTTCGGTTGGTGTGATCCCTAGAATCCCGGCGATTTCGTCAATTGTTTTCTTCTGAATGTACCCATTTTCACGCTGCGCCAGATACAGGAGCGGCGTAACGGCCGAACGCTTCTGGTCCGGCGGGTAAGCGGACAGGATCTTTTGAATTACATCCGTGTGCTGCACCAAGAATTCGTTCAACGGTCTGAATCTCCCAGAATGACATCAAGGCTGCCAATGATCCCGACCAGATCAGCCACAAAATGCTGCCGTGTGATCATCGGCATAATCTGCAAATTGACAAAGGACGGTGTGCGAAAATGAATGCGCTGCGCTTTCGGTCCGCCATTCCCCTCCAAAAATACGCCGATTTCGCCTCGGGGCGACTCGGCAGAAACATACACACTTTCTGCCGGGACAGAAAAACCTTCTGTCCAAAGCTTGAAATGGTGGATCAGGGCCTCCATGCTAACACCAAGTTCAGACCGCGGCGGCGGAACAATTTTACGGTTGTTGCTGCGCACCGGACCAGCAGGGAGATTGCTTACCGCCTGATCAATGATGCGCACCGATTCCCGCATCTCCTGCACCCGCACCAAATACCGCGCATACACATCCCCGGCAGTCTGTGTTGGGACATTGAAATCATACTTTTCGTAACCGCTGTATGGGCGGATTTTTCTCAGGTCAAATTCCTTGCCGGTTGCCCGCAGAATGGGGCCGGTAATCCCATACCGAATGCAATCCTCCGTGGAAATTGGCCCTATACCTACGGTACGTTCCAGGAAAAGTGGATTCTTCGTCAGCATGGATTCGTATTCATCCAGACGATGGGGGAGGATTGCCGTGAAATCGCGTACAGTTTTTTCAAAACCAACCGGAATATCCCGCCATAAGCCACCGGGACGGATGTATGTGGTCATCATACGTTGACCGGAACACATTTCCAGAATGTCAAGGATCATTTCCCGTTCACGCATGGCATACATGAATACCGACATGGCCGCCAGGTCGAGTGCCGATGTACCGATCCATAGCAGGTGTGACGAAATACGGGTCAATTCAGCCAGGATGACACGGATCGCCTGAGCGCGTTCTAGAACATCAAGATCCACCAGTTTTTCAATGGCCATACAGTACACAAAGTTGTTGCCGACGTTGTTAAGGTAATCCATACGATCGGTCATCACTTCGGCCTTCTGATAGGTCTTGGATTCCATATTTTTTTCAATTCCGGTATGCAGGAACCCGATATCCGGAATGCAGTTCTGCACGATCTCGCCATCCAGCTCCAATAGTAAACGCAAAACGCCGTGTGTACTGGGGTGCTGAGGGCCCATATTTAAGAGCATGGTTTCGCCGGTCAAAGCCCGGTCTGAAACCAGGTGCCGTAGTTCATCAATGTTAGTTTCGCGATAATCCGGCATTCTCATATCTCCCGGTGAATCATTTTTCCGGTTTGGGTTTGCGGAGCATGATCTCATCCGCGTTAAAATCGAACTGCACTTCTTCGTATCCCAAAGGATAATCCTTTCGCAACGGATGGCCCGCCCAGTCTGCCGCCATCAGAATACGGCGCGGATCGGAATGTCCGTCAAAGTGGATGCCGAACATATCCCATATCTCACGTTCGTGCCAGTTGGAATTGGGGAAAAGTCCTTCGATGGTCGGAAGGGATGGAGCGTTGCCATCAAGTGGAACACGAATGCGCAATTGAATATTTTGTTCTGTCGAATACAGTTGATAGATCACATGAAAACGTGGATCCGCCTGAGGCCAATAGTCAACCGCAGTTTGCGCTTCGAGCATATCAAAGGCGAATTTCTTCTGCAGCAGGGTTAAAGCCTTGACGAGGACATCCTTTGTCAAAACAACTGTCATCTCGCCGCGGTATTCACGCGCGGTTCCTGCGAAATTCGTTGTCAGGGCAATCACTGCTTTTTGTAGATTGGGATCCATTTTCTGTGTCATCCTGATATGCCCGGCCTGTTTTGATCAGGCCCAGGTTTTGATTTTCTCTCCGCGGACTTTTTCGTGCAGAGTTATAACCCCATGGATCAATGCTTCAGGGCGCGGAGGGCAGCCAGCCACATATACATCCACCGGGACTATTTCATCAACACCCTGAAGAATGGCGTAATTATTGAATACACCTCCGCAAGACGCGCAATCTCCCATGGCAATGACCCATTTCGGATCGGGCATCTGATCGTAAAGCTGGCGTAATACAGGCGCCATCTTACGGCTCACCCGGCCTGCCACGATCATCAAATCAGACTGACGCGGACTGGCCCGCATAAGCTCCATACCAAAGCGTGACATATCATAATTGGATGCCTGAGCCGCCATCATTTCAATGGCGCAACATGCCAGACCAAACAGCATGGGCCACATTGATCCTGTGCGCGCCCAGTTGACCGCCTGCTCAAGCGTCGTGGTAACAACACCCATACTGCCTGCTTTTTGCTCTATTCCCATTCAAGCGCCCCCTTCTTCCATACATAAATAAATCCAATAAGAAGAATGGCGATAAAGACAAGCATTTCGATAAGGGCAAACCAGCCGAGCTGATTAAAAACAACAGCCCATGGTAAAAAGAAGACTGTTTCTATATCAAAAAGTATGAAAAGAACAGCAACAAGATAAAAACGGATAGATAAGCGGCGAGTACCGGGTCCGTAAGGAACCATGCCGGATTCGTAGGGTGCGCTTTTTCGCCGAGATGGCCGCCTTGGGCCAAACAACGCACCGAGCAAAACAACAAGAAATCCAAGGCCTGTTGCCAGAAGAAGGATTATGGCTAGTGGAAGGTAATCAGTCAGCATGGCTAATCCTTACCAGTATAGTCTTATTTGTGAGTATAACATACCCACTTATTTTTTTTCATAACCGGTACAAGGTGGCGTGATATCAACAAAAAAAGTCCACTACCGGGAAGACCATATCTATGCGAAAAATATAATGGGCGGATCCAATGTCGAATCTGCCTTATTATTCCAGGGTGAAGTTGTTACGAGAGGTATTCGCGTAAATTGCGACTGCGTGTCGGATGGCGCAGTTTGCGTAAAGCCTTGGCTTCGATCTGACGGATACGTTCCCGGGTCACGTTAAAATAACGACTGACCTCTTCCAGAGTGTGATCTTTGCCGTCAATCAATCCGAAGCGCAACTCAAGCACCTGACGCTCCCGTTCGGATAACGCGGCCAGAGCGCTTTGCACCTGCTCACGCAACATCTCACGCGCGGCTGCATCCATCGGTTCGAGGGCGTCATCATCCTCAATAAAATCGCCCAACTGGCTGCTTTCCTCATCACCCACCGGGCGCTCCAGCGAAACCGGCTCTTCCGCTGATTGCAAAATGCGTTGTACTTTTGCCGTCGCAGCCACCCAGCGGCGCATAATTTCGGGGTCAAGCGCGCCATCACCACCCAAAAATTTCCGGATGGCGTCAACATC
>JAAYYW010000256.1 GCA_012515195.1 Leptolinea sp.
CGTTTCCGCTATTGAGAGCGAAAACCCGTCTCCTGCCATTAAGGTTCATCAACGGTTTGCTGGTTTACCTGGTTGTCAATATCGCATGGGTGGCTTTTGCCGTCAATTCGGTGGACGGCATCCTTTCTACATGGAAAGCAGTCCTTTCAGCCGCGGGATGGTTTATCAATCCTACTTTCTCCCTCTGGATCGTAGTAATTAGTAGTGTCTCATTCTTTTTGGATTTTCTTGAATCCCGCAGGTATGATCAATCCATCCTGCTTGGATGGCCCATTGCAGCCAAATCCATTGTCCTGGCCATCGTTTTGATCACTCTAATTTTTGCATTCACATGGACATCACCGTTTACATCAAATGTGTTTGTTTATCAGAATTTTTAGGAGTGTTATGTGATCCGGATCAAGGAACTATTGGCATACGATACATATAAAGCCACCAGATCGACAGGCCGCACTCTCTTTTTCGCTCTGATGTTCATTCCACTCATCGCATTACTAGTGGAAGGTATATTGCGATTCGTGTCTATTCCAGCCTGGCTTATGATTCCCACAATTGACCGTGAGCTTAATTATTCAGAGATCGATATCAAGTTATCCAGATTATTTGAATTGGAACAGGAAGAAAAAGTCAATTGTTTCATTCTTGGAAGTTCCATGTCTGATTTTGGTATCGATCCGCACATCCTAAACCAAAAGCCGGTGATCTCAGGGATCGGTGAACCGCTTTGTTTTAATTTGGCATTAAAGGCAATGAAACCCGAACTGACTGCCCACATTGCCAGTTTTCTCGTCCAAAACTCCAACCCATCGATCTTAATCCTGGGGATCAGCCCTCTGGATTTTACTGGCGGTCAGGATATGATCCGAAAATTTGTTCATTCCCCATGGTTGCGCTATCAGGATGGGCAATACTCCCTGGAAGGTTGGATGGTTGAGAACTTATATACCTACCGATACTGGTTATCGTTCTTGAAATATCGTGATCCTGCATACAGAACCGACTTGAAAAACCAGCTTGTCGGGATCGATTCCTTCGGATCTCAGACTATAGAGGACACTGGCCGGACGTATACAGTTTTACCGGAAATGGAATTTGCTGATTTTGATCTTAAAGAAAATGATCTTGTTGGATTGGAACGAATTTCTTCTCTAAACTCACCGGAAATGAAAATTATCGCAGTCGAAATGCCAATTCACCCTGACTACCTTTCACGGTATACCTGTGGAGGTGAAACCGGGTATGAAGAACATCTCATTCAACCAATTCAGCGAATACTGGACGCGGAGGAAATTCCCTTCATCCGCTCTCAGAAACAGATACGAGACATCGTCCCGACGGAAGGGTGGAAAGATTATTTACACCTAAACCATTCTGGAAAAGATAAGTTCAGCCATTGGCTGGCAGGAGAACTAACCGATTTGCCGTAATCAAACATTCCATATACTAATAGCCTATTAAGATGGATTTTTCTAGTCTTCCACAGATAGACGACGGAGAAATTCTTCCAGCTTGTCCCTGGCCGCAAGGTAACCAGTCTGAATAATCGCCGGGATCTGGTCAGTTCCCAGCAGATTGAATTCAGAGAGATCGGGGGTTATCAGTAGATCGGCATATCGGTTATATGGGCGCGAGGCATTGATCATGGCGGAGTAGTACGTATTCAACAACAGATCCACCAGATTTTCTGGCACCTGGCGTGAATGACTTGCCGTGAATAGATCGACTGCGATGATGGCTTCCGCGCCCATTTCCCTTGCCAGCATGATCGGAACATTCTCCAGCAGTCCCCCATCTACCAGCATTGCCCCGTTTATGGTTACCGGTTTGAATATTCCTGGAATACAGGAACTGGCCATTACTGATCCAGCAACATTCCCCTGCGTCAATCTCACCCGTTCTCCGGTTACCACATCAGAAGCTGCGATACCAAGCTGAACCTTAGCATCGCGAAATGTTACATCGCCAATGATATTGCGGACGATTTCTCCCAATTTATGGTTTGAGAGTATTCCATATTGAGATAATGCCAGGCTGGCCGTGTCAATCCATTCCAGATCCATGGCAACTTCTTCGATGTCATACCAGGGTTTACCAAATGCGTGTAATGCCGCAATAAACGCTCCAATACTGGTTCCACTGATAATATCGATGCGAATACCCAGCTCTTTTATGGCTTGCAAAACGCCTATATGTGCAGCACCAAGTACTACGCCCCCACCCAGAGCCAAACCGATCTTTTTTTTGTCGTTGTTCCCGGCCATCTGAACCATCTATCTTTGAAATTCTGTTTGAATAGATTATAAATTGATTTATTTGGATAAATTGGTAGAAAAATAGACACACATTAATTCCCCATGAAAGCACCTGCATCCTCATAATGGAAAACATTCAAACCTTCTCTCAGGGATCCAACTTGTACGCAAGTTTCCGTCCGCAGTATCCGGAAGGACTTTTTGAATACCTCGCAAAGAATTCCAAGGATCACTCCCTCGCTTGGGATTGTGGTACGGGTACAGGTCAGGCTGCCTGCTCCTGTGCAAAATTCTTTACTAGAGTAATTGCCACTGATATCAGCCAGGAACAAATTCACAACCGAGCAACACATCCCCGGGTACATTATCTGGTTATGCCGGCTGAAAGAACAGCGTTTCCTGCCAAATCATTTGATCTGGTTATAGTGGCACAGGCTGTTCATTGGTTCAACCGCGATGCATTCTTCTCGGAGGTCAATCGCGTCCTAAAACCAGGTGGTTTACTGGCTATATGGGGATACGGTTTTCCGCAAATAAACCCGGAAATCGATTCTATAATCAACGAGAAACTTGGCAGAGTAATTGACCCTTACTGGGCTGAAGGGAACCGGTTGCTTATGTCCGGTTACAGGGATATACATTTGCATTTCACGGAACTGGTGAGCCCGAATTCATTTTCGATCACGGTGGAATGGGATCTGCCTTTACTTTTGTCTTATTTTCGCACCTGGTCAGCCGTCAAACTATATATCGATCGCACCGGACATGATCCTCTCGACCGGATTGAAGTTGATTACTATCATCCCGGTCTGAAAATCGAGAAACAATGATTGTCAATATGCCCCTATTCTTAAGAATCTCCCAGAAATAACAATTTCAGTAATAAAATGCCATGTAACTTTGATCAACGATAATTGATATTATGAATGTTTATTATTGCGTGTCCACTCAATCTCATTGATCTTCTCTAGATCATAGATGAAAAGAAACCTAAAAACATGAAAAGAATGTTTACTTCAATAACAAAATCCCTCACTGGCAACAAGCAAATAGCAAAAAACTATCTTTCCCATTTTTTAATTCCCATATTCTTACTGTTTGTGCTCTGTGTTTCCTTTTCGTATTACTCACATAGCTATCTTCCCAAAGGTGTCAACTCAGTCTTTGCAGATAGGTTTAGTGTAATACTGCTGGTTACATTGTTTATTGCTTTATCGGTCTTTACTTTGCTTCTCCGATCTGGGAAATTCGCCTTACACGATTTTTTGTCTCCTATGGATGGAATAGACGCAGCTGATCTTTTTCTAGTTCTTCTCCCCCTCTCTCCCGTCATCCAGTACATCCTTAATAACCAGGATTTGTTATCTGCCTATGATGTAATAATCATACTTGGTATCTTTTTTCTCCTTTCCGGATTATTGATCATCCTAATACCCTGGCTTCTCAGTCGTGTTGGTTCATCACGAGTCCTGAAAATGATGGGGACAACCTTCGCATTTATGATTTCCTATATGGCCATATTGAGCAAGAATTTTTCCTGGCTTGGTAAAGGTAGTCTAAAAATCCAGTTATTGTTTTTCGCCTGTGTTTTTCTTATCACCTTCTTTTTGTACAACCCGAAAAATAAATGGGGCCTTTATTTACCCGTACTAGCCTTCTTTTTGTCAACACTCTTAATGCAATTATCTGTTTTTCAATCAAGTGACAACGAAACATATCTAAATTCCCCTTCTGATTTCGAACTGATTACAGCTGTTGGGAATAAACAACCGCTGAGAAAACCGAATGTTTATCTGTTGCTGTATGATGCATATGTATCAAGTGAAACAATGACTGCATATGGAATCGATAATTCAGAACAGGAAGAATACCTGCGCGAATTAGGCTTTACGCTTTTTCCCCAAACATATTCATTATTCGCCGACACAATGCGTTCGATGGGACGCGTTTTGAACGCATCCATGGAAATCGAAGGTGATCTCAACTCTACTGTTTCCGGGGACGGAAAAGTAATCCGCCTTTTCAAGGAGATGGGATATCAAACATATGGCATTTTCCCTTACGATTTCATGTTCCGCGGGCTTACACCAAAATACGACGACTATATACCCAGGTTTAGCGCTCCCCCATATAGTCACCTGCTATCAGCAATTTTAATAGGAGAGTTTCGGTTTGATATAGGTTTCTATGATCAGGATCATTCTGAATTTGTATTAGAAAAGCAAGAAATGCTTTTGGATGCCTCCCGTCAAAAATCATTTGTATATATGCACACAAATGTTCCATCGTACA
>JAAYYW010000257.1 GCA_012515195.1 Leptolinea sp.
CTTTAGCGATGATTTTCCCATCTTCGATCGTGCAAATAAGATAATATGGGGCACGGCCAAAATGGCGGCTAATGAGCTTTCCATCATCAGTGATTACTGCAATTTTCATAATAATTTCTCCATACTAGTCAATTTCGAATATTTGTATAAAACCTCCGGTTGACCGGAAGATTTTTGGAGGGATAAGGTTTTTATCCCAATATTATGGTAAGTATACATCGGAATTTCTTGGAAAGTACTAATATTATTAGAAGAATAGAGGATATTCTAATAAAACCTATTGTATTAAATAGAATAGCGTGCTAAAGTAAAACTAGAACTGAAACAGGAGAGATGCGATGCCCAGACATGGTAGAGGTTGGGCAATGGGAGCGAATAGATCGGAGATTGAACGTCATTCACCGATCATCCTCTCGATATTGGAACCAGCCTTGCTCGTTTTATTGCAGGAAAAACCAAAACATGGTTATTTATTATTAACCGAAATTACTGATCTTGGAATAAAAACCATTCATCCCAGTGTGGTTTATAAAATATTGCGGGATATGGAAATGCTGACCTGGATCACTTCTGACTGGGAACCTGAAGCTACGCAAGGACCACCCAGAAGGATTTATCGAATTACGGAGCATGGAAAACTTGTCACACAAAATTGGATGAAGGAATTAGAGAAAGCGGAAGATCTTATTCACATCTTGCGGACAAGAATTAGATAAGGAGAAAGGAGAAACACATGCCAGCAAGAAATGGTACAGGTCCTGAGGGTTTGGGTTCGCGTACAGGAAGAGGAATGGGAAGCTGTTCAACGGTGGGAACACCAGTGAAAAACACTTCATTGCCATCTACAGCAGGGTCATGGCCGTTTAGTTGGGGGCGAAGTCTATGGCGCGCTGTGGGAAATGGATTATTTGGGTTTCGTCGTGGACGGCGGAATTTCCGCAATAGATAAGTAATCAAGAAAGGAGTAAACATGCCTGGATTTGATCGAACAGGTCCGTTCGGAACTGGACCAAATGGCAGGGGAATGGGCCCCTGTGGAGGGGGTGGGGCTTTTGGACGAGGGCGTTTCTTCCGGCGGGGTGGTTTTGGCTTCGGACGGGGATTTTTTTCTCAGGAGATTTCTCCGGAGGAAGAGATGACCTATCTGGAAAACCGAAAGGGTTGGCTGGAATCAGAGATCGAAGCCTTAACCAAAAAGTTGAATGAATTTCAGAAGTAAAGAAAAGACCGGATGGATTTTCCATCCGGTCTTTTCTTCGGGTTTTTCTATATCAGGATTATTGATCTGGAATCGATTATTTCCGCATCATCATGGAATCGAGATCTTCATCCAGTGATTGGAGATCTTCTTCATGCTCAACTTCATCCGCGAGGATCGTCAGGACCATATTGTACGTTACCGGATCTTTATCGCGGACCAGAAGCTGCAACTTTTGGTAAACATCAATCGCGCACTGTTCACCTTTGATATTTTGAGCCAGTATCTGTTTAACAAATGGATCGGTAGGGGCATCATACCCACAGTTGGTAAGTTTGAACCATTCCTTGGGCTCAATGATCGGTGTACCACCCAGCTGGACAATTCGTGCTGCCAGCAGATCGGCGTGAGCCAACTCTTCAGTCGCGTGTAAAACGAGTTCAGAGGCAACGGCGTCTTTCATGGGCCCTTTGACGATCTTTGCTCCAATCCAGTACTGGTAATATGCCAGCCACTCATCCGCCAAAGCCTTGTTGAGAAGCTTAATTAATTCATCAACATCCATTCCAACTATTTGACGACCTTTGGTACCCATTTTTTCTCCTTCTTAATTGATTTGTATTCTCTATGAAATCTTCCAATATTATCAAAAGGCTCACTGGTAATACATCTGTTTAAGATTTTTCGAAAAACACATATATCAATTATATACGACTCGTGTTTTGTGGTATCTTAGCTGGGACTGGTATCAACATAGATACAACTAAAGGGATCGTATACCAGCTTGAAATGATTGATAATACCCTTGGAGTTTTTTTCAGTATCTGGTAAAATTGCACCTTGCTACTGTAAGGATTATTTTTGGAGGACGAAGTTGGCAAATATTAAGTCTGCAATCAAGCGCAATAAACAGAATGAAAAGAAACGCCTTCGCAATCGCGTTTTCCGTGGAGCTGCCCGTACTTATATCGCAAAAGCTGACAAGGCTATTGTCGATGGGAATCCCGAATCAGCGGAAGCCGTAAAGACCGCGATCAGCGCGCTGGATAAAGCGGCCGAAAAAGGTGTTATTCACAGGAATAATGCTGCGCGCCGCAAGAGCCGCCTGATGAAACGGCTTAACGCTGTCCAGGCTGCCTGATCTGCGTTAGCTCTTTTAGGAAAAACAGGAGCGGGAGGAAACCCTCCCGCTTTTCGTGTTGGCAGGCTCTGTAAGCCATAAAGCCCTGGTGTCCCTGCTGAGCGACACAGGCGAGTGTTGAAAGTGTTATAATCCCAAAGCACCGCTGATTTCAGCGGTTTGTGTGTCCTTATTCTGAAACCATCGGATGCAATATGTTTCAAACTGAACAGACAAACGTCGAGAAGCACATTTTTGAATACTTTAAAAAATTGGATCTGCCGGTAACAACCATTCAATGGAACTGGATCCCTTTCAGTGGGCACTGGGGAATATCCATGTCATTTTTCCAGGCAGCTGCCATGGAAGCCCGAAAAGGGAAGGGTGGGAATGTAAATCAGCGGGCAGGTGAAATGGCTGCTGATGTCGCTCTTTTTGTACTTCAACCTGATGGCTCTCCACCTGCTGGTTTTGAAAAGGTCGAAGCCGTCAAAGGCTACCTGAATCTGTATTTCTCGTCTTTCAACTTCGCTAATCGTGTAATAGGCACAGTCCTCTCTGACCGCGAGAAATTTGGCCTAAGTGAATCCCTTGACAAACGGATGGTGGTCGAATTCTCGCAACCGAATACACACAAAGCTTTCCATGTGGGACATTTACGAAATGTGATCCTGGGTAATTCAGTTTGTAATATCCTATCGGCTGCCGGATATGATGTTGTCCGGGCGAATTATATTGGCGATATAGGATTGCATGTTATTAAATGGATGTGGAATTATCTGACATTTCACAAGAATGAGCAACCCGGTGAAGACCGTTATCGCTGGATGACTGATTTATATACAGAAGCTGATCGGCGGTTTAATGATGATCCGGATGCGGAACCACAGGTTCGAGCATTGTTTGCCCGATGGGACGCCAATGACCCTGAACTTGAAAAATTGTGGAAACAAACGCGGCAATGGTCCCTGGAGGGGTTTGACCAGATATATCAGACACTCGGAGTACCATTCGACCATTACTATTATGAAAGCGAAGTGGAACATTCAGGCAAGGAATTTGTTGAGCGGATGATAAAAATGGGCATTGCCCGTGATGAACGCCCAGATGGCGCCGTGATCGTTCCACTCGACGAGCTGGCCGGAACTAAGGAAAAATATCGGGTTCTTGTTGTATTGCGTTCTGATGGGACTTCGCTCTACTCCACAAAAGACCTTCCACTTGCAGTCAAAAAGTTTGAGCAATACAACCTTGAACAGTCCATATACGTTGTGGATGTCAGACAGGCTCTGTATCTTCAACAGATATACAAGACCCTGGAATTAATGGGTTATGAGTTTGCAAAGAAATGTTATCACCTGGCTTATGAGATTGTTAATTTACCGGGAAACGTGACCATGTCTTCGCGTGATGGCACGGTTGTTTTGCTGGAAGACCTGATTAATGAAGCAACCTCCCGCGCGTTAAAAATTGTCAACGAAAAGAATCCAGACCTA
>JAAYYW010000258.1 GCA_012515195.1 Leptolinea sp.
CTCCACCCAGCACCAAAATCTTGCCGCGGATCCCTTTACGCCGGATACGGAATGCCTCCTCCGTCCGAGCCACTCCACAAATTGCCGCTCCACCCTGAAATGCCGCCCGGGCAACCTCAGCCAGGCCATGGCCATAAGCATTGGCCTTGATAACAGGCATAACCGGTCTCCCGGTGATTTCTTTCATTTTTTGGATATTTTTCTTATATGCGCCTAAATCAATTTCAAGCCAATCGGTATGTTCATTGATTATCATGTGCGGTAGTATATCCACACGGGTGATATAACGCAAGCACTCAATCAGGTATAATCCAAATCCAGCCTCAAAACAGAGGAAACTACTTAGTTAAATGTCAATGTCTTCCCGGTTTTCATATTCACTAATTTCACAGGATGGACTGGCCCGGGCGGGTGTCTACCACACACCTCATGGAGATATTCCCACACCCATCTTCGCCCCGGTAGGAACACAGGCTACGGTGAAATCAGTCACCCCCGTGCAGCTACAGGAGTTGGGCGCATCACTGGTGCTAAGCAATACATATCATTTGTACCTGCGGCCTGGAGAAGATTTAGTGTCAGAAATGGGCGGACTGCATGAATTCATGCAGTGGCCGGGGCCGATCCTTACGGATTCGGGCGGATTCCAGGTTTTTTCACTGGCTGGAATCCGGAAGATTGATGCAGATGGCGCGACATTCAAGAGTCACATCGACGGGTCGATGCACCGCCTGACCCCTGAAAAATCCATTGATATTCAACAGAAATTAGGCGCCGATATCATCATGGCGTTTGATGAATGCGCCCCACCCAATGACCGGGCTTACAATGAACAGGCGCTGGAGCGCACCACAAACTGGGCTTCGCGCTGCCTGCAGGCAAAAAACCGCGATGATCAGGCACTGTTTGGCATCGTTCAAGGCGGCGTGTTTGAAGATCTCCGCATCAAGTCCGCGGAGTGGACGGCCAGGCAGCCCTTTGATGGACTTGCCATCGGCGGTTTATCTGTTGGAGAAAGTAAGGACGAGATGCATGCCGTGTTAGATGCGGTTTGTCCATTATTGCCACAGGATAAACCGCGATATCTGATGGGCGTCGGTACTCCGGAAGACCTGGTGAACGGCATACGCCGGGGAATTGATATTTTTGACTGCGTCCTGCCTACCAGGCTTGCCCGTCACCAATCAGCTATGACGTTACGTGGACGGGTAAATATGTTAAACGCGGCCAACGCGAGAGACCCTCGACCAATAGATGAAACCTGTGCCTGCTATACATGCCAGCACTTTACCCGCGCCTACATCCGTCACTTGATCTCGGCACGCGAAATGCTGGCATCAACACTAATATCCATCCATAATCTGTATACACTTTTGCGCCTTGTCCGTCTGTGTCGTGAAGCGATCATAGGAAACCGCTTTGATACCTTCGCGGAGGATTTCTTATCGCAGTACAATCATCCCAAACATGAAAAACTCTGAGGAAATATGACAATTTTTCAAGCCATCATTCTGGGTATTGTCCAGGGATTAACCGAATACCTTCCTGTTTCCAGTTCCGCTCATCTTGTGATAGTTCCCTATCTCCTCGGGTGGACATTTCCTGAAGAGCAGGTTTTTGTTTTTGACGTGCTTGTGCAACTTGGTACGTTGGTCGCAGTCGTTGTGTTCTTCTGGAAAGACCTTGTAAACATAGTGATCGATTTTGTCAAAGGTATCATCGAACGAAAACCATTTGCCACAGATGGGTCAAGAATGGGATGGCTTATCATCCTGGCATCGATCCCGGGCGGACTGGCCGGTATAACCGTCAAACCATTGGTCGAAGCTGCGTTTAAAAACCCGCGAGCAGTTGCCATTCTATTGCTGGTAACTGCGGCATTAATGCTGGCCGCAGAACGTGCCGGCCGTAAGGAACGCGGATTCACTACGATTGCCTGGTTGGACGCGCTTCTGATAGGTCTGGGGCAGGCGTTGGCTATTTTTCCCGGTATTTCCCGCTCGGGAGCCACAATTTCAATCGGCCTCTTCAGGGGATTAAAACGGGCTGATGCCGCGAAGTTTTCCTTTCTAATGTCCATCCCGATTATGCTGGCGGCCGGGCTTTACAGCGCGCTTGACCTTCGCGATGTTTCCAACCTTACATCTTTCCTGCCAGCCATTCTGTCCGGAACATTGGCAGCAGCTATTGTTGGATATCTATCAATAAAATGGCTGTTATCATTCCTGAACAAACACCCACTATCTGTTTTTTCCATCTATTGTGCCATTCTTGGAGCTTTTGTACTGATTGTCTCCTTTATCCAGTAAATTCCTTACTCTTTGGGCTTTGATCTTCCTGCTTATTCTTGGCGGTTGTACATCAACCAATACCAATGAATTTGCCGGAAAGACCTCTGTTCGAGTCGAACTATCACCTACCCTGGATTACCTGTCACCGGCAATTCAGGCATGCGCTCTTCAATCGGGCCGGCTGAACATCCTGTTGGAAGAGAAACCCGCATCAGAAATGGGAAAAACAAATGCCGATGTTTCCCTTTTGTGGGGTGACAGGAAAGTACCCGAAGGAATGCGAACATTCCGCCTTGGTTATGACCGCCTGGTTTTTGCCGCTCACACCGATAACCCAATCGATAGGTTGACGGTTGGACAGGCTTTCCTTCTCTATCGAGCCGGATTCGAAACCTGGGACGAAGCGATAGAACAGTTATGCCCGGATTGTAAAACCGGAGAGACAATCTCCGGACGCTTTATTGAAGCCTGGCACTATACCCCGGGGACAGATATTCATGCCGAAATTGCCAGTTTATCAGCCGCGTACCCGGCAAGTAATATTCATCGCACATTCATTGCTCCTGCTCCCGCCAATCTGGCTGAAGCCCTGTCGAACAATCCGGTTGCCATCGGTTGGCTGCCGGCTCGTTGGTTGAATAATAAGATGAAAGAAATCGCCATTGATGGGCTTGATCCGTATGCGCAAATCATTCCGGTGGTCGCTGCCGTACCAGACCAGCCGGATGACTTGTTGGTTCAATGGCTTCATTGTCTTCAGTCATCGTATGGAAATTAGCCAGTTCCATGAAATACTCGTTTTAAAGGTGACTATCCGCAAAAGCGAAACTCACGCCTTATTTCTTGACTTTTAGAACAATAATGCTATACTGAAACAATCACCAACGAGGAGAAGAAAATGGCCCGAAAATCTGGCGCGAATGACCAAACCGGTAATATCCCCATGCCCTCCGCTATGGATGAAGCCCGGCGTGCGGTTTTAGAAAAAGCACTATCGGACATCACCAAACGGTATGGTGAAGGATCCATTATGCGCATGGGTGAAGCCCATCACATGACGATTGAAGCCATTCCCACCGGGTCTCTCTCCTTGGATATCGCTCTCGGTATTGGCGGTATCCCTCGCGGCCGGATAACCGAAATATTTGGGCCGGAATCATCCGGTAAGACAACCATTTGTCAGCACATTGTTGCAGAAGCTCAGAAGATGGGAGGCACCGCGGCGTATATTGACATGGAGCACGCGTTGGATCCCGTTTATGCGGCTCATTGCGGCGTCAACCTGGATAATCTCCTTATTTCTCAGCCGGATACCGGTGAACAGGCACTCGAAATCGCCGAAACTCTAGTCAGGTCAGGAGCGGTTGATCTTGTCGTTGTCGACTCGGTTGCCGCCCTTGTTCCGCGCGCGGAGATCGAAGGTGATATGGGTGACGCCTCCATGGGTATGCAAGCTCGTCTCATGTCACAGGCATTACGCAAACTTTCCGGCGCGATCAGCCAGACCAAAACTGCCATGGTCTTTACCAATCAGTTACGCCAGAAGATAGGTATCATGTTCGGCAATCCTGAAACCACACCGGGTGGATTGGCTTTGAAATTCTATGCCTCAGTTCGACTGGATACCAGACGTATTCAGCAAATCAAATCTGGTGCGGAAATCACCGGTAATCGCACCCGTGTTCGGGTTGTAAAGAACAAAGTAGCCCCGCCCTTCCGCACCGCGGAATTTGACATTATGTACAACCAGGGCATTTCGAAAGCAGGAGACATCATTGACCTGGCAACCCAATTGGAGATCATTACCAAACGGGGGGCATTCTTCTCTTACGGTGATATTCGGTTGGGACAGGGACGTGAAAACGCCAAGGATTTCTTGATGCAAAATCCTGAACTGTCAAACGAGATTGATATCGCAGTCAGACAGAGGGCAATGGGAGGAGACCTCCCCCTGGCATTAAATGGTGATGCGGAAAATAGCTCCGATCAGGACGAATAAAAGGCATCTGCCGATTTTATTTTTTTGTTGGGTGCTGGGCGCCTGTAATGTCATGGCGCCTCCTACTGAAACGGCAGAGCTGTTCATACCTCCATCACAGGAGGAAACAGCCACTCCTATATTGGATCCTACCGGCGCACCGGATGCGCCTGCTGTTGTTCTCACAGAAGATGACAATTGCAGCAACCTGCTGGCTTATATTCAGGACATCACCATTCCAGATGGAGCCATTTTCTCTCCGGGTGAAAAGATAGACAAACGCTGGCTTGTGGAAAACCAGGGTACGTGTAACTGGAATAGCCGATACACACTGCGCCTGTCTGGCGGCGATCCGATGGGTGCAGACACAGAACTATCACTTATTCCGGCTCTCGCGGGCAATCAGGCAACAATCCGGATTCTATTTACAGCACCTGATGAAGGTGGAAAACATCGCTCAGCATGGCAGGCTTACACTCCCGATTCCAAACCCTTTGGCGATCCTATATTCATTGAGATTGAAGTCATTCCGCGGGTTGCACCATCACCCGTCTCATAAAACGGGTAAAATAAGCACGTGAACGAGATCAAGTCCTGGCAGTGGTTAATAATTGCTGCCAGCCTATTAATGACCACTGTATGTATCGTCATCGCTGCCTGGTTGACAATACAGAATATCGATAAGAGTCTGGCCCAACAGAATCAGCCTGTTGTTCAAGCCGCCGGGCTTCCAGAAGGGCCGAGCGCTCCGGTGGTCAATCCCACCAAAACGCCTTTTCTCCCATTTCGATTCCCCACTTCAATCAGCATTCCCTGGTTACAGCCAACATCCGAACCGGAACCTGTGACGGTGGTCGAACCACCACTTCCACCGCAAACAGTGCCGGTTCCCATACCGGATTCCCTGCCGGAAAGTTATTATATCGACGGCGTTGTTAGCTATCCACAATGGTTCACGCTAGACTGTGAAGCCCGGACAGCCGTTGACTGGGCGGCGTTTTTTGGTGTTTCAATCGATGAAAATGAATTTTTAGGCCGTATGCCCAATTCAGACAATCCTGACCTGGGTTTTGTCGGCCGGTACGACGGTATGCAAGGTCAGTTGCCTCCCAACTCATACGGGGTCCATGCTGATCCTGTTGCCAACCTGTTGAATCAGTTCGGCGTTACCGCCCGTTCAGGCAAGGGTTTTTCGTGGGATGATATTCGATTTGAAATCGCATCCGGTCGGCCGGTAATTGCCTGGGTGATCTATAACACTGTACCCGGCACACCAATACCCTACCAAGATTCTTTGGGGAATATCACTACGGTTGCCTATTATGAGCACTCGGTGATTGTGACAGGTTATACACCTGATATTGTCTATCTATCAGATAATGGCCGGTATTACACAAGAACGCTCCAGGTCTTCCTTGCATCCTGGAGCGCTCTTGGTAACATGGCCATATTGGCCGGCAATTAAGGTTTAGGTGCCTTCCTGCCAGGAGTTCAGGTATTTCACCTGCTCGTCAGTCAGTTTATCAATAACCACACCCATCGAGAGCAGTTTCAAGCGGGCAATCTCACGATCGATCTCTTCGGGAACGCTGTAAACAGTGTTCTCAAGTTTGTCATGGTTTTTGATCATAAATTCGGATGACAAAGCCTGGTTGGCGAAGGACATGTCCATAACACTCGCCGGGTGACCTTCGGCAGAAGCCAGGTTAATGAGACGACCTTCACCCAGAATATGGATCTGGCGACCGTCTTTCATTTCGTACTGGTCAACATATGGACGAACAAGTTTTTTGGAAACAGACATCTTTTCCAGAGCCGGGATATTGATCTCAACGTTGAAATGTCCGGAATTTGAAACGATAGCGCCGTCCTTCATAACAGCGAAATGCGCTTCGTCTATAACATTGATGTCACCGGTTACAGAGCAGAAGAAATCACCGATCTTGGAAGCTTCCAGCATCGGCATGACACGGAAACCATCCATAACGGCTTCCAGTGCTTTCATGGGATCGATTTCAGTGACAATTACATTGGCGCCCATACCGCGCGCGCGGTTGGCCAATCCACGGCCACACCAGCCATATCCAATCACGACAAACGTCTTTCCGGCCAGCAGTACATTGGTCGCACGGATTATGCCGTCGATGGTGGATTGACCTGTTCCGTAACGGTTGTCAAAGAAGTGTTTGGTCATGGCATCATTAACAGCCACTACCGGGAAGGAGAGTGCCTTATCGGCAGCCATGGCACGCAGTCGGATAACTCCGGTCGTGGTTTCTTCTGTCCCCCCCAGAACATCCGGAAGCAGATCCCGAAAATCTTTGTGCAGGGTGGAAACCAGATCGGCCCCATCATCCATGGTGATCTGGGGTTTATGGTCAATGGCGGCTTTCAGATGTTTGTAGTATGTAGCGTTGTCTTCGCCCTTGATGGCAAAAACAGGGATCTCAAAATGGGTGATCAGGGAAGCTGCAACATCATCCTGTGTCGAAAGAGGATTGGATGCCACCAAAACCAGATCGGCCCCACCAATCTGTAACGTGCGGGCCAGGTTGGCGGTTTCAGCGGTAACGTGCAAACAGGCAGACATGCGAACACCCGCCAGCGGACGCTCCTTTTCGAATCGTTCGCGGATGGAACGGAGCACGGGCATTTCTCGTTCGGCCCACTCGATACGTCGTCGGCCACCTTCTGCCTGGCTCATATCTTTAACATCATAATTTGACATGCATTTCCTCCAAAAATAAATCAGCTTTTCAGCAGGGCATCCAGCGCACCCTGGTCATCAAATTGTTCTCTATACCGCTCAACGAATTCCGCCGGTGTATAAGTGTGATTTTGTGTTCCACGCCGTTCTAGGCAATAAGCAGCCGCCAGCGAACCCATCTGTCCACAGGTTTGCCAGTCTAGTTGTAATGACATTCCGCGAAGAAAACCTCCACGAAAAGCATCGCCGACACCCGTCGGATCAATGATCTGCATCGGTGGGAAAACCGGAATGATAAATTTCTTGCCATCCGCGTATACCAACGCGCCGTCTTTTCCCTGGGTGATCACCATAAAGCGGACTTTTTCACGGATTTCGCCGGCCTTTAGTTCTGTTGTTTTCTGTAAAAGTTCGAATTCATACTCATTGCAGAAAAGGCTGTCTGCTCCAGCAACTCCCTTGCGCAGAGTCTCTTTATCCATGCGGATGATCTGCTGGCTGGGGTCGTATAAATAGGGAATTTTCAGTTTCCGGCATTCGGCCGCATACTGAGCCATAGCCCCCGGATCATTGGGGGATATGACAACCAGCGAAATATCTTCCATATGAGCATCCCGGATGCGTAATTCAGCCGCGTTTGCCATGGCTCCGGCATAAAAACTAGCTATTTGCGCGTTCGATTTATCGGTATTGGCAAAAAAGGAAGCTGTATATTTTCCCGGGATAACTTTCACATATTTTGTTTCAACGCCATGTTCTTCGAGCCAGGCACGATACTCTTCAAAATCTTCACCCACTGTTGCCAAAAGCCGGGGTTTTTCACCTAGTAAAGCCAGATTATAGGCTATGTTTGGAGCAACACCACCGCGTTGCCGCACCATTGAATCGACGAGGAACGACAGGCTGATGGTTTCCAGTTTTTCGGGAATAATGTGATCCCGAAAATAACCGGGGAAACTCATCAAGTAATCGTATGCAACTGACCCGGTACAGAGAATGGTCATGTGAAACCTCTTAACTTGCGTGGTTGATATAACGCATGCGAATACGCCCTCTGCGAGAGCGTGCCATGCGGCGCAAGTATATCATGCCTGAACGTAAATCATGGATTAAACATAATCAAGCCGCACAAACCCTGTTGCGGCCGCCCTCCTTTGCCCGATATAACGCTTTGTCTGCAGCCTGGATAACATCGTCCCCCAGACTGCCATTTTCCGGGAAGTTTGCTACTCCTATTGATATGGTTATCGAACCCAGCGATTGTTTATCGTACTCGAGGTTCAATCCGCTTATTTCTTGTCTGATCTTTTCCGCTCTCTGCAACGTAATTTCTTGATTTGCGTCGGGAAGAATAACAATGAATTCTTCTCCCCCATACCGGCACAATATGTCTTCCTTGCGGATCACAGATTGCACCAGCCGGGTGACTTTTTGCAATACAACATCACCGGCTTCATGACCGTATGTGTCATTAAACTTCTTAAAATGGTCTATATCCATCATCATGATCCCTATGTTGGCGTTCTTCCGTGTTGCCCTGGGGATTTCCCGTTCCAGGGTTTCTTCCATAAACCGGCGATTGAACACACCTGTCAGTGGATCACGAATGGACTGATTGCGTAAAGTTTCCCTCAAACGGATATTGGAAATAGAAAGTGAGATAAGTTCACCCACATTTTGAATAAATTCTCTCGTTTCCAAATCTATCTGGTGTTTCTCAGGCCATTCTATATGTAAGAGACCTATCATTTCTCCTGAAACTACCATTGGAAATCCGACATAGCTGCCATCGAACATGCGTGGCATATGGCCGCAAAGCAGATCTTTTGATATTGATTCCACCACATGGATTTGATTTCGTCGTAAAGCCCAGCATTCATCATACGTAAAAATTGGCTCACCAGATAATTCTGATCCCCAGAAACATACGGATTCAACCATATGTTGCGTTTGATCTGAAAGAAAAACGGTCCCGTTGGAATCCGGAAATAATCGCTCTCCAAAGTTTTTGACAACATCAAGAGCTTCATTCAGATGGTTGCATACTTGAAGCGTTTCACTCATTTCCCGTAATCCAGTTGCTTCCCTGTCTCTTTCTTCCAGTCTCTTGACATATAAAGCTAATTCATCACTGGTTTTTTTTAATTCCGTTTCAGATCGTTTACGTGTTGTAATATCTTCAAACATATACATCAAGTGAGTTTCCTCACCAGCCTGGAAAGGCGTACATACGCTATACAGCCAGAGTTCTTTGCCTTTTGTGGAAACATACGATAATTCGGAAGAGATTGTCTCGCCTTTTTCAATGGCTTCGACAGCGATATCAAATAGACCAGATTCTTTCCAGGTATCCAAATCCCGAAAATTCTGATTCAATAAGATTTCAGTTGGAATTCCAACAATAATTCTTGCCGCCGGATTTACATGGATGCATTCTCCGGAAGCTTTATAGATTATGATCCCGATCGGAGACCTATCAAGAATCGCCTGATTTAATCGCAGCGATTCTTCCATCTTTCCGATCATTTGTTTCTTTTCAGTGATATCTTCCTTTACTGCCACAAATTTTGTAATTACCCCCTCTTCACTGAAAACAGGTGAAATGGAGGCGCTTTCCCAGTAGATATCACCATTCTTTTTTCTGTTACAGAATTCTCCGCGCCAGGTTTTTCCGGAAAGAATGGTCTGCCACATTTCACCGATTTCCTTCCGGTTTCCCTCACCTGTTTTGAGAATGGCGGGATCCTTACCCAAAGCCTCTTCCACCAAATAACCCGTCGTTTGAGTAAATTCAGGATTGGCGTACTCGATCTTTCCCTTTCTGTCCGTAATTACAATTGTCGCTGGACTTTGTTCAACAGCCTGGGATAAGGAACGCAACCGGTCATCAGCTTCTTTGTTGGCAGAATCATCATGAATAAGGACTATCAGCAATTGCTCATTTCCAGAATCAAAGGGACCGGTATAAATACCCACATATCTGTTCTCACCCGTGGCCGTTTGATGCATGGAGCTGTAATATTCATTTCTTCCCGAATAGGCATTCTGTAAATTTTTAAGAATTTCAGTCAGTGATCTTGGATTAATTTGCCCAATATTCATGGCGAGAAACTGATCTGCGGAATAACCATAAAAATCACATGCTGAGGGGTTAGCGTATCGAATATTGCCTGTTTGGGGGTCAATAATCAGGATGGCAATTTTTACCTGGTCCAGGATCTGTTTTGTGGCAGTATCCAGATTAATTATCTTACCCATGTCATACTCCGTTTTTTTATGACCGTTATAATTTGTATTCTGTTCTATTATCCATTAAATCAATCCGGTGTGTTTGGGAAAAAGAACGGTAGAAGGTAAAATACATAAGGGTTTTTTTGAAATTTTTGCTTTCTTCACATTTGACATGGTAACAGTATTCCGGTATAAGCCAATCATGAAAAAACAAATCGCGTTGTCCATTGCTATGCTGGCTCTTACCATCATCGCGTGCAAAACATCTTCCAATCCACTGAAACTACTGGCAGGAGCAACAGAAACACCGGAATACATCCCGGCAGCTCCGGTCATAGAACCAACTGCGACTCCACTCCCAACCCCTACCCCGTTGCCTGTTGTCCGGTTGCATGAAGCCGACAGATTGCTCTTCGAGGGAGACTTTGATCAGGCTGTTGCCCAATACCAGGCTGCATATCAGCAAGCATCAGATGACGAAACACGGGCAGCTGCCCTGTATGGAGAAGGTTTAACTCATTTCAAGAATGATGACTGGAATCGGGCTAATACTACTTTAACTGAACTTACCCTGAACTATTCTGACAGTCCGCGAGCTGCCATGGGCGAGTTCTTACTGGGCGAGATCAGCACCATTCTCGAACAACCGGCGGACGCATCGATCCACTACACAAAGTACCTTGAACGCCGTCCGGGCATACTTGACTTCCATGTGCAGGAAAAAGTCGGAGACGCGTACATAGCCCAGAACCTGTTTACCGAAGGGATCAATGCCTACATAACCGCGGAAACAAGTCCCGGTCTGGTGGTAAGCCCGATAACAATTGATCTGAAAATAGCTAAAGCCTTACGCGCCAGTGGCGATATTTCCAATGCGATCCGACAATTGCAAACCATTTACGATAATCCAGCCTCAAATGAGTATGACAAATCGCAGGCCAATTTGCTTCTCGGACAGATTTATCTGGAAATGAATGAGCCTGAGCAAGCCTACTCGAGGTTCCAGGATTCAGTCACGAATTTTCCAAGAGCGTATGACAGTTTCAGCGCCCTGGCTGCGTTGGTGGAAGCAGGTCAGCCTGTGAATGAATTGCACCGTGGAACGATCAATTACAACATGCAGAAATACGCGTTGGCTGTAGATGCCTTTACCCGTTATATCAAATCAGCTGAAGAGGTTGATCCCTCTGCCTACTATCTTAGAGCTCTTGGCTTGAGAGAAATGGAACTGCATGATGAGGCACTGGCCGATCTTGACCTTTTGATCAACAATTACGCGGGCACAGATTTTTTTCTTAAAGCATGGGATGAGAAAGCCTATACCCTCTGGGCGTATCTTGAACGCTATCAAGAAGCAGCGGAAACCATGCTCGCATTTGTCCGCCTGTATCCGGCCGATTCAAGTGCTCCTGGCTTTCTGTTTGAAGCAGCCCGGATTTATGAACGCGGGGAGTCATATCAGTCAGCTATCGACACCTGGGAACGGATCAGCAACGAATACCCGACATTTTCCGAGTCATTCCGGTCGTTGTTCCTGGCTGGAATCACACGCTACCGTATTAACGACTTCAATGGAGCATTTAACACATTCCAGAGAAGCCTGTCACTGGCGACCCTTTCCGCGGACCAAGCATCAGCTAGTTTCTGGTCTGGAAAGTCACAGGTCATGATGAACGACATCAACGCCGCGCGTTTATCGTGGCAGACAGCCGCACAACTTGACCCGACCGGATATTACAGCGAAAGAGCGAAGCTCTTGCTGACAGACCAGCCTCCCCTGTCAGCTTCGTCATCGTATGACCTCGGATACGATCTTTCCACCGAGCGGAAGGAAGCCGAGAACTGGGTGATCCTGACATTTAGTCTACCTCCAGATACCGACCTTTCATCCCCCGGGCAAATCGCGGCTGACTTGAACTTCCAGCGCGCGCGGGAATTCCATGAACTCGGGCTTTACGCGGAAGCCAGCCGTGAGATGGCGGTTCTAACCAACGCGTATAACTCAGACCCCGCACAATTGTTTCGTTTGTTGGATTCTCTGCTAGAGATGGGGCTATACCGCTCTGCCATCATCACCAGCCGGCAGATCCTTGATCTTGCCGGTCTTGACGATTCCTCCACACTCAAGGCACCGGTTTATTTTAACCATATCCGGTTCGGGGCATATTTCCGGGAGGAAGTTCTTCAGGCAGCCCGTAATGAAAATATTCATCCATTTGTTCTGTTCAGTGTTCTGCGGCAGGAAAGCATGTTCGAGGGTTTTGTCCAATCGTCTGCAGGAGCCAGGGGTATCATGCAAATCATGCCGACCACCGGACAGGAAATTGCCGGAGGTATGGGATGGCCGGCCAACTACAAGGCAGATGATCTCTACCGACCATGGGTAAGTATCCGGTTGGGCGCGCGATATCTTGCCCGTCAGCGCGACTATTTCGGCGGCGATATGATGGCTGCCCTGGCCGGTTACAATGCTGGTCCGGGGAATGCCCAAATCTGGTACAACCTGGCCAACCAGGATCCGGACCTGTTTCTTGAGATCATTCGCTATGAAGAAACCCGGCGGTATCTTTCTCAGATTTCTGAATTCACAAGCATCTATTCCCGTTTATACGAACGGATGCCATGATCTGACAGAAATTTAGAAATGGTCTTTTTTTTCAAAATAGGTTGGCGTTATTGCCAACCTATTTATTTAACACAGGATGTATGAATATTCGGGTAATCATTTTGACTGGTTTCCCTCAGGAGTTCCTAAAGGTTATCTAATTTGTGACCGATACTATGAATGGAGGAGAAATGTCAATCTCTACTATCACCCCCTCGACTGTGAATTCCGGATCTATACAGACAAGTAATCCAGTTACAAATTTATCGGTTGAAACCCGTGAAATAAACGAGGAAAAGACCCTGGAAGCCGGTTCGCAAATATCCGGTGTATCCTCTTTCGCCATGGCCATGCGGTTATCCGAATTGAGCCTGACCAGTACAACCACCCAGTTTCATTATCGGTCAGACAA
This sequence comes from Leptolinea sp., assembly GCA_012515195.1. Lineage (GTDB taxonomy): Bacteria > Chloroflexota > Anaerolineae > Anaerolineales > Anaerolineaceae > Leptolinea. The sequence goes on from JAAYYW010000258.1 coordinate 13,225, forward strand.
TAGCCTTGCCATCAAAGCCCACAGCAATATCAGTTTTCAAGCACGTACAGAAGAGTTCCGGTTCGATGTGACCATGTCAGCCGAATCACTGGGATTGACCAGGGTTGATTTCATGGATGCGTCAAAACCCATGACAATTCAATTGACTTACTCACAATCCCAACTACAGGTCTCGCAGAAAATATCCATTAAGGAAATTCAAACCTTACGTAAACCTGAGGAGATCATTCAAGATCTGGTAAAAGCCCTGACAGATGTATTTAAAGACCCGGGGAACAAAACTGTATCCTATGTGTTGGATTCAGAAGCGATCCAATCTCTCACCCAGAGCGATCCAAAATTGGCACGCCTGTTTGGCGAATTGGTCATGATAATGGCCATGGTAAATCTTATGAAACGTCAGGGTGAAGAAAGAAACGACTACACCATATTTTTGAGCGGCAAAGGTAAACCTTACCTGGACATCCAGGAGGAAATTGACGGTGAGCTGGTTAGTCAGACTTACCAGTTCAATATTACAGTTGAACCACCTTCCGTCTCTAAAACTGATACGATAAAAGCATTGGAACCAGCCGCTGATGCGGGAGCATTATCTGAAAACGTTGAAAAAGAAGTTATCGATTGACAGGCAGTGTTGAAGAAAAACAATAACCGCCGGGAAACCGGCGGTTATTGTTTTTTCTGTAAATTATAGAATTAGACTGACCGGTTTTTCCAGATAAAGAGCAAGCTTTTGCATGAAGAGAGCGGCTTCAGCCCCATCCGTTACCCGGTGGTCAGCCGAAAGCGTTGCCTTCATTCGCATTCCCACCGCCAAACTATCATCAACAACAACAGGCACCTGTTTGACAGATGAGACAGCCAGGATAGCGGCTTCAGGGGAATTTATGATGGCTGCAAAATTATCAACGTCAAACATTCCCAGATTACTGATTGAGAACGTAGAGCCTTCAATTTCTTCAGGCTTGACCTTTCCAGCTCTCGCCCGCGCAGCCATCGCTTTGATCTCGGTAGAGATGACCCTCATTGGTTTCACATCCGCGTCACGACTGACCACGGTCATCAAACCGCTGTCTAGCGCCACGGCAACACCGATATTGACAGCACCATGCCTTATGATCGCATCTCCCGAGAATGAAGCATTAACATTGGGGAATTGCCTCAACGTTAACGCAACCGCCTTAACGATAAAGTCATTAACTGAGAAACGCTCACCATCCGGCAGGAATTCGTTCATTTCTTTTCGAAGTTTCATCAGAGCCGCCATGTCATATTCATGGGTTATATAAAAATGCGGCGCCTCCTTCGAATCCACCATTCGCCGGGCAATTGCTGCACGCAATTTGGTCAAAGGGACTCGTTCATCCGGACGAGCCGGAATTGTCCCGGTCCAACTCTCACTGATTGGCAGCGGATTGATTCCGCCTTTGACCTC
>JAAYYW010000259.1 GCA_012515195.1 Leptolinea sp.
CCATCCTGTTGACCAACCCGGTGCGGTCAGACATGTCCGCGCTGGTGGCCAAAGAATACAATGGCAACCTTTTCTTCCGCGTCATTGTTCAAGCGGCGGATGTTATCTGGTTGGATCGTTCAAAAGCTGATTTTTCCGCGTTTCGACTGGCTGTTGAAAAGATCAAAGAAGGCCGGGTTATGGGGATCGCACCGGAAGGCACACGCAGCCATGTGGGGCAATTGCTGGAAGGAAAACCGGGGATACAACTGCTCACGTCGCGGGCTGAAGTCCCGATTGTTCCCGTCGGGATCACCGGCAGCGAAGATATGATGAAAAGGATCCTGGCATTCCAGAAACCGGACATAACGGTGAGGTTTGGCAAGGCTTTTACCCTCCCGCCCATACCGCGCGAGAACCGTGATGAGTCCATGCAGCAGGCCACTACAGAGGTGATGTGCCAGATCGCCGCTCTCCTGCCGGAGCGGTACCGGGGGTTTTATAAAGGCTATCCGCGGGTGGATGAGATCATCCGCGAGAACGGGTACCCGGATCTGGGGTAGGTTTTTCCAAGTTTATAAGACAAATAATGTCTATCCTTCAATACCGGGTAGGAACCAGACAGAACCCTTTCCGTTGGATATTTCCCTGCGGATTCTAGAAACAGCTTCTTCACAATATTCAGGATTATTATCAATGATCACACTATTTCTTCCTGCCATAAGTGCCGCTATACCTGTCGTTCCACTACCACCAAAAGGATCAATCACTAATCCACCCGGTGGGCATAATAGCTTAATAAAGAACAAAGGTAAATCAACAGGGAAGACAGCCGGGTGATTCTTATTCTTTCCAACAAGAGGCAAGTCGATAACATTGGTAGGAGAAACTTCACTTTTCCCCACCCATTTTGAGATATCTCTGCCAAAACCGCTTTCGTTTGATGAATTATGCCGTGATAGGTCAACTTCACTGAGGTTCTTTAACCTGGATTTCGACCATTCTCCAATAGGTTTTTTAACCTCTTCCCTATTAAAAAAGGGGGTCTTGGTTTTTGAAAGATGAAAGCAGTATTCCCATCCATCACTTAATCGTGAAGGCCAATATCCAGGCATGGGATTAGTCTTATGCCAGATATAGTCATCGATGGCATACCAGCCGTTTTCAGAAAGAGCCTGAATTGTCTCCCAAACAAACCGGTGCCGTACACCATTTACTACTTTATCTTTAATATTCAGTACAAAACTTCCATCTTCTAATAGTGATTTGAAGAATGGGTTGTGAAATGTAAAAAACCAATCAGTAAATTCATCAGGTGAAATACTATCATAGTGTTTTTTTCTAGCATCTGCATAAGGAGGTGAAGTGACTATAAGATTCGCGCAATTTACTAGATCTTTTAGCACTTCCCTGCTATCACCACAAATCACAGTGCAAGATAATTGGTTTATTTTTATTGTGGTAGTCGTGAATTCGCAAGATTCTAACATTTCTATCTTTTGCAGAAAAATTCTACTAATTTTCTTGGATTATTAAACTTTCCATCATCGCTAATTAAACCATGTTCTCTGCAACAATTGCCAAACGATTCTATTAGTTCTTCAGGAACAACGACTTTTATTGATAGTTTATCTTTCGTAGTTTTCAATAAAACTTCCAAAACAAATGACATGATTTCTTCATAAGAGTAGTTTGCAAAGAATGGCCAGAAAAAATTCGCCAGCCAAACTTCAGTATTAACTGAATATGGTTGTTTTGTTCTAGAATTTGATTTTATAGTCCTGGATTTCTTTCCCTGGTCCATTGCCAATCCAAAAACACATAAATATGGTCCCCTTCTGTTACGATCATTTATTGCAACTTGTTCTAAAGCTTGAATAGCTTTTGGCCAATCTTGCCCTCCCAGTGTATTCATCCGATTCTTTACAGATACATACAAACTTAAGGGGTTTATTGTTGTATCCTTAAACTCAATTTCAGCATTGAAATCTGCTTCAGCTGCCCCAATATCAGAAACACTTCTAAATCGACCGGTTGAACGCGCGCATTCAAATGCAAGAAATTGATACCTCCAACCAGAATTCATTCTTTCTTTTTGAAGAGTCCGCAATCTAAACTGTTCCACACAAACATCTGTGTAATGTTCATTTAGTAATTGGTATGCTGTTGCTGCTGGATCACCACAATAGTCCCGAAAATATTTAAACAGTGTTTTACCTTCTCGTTTATAGATAATACTGGTGTCAAAATTATCCAATCCATCTGGGACATTTAGAATTTCACGACTTGATTTCATTTCTGCATTTTTTATAGCAGCAATAATGAAACGAGTAACCTCTGTGGGGGGAATTTTTCTAGGATGAACGATTAATTGCGATTCATCCAAACATGAGAAATAAGGGTTATGTGAGTCAGTAACTCTCGGATAATTTTGAGGTGATGATTTCGCCATAGAATCCCTCTTTGAAAAAGAATGCCTTATTTTATCAAATCAGTTTATATTCAAAAAAGTCAAAAAGTGCAAACTGACGGAATAACCATAATACTATAATCTCTGACGATACAAACAGAGAAAAATGGGGTGTGGTTACAATTGATCCCATTCGGCAGTATATATGAATCATAATAATTCAGTAAGGGCGAAGCATCCGGAAATCAATCTTGCTATTACGGCAAACGAAACGCCGGGTGCTTCGCCCCTACAACGTTACTACATGTTATGAAGGTTTGTGGGGACATCTTTCAATCGATCTCTCTAATTATTTCTTCCATTAATTCCGGTTTCTTTCATCCGGAAACCACCGGATGCACTATACTTCGACTATCCTATTCCAATTTCTTATGTCCCATTGAGGTACTTGCCATTCATGGTGAAGAAACGAAGATTTTTCACGTGGAACCTGTCTGTTGTAGCAGCCATCCTGTTAACCGGCTGCGATGTGCAGGCCCCATCCGCGCCAGTACCGCCCACCCCGTCGGCTGCCGCGGTACAGACACAACCGGTTTCTTCCGTTGTTCCGTATTTCACAGATCCCGGGGTAAGGGGCAGCCATTCCCCCACCCGCGTGCTGCTTGACGCGATTCTTTCCGACTTCGATTCCGCCCGGAATTCGATAGACGTGGCCATGTACAACTTCACCTTAAGGGAAATCAGTGACGCGTTGATCGCAGCCTCACAGCGGGGTGTGGCCGTGCGCGTGGTGGTGGACAGTAACACGCTGGAAAAGCTCGATCTTCGCCGGATGAAACAGGCCGGCATTTATGTTTTGGGCGACAGGCGGGAAAGCCTGATGCACAACAAATTCCTGGTGATTGACGGCCGCATCCTGTGGACCGGCAGTCTGAACTTTTCCGCTTACGGCGCGGAAAACGATGAAAATGTCTTTGTGCGCCTGGAATCCGGTGATCTGGCGGCCAATTACCGGCTGAAATTTGACGAGATGTTCATC
>JAAYYW010000260.1 GCA_012515195.1 Leptolinea sp.
AGGCTATAAGGGCTTACTTGCTTCGCTGGGAGATCGAAGTCAGCTTTCGAGACCAGAAAGCAATACTTGGCATTGGCAAAGCCCAGGTGTGGAACAAAGATTCAGTAGCTAAAGTGCCCGCTTTCATGTCGGCTTGCTATGCCGCTTTGCTTCTGGCAAGCATACGACTCTACGATGACAAGCGAAACGAGGCATTCCCAACACGAGAACGGTGGCGAAACGACCCGGTCACCCGCCCATCCCTGCGCGATCTGGTACGTTTGATGCAAAGCGAGCTGGCGGAAGGGAAAAAATCAGCACCGGACGTTGCGTAGGAGTCCGTGCAAGATTGTCCAAAGTCCAGGCCCACGGCTTGCCGTGGGCGTTTTCCTCACGCGAAGGCGCGAAGGCGCGAAGAAGACAAAGGCAAATGCAAATGCAAATGCAAATGCAAGGCAGAATGGCGGCATGTCTTGCCGCTGCGCGGCAATTCACGCCGCCATTTTTTGCGCAGGCAGAGTCGACTGATCAAACAGTCGGACAGTCAGATTTGCCTGATCCATCGGCCACTGAACCTACTGATAATTCGTTCGTTTTTGTCCTTGACCTAGTGCCCACTTTATTCTTCACGGCTGATTGATCGGGGCAATGCCGTTTTTCATGAGGGTGGTTTTGCAGTCAAATTCGAGGTTCGTATCTCCTGGAGTGGGATTGAGATAGTAAAAGAATCTAAAATAACCAGATGGGGGTACTAACGGAGAACATTCAATACCACCGTAAATTTTACCATATAATCCGTCTTTCAGACTACCATCAGGGTGAGTTTGTGACCGAATTCGAAAAAAGAAATCTTTCAAGCGATTTTCTGGCCCTACTTTTATAACAGAATGATGTTGTATGTATGGATTCTGATATCCTTCTATAGGGGCAGTTAACATATTTAAAATTCGGAACTCCCTCTTTCCAAGTCCGGGTTTTTCTTCTTGCACAACCTCCTGAATACCATCGTGTTTTTGCAGAAAAGAAACAACCAAGTCGTAATCTGGATAAAATTTGGTGACTCCCTTTGGCGGTTCTTTGATATGCAAGGTAAAAATAATGTCGCTGTTCTCACCCTTGCCATAGGGTTGAACCCAATCGCCGTTTAGCAAATCAAAGCCGACAGGGATTTCTGTGGCAGGGATTTTGCCGCGATACTGCATTACATACATGGGAATAGGATTGCGTTTTTTCACCATCCTCAGTTCAATGATCGGATTCCAAGGCTGGTAACGTCGATAGGGGAAGATGCCGGAAGCTTTTTGGTATCTCCATCCACCGCTTAGCATTCTGTAATATCCTTTTTGCTCATATACTTCGGCTCCATATGCGCCATTTCCCCCATCAATGGTGAAAGTGTAACAGCCGTTCGTGTCTGTTTCCTTACCTTCCACGTGAATGCCTTTGCCTGTTCCCCAGCCATATCCTGGTTTGATAGTAGTGCCGACACTGCCGCCAACTTTCATTCCTGACAGTGGCTTGCCCGTTTCATGATCAAGCACTTTGACCGTGAAACGGCTGGTTTGCCCCATTGCTATAGATAACCCAGAAACTATAAAAAGGAAAAAAAAGATTTTCATTTCAGACTCCCATTCATTATAATGTTATCGAACAAATTATAGGTCAGTGGATAGGCGACTTTTTTCAAGTCGGAATGTAGCCAAAGTTCTGTTCCATCTGTTTTTGGCCACTCAAAGAGTCCATTCTTAAAGCCAACCAAATTTATGCCGCCAATCCCATCAGTGCTTCCCACCGCGTGCGACAGGGCCGGGATCGCATCCGCCAGCAGGCGATTGCGTATCGCTGGCTGCCGGGAAAAGGCATCTCCGTCCACCGTGTACAGCTCTGAATCGTCAAAACGGTAAAAAAATGAATTTCTCTTCAGTTGTTCATTGGTAATTCCAGTTGTTTCTGCTGGGTAACGTATACGAGATGTGTCCCCATCATTGATTGAATAATAGGTATCAAATCCCCATCCTCCCTCGGCATTTCCAGGGGCAATCCATAGAAGATCTGTACCCTTTCTCATTTCCTGATTAACCCACGCGCGGGTTGGATCTGTCACACTGACGTCGGGTAGAGAGCCATTGCCATTTTGAAGAACGTCTTCTTGGGAGCTGTAGTAATTGATGCCCGTTACACCATAGAAGCGTTTTTTCCAAGTTAGATCGTATCGTCCGTCTGTGTCTGGAAACAATTCGTGCCAGTAACTTGCCCACAGCCGGCTGTCATAGCCGTTCCAGTCAGGGTGTCTCATCACATTAACGGCATCATGATTTCCATTATATGCCTCCCCGGCGACTGCGGCATTCAACATGAGATAAGTTGATACTGAAAGGCCATGGTCTTTAATGGCACTTGACACAACAACATTGCCCAAGCTGTGAGCCGCAACCACTCTATCATTTCCAAGGTTGTCCAAAGCATTTTTTAGTGGCAAAGCGGTGGCAAACGCATGTTCCACATTGGAATAATAATCCGGAGTCTTTCCGCCCGCAAACGGTATCCATCCCCAAATTTGACTTTCGTTGCCGTACCATGCCACGGCGACATAACGCGCACGTGAACCAGATTGCTGCAAGCGTTTAAATACTTCCGAGTTCCATGCCCGGGCTGCCTCCTCATTCACGCTGTATCCATGGAGAAAAATAAAATATTTGCCAAACTCGGGATCATCCGGATTGTTGCCTGGGACTCCCATGCTGCTCTCCTTGTTCACGCTGCCACCAGCGCAATTTCGCAAATTCAACCATCTGAACATTTCCTCAACACCCGAGAGGGACATGGGCATTTTGCGTGCAAAGACAATATGATCGCCGTTTCGGATTTCGAGAACCAGCGGCGAGCTTGAGGTGGCGGCGCCCTCCGCCATCACCACTCCGTTGCCATTTTCCAATTCATCCATAAAACACTCCGGGAAAGTCGCTGAGGCTCCAAGCTCCGTCGTGGTTGCCTCATGGGCCGATTGGCCCAGGTTCGGGCCACAATTTGCGCAGGGCGCCGTCAGAAACTCTCCGGCTTTTCCGGGAGACAGCGTGGTGTAGACGACTTTCAGAGCCGAGTCATCCTGCCGCAGGCAGAATTGGAAAGTCAGATATGGCGGCTGTTTTTCAATGATTTTTTCGACATTGATCCAGACCGGGAAGAAATCCAATAGGTCGCTTCGCCCATTCACAATGTTGTCCTCATGATTCGGGTCATTGCCGCCGGGAATATCACTGTCATCGTCCGCGACATCGCCATCATCTTCGTCGTCGTTGACCCAGAATCGGAACGGTCCTTTGGTGATCAACAGAGTTTGGTCTTCGTCATCGATTTTGCGGTCGCGGTTGAAGTCCGGGAGCAAGCCGATTTTGACCACATGGAGTGTTATTTCGTCAAAAATAGCATCATCATTTACAAACGACAGCTCCAGTGTGGCGTCGCCTGCGGCGATTCCTTCGACATAGAGCGTTGACGGCAATGGCGGGGCGGGGTCGTCGCCCTCGGGGGCTGGCGCGGCGGCTGGGCGATAGATTTTCGGAAGCGTCAGTGGCTCGCCGCTTTTGTCTTCCGCAGTCCATATTTTAATGCTGTCACTGCCTGCGGTGGTCTCCAGTTTCAACGTTGCCTTTGGCAAAGCGGCAGGAGCGAAG
>JAAYYW010000261.1 GCA_012515195.1 Leptolinea sp.
GCTAATTTGAAGGTTATTGCCAGTGCAGCCATCACATGGATGTGCGGACCTCCCTGTTCACCGGGGAATACCCCCCGGTCAATCTTGCGGGCCAGAAGAAGATCGGAGGTAAGAATACAGGCTCCACGAGGCCCACAGAGGGTTTTGTGGGTTGTGAAGGTGGTAATGTGCGCGTAGCCAACAGGTGATGGAATAACACCGGCCGCAGTCATTCCGGCAATATGCGAAATATCAGCGAGAAGGTACGCACCAACGCTATCCGCTATCCGGCGAAATTCGGCATAATCAGGAACCCATGGATAGGAACTATATCCCGCAATGATGATTTTCGGTTTGTGTTCAGCAGCCAATTCTGCTACTTTTGCATAATCGATCTTCTCAGTCTCAGAGTCAACATTGTAATGAAAAACTTTATAGAGTTTTCCAGAGCGGTTAACCGATGATCCATGTGAAAGATGGCCGCCATGCAGCAAATTCATGCCGAGAATGGTGTCACCAGGATTAAGAAGGGCAGTATATACTGCGTTATTCGCCGGTGCTCCTGATAATGGTTGAATGTTGGCATAGAGACCATCCGCCGAAACTCGATCATTGGCAAAAAGTTCAGCGCAGCGACGGCGGGTCAAAGATTCAATGAAATCGGCATATTCAACACCCTTGTAATACCGAGGATCTGCATATCGCCGGTAGTGGTTCAATCGGGATTCATAATCCAGTATTTCATCTTCCGGCATCCAACGGGTTTCCTCATCCGGATAACCCTCGGCATAAATGTTCTGGAAGGAAGATGATAGCGCCTCCCTCACAGCAATCGGGGCTGTGCTTTCACTTGGGATCAATATGAGTTTTCTCACCTGGCGTTCTGATTCAAAACGGATCAACTTATGTACATCGGGGTCCAGGTCAGATATTGTTCCACGGAAAAGAAAGTCACTCATTATGTCTCCTTAATAAGATATTGATTTACGTTCTCCAGATTATTAAACACAACTCCCCCCACCATGCAACCAATAGACTGAAAGATGGGGGAAGGGATCCTCTCTATTAATCGTACACATCAACAAATGATCATTATTCAGTTTCATTCGTCGCGTCTTAAGTAATAGTATAGTGTCACCATCTCTTGGTCAAGTGCAATTGCTCCTGTCCTGAAATTACTTTGCGACATTGGTCTTTACCCATTCGACAATGGTGGTTAAAACGTCCTCTTTGTTTATTTCGTTGTGCAATTCATGGAATCCACCTGGCCAAACTTTCAATGTTGTGTTCGCCCCTGCTTTTTTACCGTAGTCTATTATTGCTTTGGAACTGATCACGTAGTCATCCTCACCAACCATCAGGAGCAGGGGGAGGGGGAAATCTGATGCCGTTTTGCTGATTTCCTGTCCGTTACGAATAAGGTCCATCCCCATACGAGCAGAGATGTGGGGATGGTTCAGTGGATCGGCTTTGTATGCCGAAATCACACTTTTATCATGTGTCAGTCCTTCGACCGGAAGACCATTGTTCATGGAAAAACGGGGAGCCAGTTTATACAAAAGATTGCCCAAGGTCATTTTCCAGGCAGGAACGGGAAACCCGGTGGCGAGACCCGGAGATGTGCAAATCACCCCTTTGATGTTTTCCGGTTTGTTTGTCCGAATATGATACAGAGAGATCAAACCTCCCATGCTGTGGCCGTACAGGAAAAGCGGAACCCCCGGTTGTGTTTCTTGAATCTTGCTGAGTAGATGGTCTACCTGATGGCAATATTCATCATATGATTCCGCATGTCCACGTTGACCTTCTGTTTTCCCATGCCCGAGAAGGTCGAACCCGGTTAAAGCCAATCCCTGACGGGTAAAAAAATCGCCAACATGTTGATACCGGCTTGAATGTTCACCCAGTCCATGGACAAGCAAAATCCAAGCAATGGGTGGCTTGTCGGGAGTCCAATTCTGAAAATAGACTTTACGACCGTCGATATGTGTGAATCCATCTGTCCAGTTCATGGCCCCTCCAAGAGTTTTTACATTTAGAGATGCGCTATAATCCCATGACAATTATATCCATTCTATTAAGGATTCTCCATGGTATCAGAACAAAATATTCAATTATCACCAGGAACTACACCGGTTTCATCCGCCGGGTGTTCCGGGACTGTGGCGGTTGTTGTGATGTCTCTCTGGACGGTTTTTATTTCGTTGATATTCCAGCTTGTACAGTGGACTATCGTTCAGATGATTTTTGAGGGTTCAATCAAATTGCCAAACATCCGTTGGGTGGTCGTCCTGGCTTACGGATTTCTTATCTTGCTGCCATTTTTTATAGCCAGCCGGATTGTGAAAGAACCCATTGCCAAAGGGAGGTTGATGGGATTAGTCCATGTGGCTATTGCTGCTGTAATTCTCTCTGTTTCGCGCGTCCCGGATATCGATGAATGGCAGATCACAGCAATGATCCAGATCGTGGTTTTGTTATTGTTCCTGCTTTCTTTCATGATATATCGAAGAACAAAGAATTCTGGAGAAATGACTTCACCAACACCTCTGATGCCGCTCTTTCTACTGGCGGGTGCCGCGGGTGCATTGATGGGGATTCCCTGGGTGATAGGCGGCGCACAAGGATCGATTACAGATACCATTCTCGCAATAGTTTTATCTACAACTATTGGAATCGTCGTTGTTATAACGCTTATTACCCCCAATCGGATATTGTTGACGGAAGCGGCCAGTGAGAATATGAAACAGGGGATTGGAGCGGCAGGTTGGATAATAACCCTTGGATTGATAATACTATCCACTGCCATTGACCAGAATGGAAATGGATGGTTGTTCCTCTGAGCTTCATTGCCTATCGGCTATGTGTTGGCTTCACTGGCTTACAGAATGGATGGGAGTATATCTATTCCAGGTCGAATTGCTGCCGGTTTACTCGCCGCGATGGCTTTTTTCTGGCCGATGGGTTTATTTGACCCGGATGAGCTATCCGTTGTTATTTCCAGCAGCACCGGAGAGCTTTTTAGTTATGCTGCAGGCGCGGCTTCAGCGGCATTTGGAATGGGATTGATCATTCTGATACTTTTTCTCATTTTTAGAAATAAAATCCAGAACAACCTTATACCCGGTTTACTGGGTGGTGGATTGTTCGCACTCGCGTGGGGCGGGTTGCTAATTCTCTCCTTTTTGGGGGGTATTCCCGGATTTCATGGAGAAAAATCCTTTGTCATCCTTAAAAATCAGGCAGATCTGTCAACCGTCAACCAGATCAAAGACCCTGTCGAACGTCGAACTGCTGTTTACAATAACCTTGTAAAACATGCCGAGGACAGCCAACAGGATTTACGGACCTGGCTCGATGAACAGGGTGTTGAATACACTCCATACTATCTCGTCAATGCCGTAGAATTGGATGCTGATCCTCTTCTAATGTACCGTCTTGAACATCGCGGTGATGTTGATCGTGTCCTTGACAGCCCCATCCTTCGACCTCTGCGTAATGAGATACCTTCGTCGCAGGGAAGCGTCGATGGTCCGGAACTTGACCCCTGGAATATAGATTTAATTGGTGCTGACAGAGTTCAAAGCGAACTGAACGTACGCGGTGCGGGGATAGTAATTGGCCAATCTGACAGCGGGGTCCAGGGAGACCATCCGGAAATAATTAATCAATATCGCGGGAAATTTGACGGAATGGATGATTACAACTGGTTTGATCCATGGTTTGGGTCCATTAAACCGGTGGATATTGGCGGGCATGGAACTCACACACTTGGCTCAATCGTCGGCAAGAATACCGGAGTCGCGCCAGAGGCTGAATGGATTGCCTGTGTCAACCTGGCCAGAAACCTGGGAAATCCGGCATATTATTTAGATTGCATGCAGTTCATGCTGGCACCATTCCCGCAGGATGGCAACCCATTCCAGGATGGTAAACCAGAAAAAGGCGCGAATGTTCTGAATAATTCCTGGGGTTGCCCGGCGGTGGAAGGATGCGATCCGGAGACCTTCATCCCGGCTGTTAGGGCGTTGAAAGCTGCTGGTATTTTTGTGGTGGCTTCTGCCGGCAATACCGGAATGGGTGGATGCTCAAGTGTGCAAGATCCATTAGCCCTGTATGAGGATGTATATACAGTTGGTGCTGTGGATGTAAATCGAAACCTTGCTGGTTTCAGCAGTGTTGGACCGGTGACTGTGGATGGCAGCAATAGAACAAAACCCGATATAGGGGCGCCCGGTGTCAATGTGGTTTCTTCATATCCCGGATCAAGCTATGAAATGGCGAGTGGTACTTCGATGGCCGGTCCGCATGTGGTAGGTGTTGTAGCACTCATGTGGTCTGCCAATCCCAATCTGGTTGGTGATATTGAAACGACGACTCGAATTTTGAATGAGACGGCAGATACCTACTCAGGAGTATTCCCTGGTTGTGCCCTTGATGGGGAGCGCCCCAATAATGCTGTTGGGTATGGAATTGTAAACGCATATGAAGCGGTTCAAAAAGCGCTGGAGGTGAAGTGAAAGAATTCGCATCCTGCCGATCTGATCAGTGTTATAGATACCAAAGAGACTTTTAGGATTTTTTCATGGCTGACCTGACCGAAGATGTGGCTCTGCAGCGCGCCATCCATGGAGACCAGGATGCGTTCAGTTATCTGTACGAGACGTATGTTAACCGAATATACAGTTACATTTACTACCGAACGGGTAATACGTCTGACGCGGAGGACTTAACAGCCAGAGTTTTCCAGCGAGCGATGGGACGAATTGACCGTTACACGGATAAAGGAGTCCCTTTCTCTGCCTGGTTGTACAGGATTGCACACAACCTGGTGGCCAACTGGCACCGAGACAACAGCCGCCGGAAGGAAGTCTCTCTTGATGACCAACCTAATCTCGAAATGGGGCTGGAACATCCTGAACGCATGCTTGTGAAAGATCAGGATGTTGAACGATTGATAGAATTTATAAAACAACTTTCTCCTGAAAGGCAGCAGCTGATCGTCTTGAAATTCGCTCAGCAACTCTCCA
>JAAYYW010000262.1 GCA_012515195.1 Leptolinea sp.
GCCAAAGATTCCCTTTATCTATCACTACCACCTGTCCAATTGACCGGCCTGGTCATTCCGGGGCATCCATCGACAGTTGAATGGATTTTGTATCCTGGGGCTTTCTGCTTTCTTCTGGCTTTTTTGTCAATCACTTTCTTCCGGAAAAACCGTGATTTATGGTTTTGGTCATTAGTTGCATTACTATGCTTGTTGTGGGCGTTGGGCGAGAATGTTGCCTGGAACAAAACACTAATCACTCTACCGGTTCTTAATCTTCTGCGGGTTCCAGCAAGGGGTGTTTATTTTCTATCTGTTGCATTCCTTATGATGTCGGTTACATGTCTGGACCGGCTTCTACGATCAAATCCTGAAAAAGCGGTATTTCTTCGCCTTGGGTCAATAGGAGTAGCTGTTCTGGTCTTGTTGGTACAGGGATTTGTGGCTTTCTCAAACCCGGATAAAAACCTTTTTATTGTTTATCACATGGTTTGTTGGGCAGTCATGACAGTGCTGATTTTGCTCTACTCTTATCGAAAAATCTCAATGATTTCATTCGTGATCACACTGGGAATAGTTGGGATATTGGACATTGGTTACGTAGATTTTAGACTGATAAATACCAGGACTTCTCAAAATGCCTTCACAGATGGAGGTGATTTTGGTGATGCTCTTATAGAAAAGGGGAACGATTTTCGAAGTTTTTCAGCTTCTTACTCCATTTCTCAACAGACCGCGGCTTTTAGAGATTTAGAGTTGTCTGATGGCATTGACCCAATGCAATTGATTTCTTACAGCAATTTTATACGCGAATCAACAGGATCATCGGTAGATGGATATTCAGTAACCCTGCCTGAATTTAGGAATGGAAAGCCGGAATTGGATAATTTTGGCGTAAAACCTTCTGCTTTAAAATTTTCATTGCTGAATGTTCGTTATTTAGTTTCCGCTTTTCCGATCGATGAAGAGGGATGGGTTGAAGAGGAATTTCAAGAAAGCGGTTTTCTATACCGGAATGATCTTGCCAGGGGATGGGCATGGATTGAACCTTCCCTGGGAAGTGGTGTGAAGGATTACGACTCAGTCAGTCAGGTGGTCCGCACGAACAATCAGATTCGTGTATTAGCTGAAGGACCCGGATTCTTGCATATTTCGGAAATTGACTATCCGGGGTGGCAGGCAACAGTTGATGGTAAACCCGCCCGGATCCATAAAGCATATGGGGTTATCCGGGCTGTTGAGGTAGAAGAAGGCTTGCATAATGTAACGATGATCTTCAGACCGGTAAGGGTTTTCTATGGAGTTCTAATCAGTCTCATGACCGTTGGATTAGGTTTGGTAATGCTTGAAAAGAACAAACATCGCTGGCTGATCTCCGCGGTGCTTGTAATCTTTGTTGTAACATCTATTCCATACCTGATGGGGTATTTTTTTCAGGAAACCGATTGGCGTTTTACAGGTTTTCTTTTTGGTGTTGAAGATGGTAATTCATATATCGCAAAAATGCTTTCTGGCACTTTTGGAAACTGGTTGTTCCGGTCACCTTTTTCAACTCTATCTCAATCTGGAGTTCTTGCTTTTTTCCCTTATATCCTTCTGGGAAAACTGGCCTCTCCACCGGCTTTGCATGACCAATTGGTGGTTTTGTTTCAAATATTCCGCTTCTTTGCCAGTGGTTTATTAATATGGGCTACATATTCTTTCGTTTCATTGTTCATCATTTCTCCGGCATATAAAAAACTGGCCACTCTTGTGATCCTTATTGGCGGGGGACTTGGCTGGCTGGGATGGGTTTTTATTCCAGATGATGGTTCATGGCGGTTACCGCTTGAAGTGTATTCGCCAGAAGCATTTGGTTTTTTATCTATTGTTGGACTTCCGCATCTTGCGGCTGCCAGGGCTCTTTTATTATTGGGTTTTACCGGTTTTATTAAACAAATTAATACTGGTTTCAGGTTTTCCTCAATGTGGAAATCCGGGATGTTCTGGCTGGCTGCCGGTTTCTTTCAACCATTAACATTGGCTGTTGGATGTGTGGTTTTAACGGTTACTGTATTATTTATTTATTTGTTTTCGGATATTCACAGGGAGAACCAGGGCTTGCCTTTGATAAAAAGAGCACTTTTTATGGGTGCCGCGGCTTCTCCCTGGATTGTCTACAATCTTTTATTCTTTTCATCAGATGCTTATTTAGTCGAATGGTACAAGCAAAATATTATCAGCTCCCCGCCACTTTACGATTACCTATGGTCTTTTGGTGTTTACCTGATGGCTGCGATACCCGCAATATTAAAAATATTCAAAGAAAAAGTGCAGAACGCTATGATCTTGCCTGCCTGGGTTATGTGCGCATCGATTTTGGCTTATGTTCCCTATAATCTGCAACGTCGGTTTATTGAGGGGGTGTGGGTGGCGATAGTGGTATTGATTTTCCTATCTCTAGAGATGATTAAGGACCGGAGATGGCACATAGGATATTCATCTCTTATTACGACAACCTGTATTGCTCCGCTTTTGGTCTTGATGACCCTATCACAGGGAGTTATGAGAATCGATCTTCCGGTTTATCGACCAAGTTCCGAGGTAAAAATGTTTGAATATCTCGCTAAGGTAGCTGAGCCGGGTGATACGGTTCTGTGCAGCTATGAAACAGGAAATGCGCTTCCTGCGTGGGCTCCTGTTTTTGTACTGGCCGGCCACGGACCGGAAAGTGCGAATCTAGAAGCAGTAATAATTGACATAGAGAAATTTTATTCAAGAGAAAGCACAATGGAATGGCGCAATGGATTTATTTTGAGGAATAGCGTTGATTTTATGATTCTGGGCCCTGAAGAAAAAAAGAGTGTCCCATCTTCATTTGTGTTGGAAGATGTCTTCCAACCTATATATGATGATCAGAACTATCAGGTATTTAAAGTTGTTTCAGGTTGGAATGAATAACACACTCCGCAGTTACCTTTTCAAAAAACGATGGATTGATCTGCCACTCATTCTTGCCCCGATCATCTTACTGTTCCACGTATTAATTCCTGGAAAAACCCTTTACTGGGGCATTATGTCGCTGCAATTTATTCCCTGGCACTGGGAAGCTCTGCGAATTTTGCAAGCAGGCGGATTACCCCTGTGGAACCAATGGAATGGAATGGGTGCTCCACTTTTGGCGAACTATCAGTCAGCATTGGTCTATCCTCCGACATGGTTGGTGTTGTTCGCTGGCTGGGTGGGAGGAATACAGTGGATGGCCTGGTCACATGGTTTACTTGTTGTACTTCATTTGGTCTGGGCTGGGTTGGGTATGAGACGACTGACAGATTTTTTGGGATTCAGACCTTTTTCCCAGGTTGTCTGCGGTCTGGGGTATGGTCTAAGCGGCTACCTGGTGGCACGGGGAAGTTTCTTAACAATGATCCAGGCCGCGTCATGGATTCCATGGATTTTATTGGCTGCAAGTCAGTTCGCAATGCCTATAAAGAAAAGAGAAAGCGGCAATCTAACGTTTAGTCCCAAAGCAATAGTATTCCTTTCTCTTGCCTTTACCGGGCAATGGTTGAGTGGGCACGCGCAACTAGCATGGTATACACTTTTATTCTGTATGGCCTGGATGGCTGCGGGGGCGTTAATCAATGGGGGGGGGCAAAAGCTGAGGAAAATCATCCTGCCAGTCGGAATATCTGGACTTCTTGGATTTTTATTGAGTTCCATCCAGCTAATTCCAACCGCTGAGTATTTCTTTCAATCCCAACGGGCAGGGGCTATTGATTACGCAACAGCTTTATCCTATTCATTGTGGCCCTGGCGTTTTATCACTTTTTTGTTACCTGATTTCTTTGGTAATCCGGGAAATGGAGATTATTGGGGATATGGAAGTTACTGGGAAGATGCCATCTATATTGGCCTCCTCCCCATCGTATTTGTTATTTTTATCGTTATCAGATCCCTTTCTTCCTGGGATAAAGCTCGAAAACAGCCCTACAGTCCGTTTCTATGGTTTTCTATACTTTCTATACTGATCATCACAACACTGGCGCTAGGATGGAACACGCCAATTTTCCCGTGGCTTTTTCAGTTTGTACCCACATTCGGCTCTTTTAATGGCCCTACTCGATGGATGATCTTTGTGGATATTTGCCTGTTACTACTTGCCGGTTTAGGGGCAAGTGAATGGTCGCAACATCGTGTTTTGTCGAGGAAATGGGTGAATTTGGGCATCGCCGGTATGTCCGGATTGTTTGTATGTATTGGTTTTGCCTGGTTTACCCACCCTGATATCACAAAGTCGCTGATGTATTCCATGCTTCTCAGCGGTTTTCTCTCTTTAGGATACTTTACCCTGGCGCGATTCAAACCGGCAACATCGGTTAGAACAACTTGGTTATCTTTGATTGTATTCTGGTTTTGCCTGGACCTTCTCTTGGCTGGTTTCCGGCTGAATCCGGCTGTGAATGTTAAAGAAATCTTTCCTGATGTTGAGAATGGGAATATTTCAGCAGAAGACAGCGGCCGAGTATTCATAGCTACGGAAGATGAGCGTGCCTTAAGATTTAATCGCTTCTTTCTGTTTGAAGACATTCAACCAACGCCTGATCTCCAAAATATATCATCCATTTTATTGCCTAACATCAACATCTTGTATTCAACCGGATTTTTGAATAATTTCGATCCCATGATTCCTGGACGATTTCACGAATTTATAGAAGAGGTGGATCTTGCAGCCCCGGCAATACGAGACCGCTACCTGGCACTCGCAGGAGTGAAAACTCAAGCCAATGTCAATCCCTTTGATGCTCGTGTTGTCACCTGGGAACAGGTGGACGCATTCCCTCAATCCCGCATGTTGTATTGTCCTCAATACAACATCGATGGTGATCAGGTATTAAAAGGTCTTCGGAAAGCTGCCGCGGAAGACAAATTAGATACCTTCTTAATGGTTGAAGGAGCCATCCCAGCCTTGGAGACATGTGTTATATCAGAGGATACTGGTTCACAAGTATTGGAAACTAAGATTTACTCTGCCAGGAAAAATTTCGAAGTTATCGATAATCCTGAACCAGGGTGGCTTGTAATATCTGATACCTGGTATCCGGGATGGAAAGCGGAAATTGATGGCAAACCGACGGAGGTTTTAAGAAGTAATTATGTGTTTCAGTCCGTTGAAGTTCCTGCAGGCAACCATCGAATTGAATTGGTATATGATCCAACTTCACTCAAGGTGGGCGTTTGTTTTGCAATCGTGGGTATCCTGTTCGTCCTCGGTATGTTGAAGTATTATTGGAAATTCTCTGGAGGAAACATTGAAAGAAAAAGGTGATATTCGATCAGCCCACGAACTGGCAATTCGGATTATTGATAATCTGGAACGCGTTATTTTTGGAAAACGATCCGTTTTGGAATTGATTGTTGCCGGGATGCTTTCAGATGGACATGTACTGGTTGAAGATGTACCGGGTGTTGGTAAGACCATGCTGGCACGCAGTCTGGCCATATCTACTGGATGTCGTTTTTCGCGTATCCAGTTCACCCCTGATCTTCTTCCAAGCGATATAACGGGGGTTTCAGTTTTTAATCAACAAAATTCAATTTTTGAATTTCGGCCAGGACCAGTATTCACACAGATTTTGATGGCCGATGAGATCAATAGGGCAACACCCAAAGCGCAATCTGCGCTATTGGAAGCAATGGGAGAGAACCAGGTCAGTGTCGATAATGTGACACGCGAATTACCTCGTCCTTTTTTTGTCATTGCTACCCAAAATCCACTTGAGTATGAAGGTGTCTTTCCATTGCCAGAATCGCAGATGGATCGTTTCCTTTTGCGTACTTCGATTGGTTACCCTGCAAAAGATATTGAGGATCATATTTTGGATGAAATGCAAGTTGCGCATCCAATCCGGTCTTTATCTGCGGTCGCTTCAGCTGATGAGATCATCGAAGCTCAGGAAACGGTTCGGCGAGTCTTTGTTTCGCAGAGTGTGCGATCCTACCTGCTTGAAATTATTCAGATGACACGCAAACATGAGGATCTACTTCTTGGCGCCAGTCCTCGGGCCAGTCTGGGTTTGGTAAGAGTAGGACAGTCATTTGCCGTTTTGCAGGGGCGCGATTTTGTCGTTCCGGATGATATTCGTCATATCGCCGGAAGTGTTCTCTCTCATCGTTTAATCCTAACCCCTGAAGCTCGTATGAATAACGTAACACGCGAGGCAATCATGAGTGAAATTCTTGAGGCAATCCGGGCGCCACTAAAAAATGAAGTTAAACCCCATTAGATCGGATCGGAAGATCCGTCCTCAATTGCCGTTCTGGAGTTTGCTATTCATCACAGGGTTTCTTTTATTTACCCGTTGGTTATTTGATGAAGTCTTTTTCTTGAGCGCGTTGTATTTTGTGGCGATATATTTTTCTCTGGCAATTGTGTATTCCCTGCTTGTTCTTGATAATTTGGATATTGATCGAAAATCCAGGTATCATCGTCGTCAGGTGGGCGATCTGTATGAAGAGAATCTGATGATTGCAAACCATTCACTTCTTCCCATATTCTGGATGCAAATAAATGACAGATCTGCATTAAGCCAGTACCATGCCAGACGGGTTATTGGATTCCTGGGAGGACGCCAGGGAAGAATCATACGAATTAATAGCTATCTTCAAAAGCGGGGGAATGTAGCTTTATCGCCTATCGAAGTAATCACGTCAGACCCTATCGGTTGTTTTTCCATATCGAAATGTATTCATACCACGGGTTCATTGATCATCCTCCCGTACAGGGTTGATCTACCAACTGTCACGACAAAAGAACGACTATCTGATGAAGGTGGATCTTCGCGCATCCTTCCGCAAAAAGGTGACCGGATTAGTGGTTCTGTTAGGGAATACTCTGCCGGAGACCCGTTTAACCGTATTCATTGGCCTACAACAGCCAGAAAAGGTAACCTGTATACAAAACTTCCTGACCAGACCGTTCAGCGTACAGTATGGATTTGCCTGGATTGCCATAAATCAATCCATACAAGTCGGATGGAAAGGGTTGAACAACAACGATATGACTACCTTGATACTGCCCATCTCCGGCAAAAATATGCATTGCCCCCTGACACGATGGAAACAGCCGTGTCTATCACCACCTCTCTTGCAGTCACATGGCTGAAAAAAGGTATTGATGTCGGATTGGTATTCAATCAACAACCTTTATTTACAATACTCCCCGGGCATGGTTCGCGACAACAAAAGGATATATTGAATTCCCTAACGTATGTACAAGCTGATTCCAAAATTTCACTTGCCACCATGCTTGAATCGTTCAGTTCCCGGTTGAAGCCGGGGAATATTTGCTTTCTGGTTACTCCTGATGATTCATCCGAAATGGTCTCTGCTGTTCAGTCCCTAACACGAAATGGAATTGATATGCGCGTTATTCACATATTTCTGGCTAGTTTTAGCTCAGGTTATACAGGGGCATCCTATCAGCGTGACTGGTCATTTATTCGGGCTATTCATTTCGGGTATGGGGACAATTTGACGGATGTCGCACACATTTTATAATTATTTTTGAAGATAAAGCTCCCAAAAATCGATTTCAATAACTAATTCAGCTTTTTTGTTAGTGGTATAACATCCATCTTCTCGTACCCGTGACGAGCATAATAATCGCTGAGTTCTGAATTTTCAGATACAACAAACAGATAGACTTTCGAACAACCTGCCTTCTTTAGGCCTTCTTCCACACAGGATAAGAGCTTTGATCCGATTCGTAAGTTTTGAAATTCGGGTAACACAGCCAGGTGATAGATGATCCCACGTCGGCCATCAAACCCTCCCATGGCTGTGCCGATTACTTTACCATCGATTTCAGCCAGAAAGAACAATCCCGGATTCTTTTCAACTAATTTCTTGATCTCCTCCTCTTCATCTGAGAAGGAAACATGAATTCCTTTTCTCGCCAATTTCCAGACTCGAAAAACTGCCTTGTAATCTTCCGGGTGGCGGTACGAACGGATCTTTATCTTAAGACTAACACCTGCTTTTATCATCTCTTACTATTATGCGTTTTCTGATAAAAGATCATCTTCTTCAGTGATTGATTTCCAGAAACCGTGAACCCCGTTCGGGGTCACTCCGAAAAAGAAACGATACCCTTCTGGAAGCCTCTTAACTAGATCGAAAGTCGGTGTTTTGCCCTGTTGGTAGCGTTTCATAAGGCCAAAATCACCATTCCAGTAGGCAGTCCTTGGATCAAAATCCTTTTCCAATTCAAGGTAACGGTTGATGGCATAATGCCAGAGGCGTCTGGCAGAACGTTGGGTAACATTTTTTACCATTGAGCCATTACGAAGATCCCGCATGGTGAAATAACGAGTACCCTGGCGCTCTTCAACATTAGCTACCTCAACACCTGTTCGTGGTGTTAATTCATCTGTTTGCGGCTGACCTTCCTCGAAGTTTTCCGGCGCCTCAATTGCTTTATCACTGCTGGTTTCAGTGGATATGGATGGCTGGTGCCCATGGCCCTTTCCACGGGTTACCAACCCAACGATCTCATCGCGAACGGCGAGACCGGTTTCAGCTTCACTGCGAACATAGATCTTGTTGTCTTCGACAGCATATGGCGGATCGTCCCCCCGAGGAATAATAATCCGGATGATCTTCTTAGATAGTGTTTCTTGAATATCCAGGCTGCACGTAAGGGCTGGACTGATGCGTTTCGAAATTTCTTTTTCAAGCAGGGAAATACTCTGTTCCGGATCTGATATACCTACAGGAGGTTTATGAGGATCGGCTCCTGTTCCGATATACAGGGTTCCGCCGTTGGTATTGGCAAACGCGCAAATATCGGCAATGATGGCGTAGAGTTTTCCGCCTCTGATTGACATGCTTTCATGAAAATCCTGAATAATATTCGCGCCTTCCTCCTGGGATGCATGGATAAAGTCAAACGCAGGTTCTTCCTCAAGGCGGTGGGGACGGGTTCGTGAAAAATCGTTGGATGTGAAAAGTTCTTTCAGTGCGTTGAAGCTGATCTCTGGTAAGAGTACATCAGTGGCACGATCTCCAATTCCGAGGTTTTTCTTTCTGAGAGGATCAGCGGTTAGTCTGTGCGCGTCTGAACCCTGAATACAATGCATCCGGCGGGGATATTCTGGCTTAGTGCCGTTAAAGAAAGTAGCCGTAGAACGGGCGTTTTTCGCATCGAGGTCGGTAACCTCGAGAGCATTCAGCGCCTCGTCTTGCGTATAGGCGATTTTGGTTTGTCCACCAAAATTGAATCCCCTCATTGCCACACCATTGCTAGAATTAGCATGGGCTGCAATCACAATACCGCCTGCATTTCTGATTTTCTGGTAGGCAGTTAATACATCTACAGTTGCTCCAACTGTTGCTGAACCCTCGTCTAGAAGGTTGGGTGGTATTTTTAGGTCCAACAGTAAATATTCAATGTCTCGGACTGGTGTTTCGGGAGAAAAGATACCCAATATATGGAATCCAAATGTTGCCGTAAATTCGATCCCCGGCAAAACAAGGATCTTTTTGAATAATCTCCGATATTCATATAATCGATTTTTTTCTTCAGGCAGCAGGCGATTGAGTTTTTCTAATAACTCATACTGTTCAATTTCATCACGCATTGAACGGTAACCTGTGATTGTATTATGGTCAGTGATGGCCACAATATCCAATCCCCGTTGGTCGGCACGTTGGATGATTTCAATGTATGAGATTTCTGGTTGCTGATAATCGCTTGAAGCTGGCGTGTGAACATGAAGATCTACAGAGCACCATTTATTGGAGCTTTCTGGTTTTTTCCCCGTTCGGTTTTGTCTTATCAAAAGGATTTTCTCCTTAACTTAGATTCTTTAAGATTTGTATCAATTCGTCTGGAATATAAGGTTTCATTAGGAAGTGGTCTGCACCAGCTTCAATACTCTCCTTTTTACGATCTGAGCCAGAGATAATGATAACTTTAATACTATTTATATCATCAGAATTTCGTATCATTTTTAAAATTTCCAATCCGTTTAATCCTGGTAAATTTATATCCATAAGGATTGCATCTGATCTGCTATCTTTAATTACTTTTAATATGTCCATGAGTGGAAAGGTGGGACAGATAACATTAAAACCTTCCAAGTCTAACAGTGTTTTCAGTAAATTACACATCATTGAATTGTCTTCAAGAATTAGAACGTTTTTTGTTTCTGCCATGATTTTTATTTCCTGGCTTTCTTTTTCGGGATGGCTATTTTGATTACCTCATCTACTGTATCAACCGGATAAAACTTCATCTCATCACGGATTTCATCCGGGATATCATCAAGATCCGGTTCATTCTGCTTGGGTAAAATAATGGCCTTCAATCCGGATCTGTGAGCAGCCAGAACTTTTTCTTTAATTCCACCAACAGGCATAATTTGGCCGCGCAGAGTAATCTCGCCTGTCATCCCGAGATCAGGCCGCGAGGGTCGTTCTGTTAATAGTGATATAAGAGCTGTTGTCATGGTAACGCCAGCAGAGGGACCATCTTTTGGTGTGGCACCAGCGGGTACATGCAAATGAATGTCTTCTGACTGGAAGAACTGAGGGTCAATTCCAAAATCCTTTGCGTGGGCTCGAACGTAGGACAGTGCTGCATGTGCCGATTCCTGCATGACTGTTCCAACGGAACCGGTTATTTGAAAACCTTTCGAACCGGGCATGCGGGATGCTTCGATGAATAACACATCACCACCTGTCGGGGTCCAGGCTAGGCCTGTTACAACTCCGGGTACAGATGTCCGTCGTTCAATTTCTTCATTGCTCTGGAATTTAGGACGGCCGAGATATCCGTGGACTTCTCTTTCTGTGACCTTACTTTTGTGTTTCTTCCCTTCCGATATATTCGTGACGATTTTTCTGCAGATTGCTCCAATTTCCCTTTCTAAATTGCGAACACCGGCTTCGCGGGTGTATTGACGGATAATTGTAAGCACTGCATCATCAACGATGTTTACTTCTTTTTTTAAGAGTCCGTTCTCTTTAATCTGTCGGGGAATAAGGTAATTTTTCGCAATAACCAATTTCTCTCGCTCGGTATACCCAGCAATCTGTATGACTTCCATGCGGTCGAGCAACGGGGCGGGTATGGTTTCCAGTTGGTTAGCTGTTGTAATAAACATAACCTGCGAAAGGTCAAACGCGACTTCAAGGTAATGATCACGGAACTCAGAGTTCTGTTCAGGGTCAAGCACTTCCAGAAGGGCCGATGCGGGATCGCCGTGAAAGTCATAGCTCAGTTTATCGATCTCATCCAACATAAAGACCGGGTTCTTTGATTCAACCCGGCGTATGGCCTGTAATATTCTGCCTGGAAGCGCGCCTATGTATGTTCTTCGATGTCCCCTGATCTCAGCTTCATCACGCATGCCGCCCAGAGAAATCCGGATGAAATTTCTTCCTAATGCCCTGGCGATAGATTGCCCGAGGGATGTCTTCCCGACCCCTGGTGGGCCGACAAAGCACAGTATGACACCTTCCCTTTCTTTCCGGATGAGGTCAGTTTTTTTCTGCGCGTCCAGTTTATCTTTTCTTTCCAGCCGCAATTTGCGAACGGCAAGATACTCCAGTATTCGCTCTTTAACATCCTCAAGGCCGTAATGATCTTGATCAAGGACTTTTCGTGCGTTGGCAATATCCAGATAATCCTGGGTTGAAATATCCCAGGGCAGTGTTGATAACCATTCAATGTATGATCTGATAACACCATATTCCGCTGCCGCGGTAGGAAGCCTGGAAAGACGCTCCAGTTCCCTGACAGCCTGTTTTCGGGCCTCTTCCGGTAATTTCGCCTTATCGAGGTTTTTCCGAAGCTCGTTGACCTCTTCGGTCAGATCATCGCCTTCGCCCAGTTCTTTGTGAATCGCTTTGAGTTGTTCACGCAAAAAATAATCCCGTTGGACTTTTTCTATCTCCGATCGAGCTTCGTTTTGGATCTTCTGTCCGAGATCAAGAACTTCTCTTTCACGGGCTAGAATGGCGACCAACTTTCTCAATTTTTCTTCAACTAAATCCAATTCTAGAATTATCTGGGCATCAGCCAATTCCATCCGTTCAAAATTGGCAATGGAATAGGCTGTTTGTAATGGATTGGATATGATGGCGATGGATTCAACCAGTTCCCTCGGGATGGAGGGGACCATTTTAGCGATATGTTCAAATTGATCACGGGCATTTCTCGCCAGAGCTTCGATCTCGAGGTTTTCATTTTCTATCTCAGGTGTTGGTGTAATTTTGGCGACGAGATAGGGTTCAGTGGAGACGAATTCTTCGATCCGAAAACGGCTTAGACCTTGAATCAAAATTCGGATTGTGCCATCCGGTGTTTTAAAAAGGCGATGAATAATTGCGACTGTTCCTACCGCATAAAGATCTTGCGGGCCTGGGCTTTCTAGTTCGGGGTCTTTTGAAGCAACAAGACCGATAATGCGATTTCCAGAAACTACCTCATCAATCAACCGGATGGACCTTGGTTGACCAATAGTGAGCGGAACGGCTGTTTGAGGATAGACAACCAATCCTCGCAAGGGTAATATTGGTAATACGTCCGGTACAGGAAGCTCTGTTGTATCTTCGTTATCATTATTACTGGTGGATTTACTCTCTTCAATGTTAATAATATTCGTCGAGTCAGAAAGTGATAATCCTAAAAAAAGATCTCCCAGATTTTGAGTCATACTATCATCAGCAAACCAATTTAAAATTTCACGTAAATTTGCATTCCAGCGTGAGGCTACCATTCTACGTTCAAGAATCCTTATCTATAATTTGAATTTCTTTGGGAACTGCTTTTATCATTGTTACTTCTAAGAAGCCATTTTTATATTCAGCCGTGATCGAACCGGCATCAAGTGGTTGATTGATATGAACTTCAACCAGGAATTCTCCATAACTAATTTCCATTTGGTGAAAGGAATAGTTCTTCATTTGATCATTTCGGGTGCCGGAAATAACCAGAGTGCTTTTTTCAAGGCGGATATTGAAATCTTTCTCACTAACACCGGCTATTTCCACCCTAACGAGAAATTCGTCTTTTGTTTCAATGACGTCCACTGGTGGACAATATAAGTTTGAATGATATGAAACTCTCAAATTATATATTCCTGATCGTGGATAATCAAACATAGTCATCTCTTTAAAACTAGCATGACATTCTAATATCTCAAACTAAATGGCTTTCTTTGCCGCGTTCAACACTGCCGCGTAGTCTGGTTCATCTGAGAGTGATTTCATATAATCAACATAAGTAAGTTTATATTTTTGATCTACCACAAAAACTGCTCGCCTTAATAGTCTCTGGTCTTTTAACAAACAGCCATATTTTTTCCCAAAGCTTGCCTTCACATGATCAGAAACGACCAAAACTTGATCAATGCCTGCAGCTCCACACCATCGTTTTTGCGCAAAGGGTAGGTCCATACTAATTACGATGATTGAAACATCTTTTGATAAGCTGGCTGCTTGTTCATTAAACTTCCGGATTTCCCGGTCGCAAACTTCTGTATCCAATGAGGGAACTGAGGCAATAATGCGTACTTTTCCCCTTGTCAATTTTAACAAATCGATGAATGACCAATCCTGGAGATGTGCCTTGAAGGATGGAGCCTGTTGACCAACTTTTAGATCTTCTCCTAAAATTGTCGCGTCTTTTCCACCGTATTGGATGAGACCTTTACGTTCAAGCATTATGACCTCCATTGTAAACGTTCAACAAGGTGCCCCCGGTGGGAGTCGAACCCACAACCAACAGCTTAGAAGGCTGGTGCTCTGTCCATTGCGCTACAGGGGCAAAAAATCGGAAGATTAGTAACCTTTCCGCTTGTTTTAATTATTTTAATAATTATAGCCGATTTGGTTTTATTGCGAATAGCTTAATCATAGATCTTGTACAAGAATTCTATTAGAAAGTCCTATCAAGTTATTAGAAATTCACGGGTGAAGTAGAAATCCGGGTCTTAAAGTTGTCCACCTTTCAGTTTTGTAAATGTTATTCGGGGTAAAACCGATGATAATTAATACAACTTATTAACAAATCCTTTGTAGAGGGGCACAAAACTTTTCATGGAAAATAGTCAGGCAGCCTATATTAATGTTGGAAGACAGGTTAACCAGGACCAGAATATTTCAGACGATCATTATTGGAAGGCATTATATTCTCATTCGTTTACAGCAGTTTTCACCTGCGAAAACTGTGACAATCAATTTGATATAGATGGATGGTTTTATAAATTTGACTCTGTGGTCTGTCCAAAATGCAAAAGCGTTTACTCAGGTTTTTTTGGCCGCGTACTTCCATTAAACCAGCCCGATTGTATTGATCTTGAAACTTTTGATGGACAGAGAGCTCAAATATCTTTAAAATCGAGAGGAAAGAGCTTTCCCTCTCTATCCAACCACATCATTCTTGTGCTTTCGTCAAAGATACTGGAAAAACAGGAAAAGCTATGGGGCATTATTGATTATTCTGAATCAAAGCCTCATCTTCAACTATTATCACATCTGTCTAGTAACAGAGAAGATGTGGCTGAAAACAAAAATAACGGGAAATCCAAATCTTTTTTCTCCACATTATTTGGATAATAAAAATAAACCGAACGTTTATACGATCGGTTTTTATTTTTTATACTATTGGACGAAGACCTTTGTAAACCTGGACACCACCAATAGTTCTTAGAATAGTCTCTGCCGGTTTGCCTATAATTTCTGCCAGCTGGGTGGGTGACATGCCGGTATTCCCGCGAGACACCAATACCCTGAAAACAGCGTCAACAAGAGTTGTATGATTGGTTAGAAAATCGGGTAGTTTTGCACAATGTGACATTAAAGTGTCCTGCAAACCATCCACTACGTGGACTTCTGCTGTAATTGGGTCCACCCAGTCAATGCTTGAACTTTCTTCTAAATTTTCAAATACAGCTTGATGCTCTGAACAGAGGCAACTCTGCAGATATATCCTCCAATTGCCATCGTGGGATTTCCACCAGTCAAAGTCTATGTGGAAAGGTGTATCAATTGTAGGCTTTACAAGGCTAAATTTCTTTGTCTCCGCCATAATTAAACCTCCTCATCCATTCCTGCCAGCCTAAAGTAGAGGTCACCCAAATGATTCGCCCAAGGTCGGCTTTGTAAAATGGATAATATCAATTGAGGAGGGCAGCGACGAATAAGATTAACAGCAGAATAAAGTTCTTGCACATGAACGTGCCCCTGCGGATTTAATTTTGCCTGTTCTTTCATCACCTTTTTTACGGTAATATCAAGCGCTTGTTTCGTGTAATTTCCTGTTTCCCAAATCTTGTCCAACGCGTCGGTATCAGGAACAACAACGGCCATTCGTTCGTCAAATGATCCACTCACAAGCTGCTTTAACATGGCAAAGACGATACCGCCATCGGCTCCAATCAAAGCTGTTCTTACCCATTCGCGCGAAGCCTTCTTTTTTCCAGCAGATATCCACACTTCTCCAGGTTTATCACCCTTTGAAATGGTTACATAATTTCCAGGGATCAG
This sequence comes from Leptolinea sp., assembly GCA_012515195.1. Classification (GTDB taxonomy): domain Bacteria; phylum Chloroflexota; class Anaerolineae; order Anaerolineales; family Anaerolineaceae; genus Leptolinea. The sequence continues at coordinate 15,514 of JAAYYW010000262.1, forward strand.
TTGGAGAGATTGATACCAATCTCTCAATCC
>JAAYYW010000263.1 GCA_012515195.1 Leptolinea sp.
TGTAATAATCGGGATAAGGACTGAAAGAAACACAGCTATGATGGTAGTTGTCCCCGTTGGACGCGGTCCGAACCAGAGCCAGGCAGACCATACAACCAGAAATGTGATGGATGTTCGTTCTAAAAGCGGATAAAAGAAACCGTTTCCCGCAATTCTTCCACCTGAGATGACAATAAAGAACAAAGGGATCAACGAGGCTGTAAGTAGTATGGTCAAGCCCGCCAGTGTATACAAAGGGCGGATCTGTTCATCGCTTCGATAAGCTGTCCAGATAGATAAAAGACAGGTAACAATGGAATATATAAGAATCAAATAATAGACCAGATTACCTGGATACGAGCTGAGCAGGTTGAAAAATGTTTGCGGGTTGATGTCCATTTAGGGTCAGCTTGGAAAAATTATAGCATGCAGCCTTCCTATGCTTTCTTTTGTTAAGTGGTTGCAAGAAATGGGGCAATAATCGTGCCGAAACTCCAAAAATAGACATAATCCATACGAAACCCGTTTAACCAGATTCTTGATTTCAATTGTGATTTTCGTTTCTTTCCTGTATGCAACTGTTCAGGATAAAACAGGTGTGGTAAAAGAGGAAGCGAGCTGGATGTTGAACCTTTTGGAAGGACAGCCTCTAACAGGATTGTGGGAATTATGATACGCTTCAATAATCAATTTTTTGAAAAACAATCGGGATTATCGAGAAATACAATCAAAGTTACCCGTTCCAATTGCAATCTTATTTTCCGGGTATTATTCGTTCCCGTTTTCTTCGATTGGAGTTATAAAAATCCATGCGGATAGCATACATCACCCTCCATTGGCCCAGGCGAAAAGACAGTGGAATTGGACGGAAGATCGAAGAACAACTTAACCATTGGCAGGGTTCCGGCCATGTCGTTCAATTCTTTTCTCACCGCACGCCGGTTGATGATCCATCCCGGCTGGTAGACGGTTTCAGTTCAGAATACGAAACGCCCGGGGGATTTGGCGGAAAGCTGATGACTGAGTTCAATCGCTGCCGCGCGATATCGCCGATGGTTAAAGCGGTCAGTAATTTTTCACCTGATATCATTTATCTACGCTGGAGTATGTATGTCTACCCATCACACCGACTGTTTAATATTGCCCCGGTTGTGGTGGAAATAAATACCGACGATGTCTCTCAGCATGAAATGCTGGGAAAAGTATATTCGTTTTATAACCGGGTTACCCGCAGGATATATTTATCCCGTGCAGCAGGGTTGGTTTATGCTTCCCACGAATTGCAGAACAGCAGGAGTTTCTTGCCATACAGGCGTCCGGGAATCGTCATATCGAATGGGATCGATCTTTCAAAAAACCTTCCGTGCCCCGCTCCGCAGAATGACCGTCCCCGACTGGGGTTTATTGGCACCCCAGATCTGGCCTGGCAGGGTGTGGATAAAATTGTCCGTCTGGCTGAACTATGCCCAGACATCGATATTGATGGCATTGGTTATGACAGGCTTCCAGGCCAGAATCGTTCTCAATCGAATTTATTCTTTCACGGTTATCTAAATAAAGACCAATCCCGGCAGGTTCTATCTACTGTTGATGCCGGATTGGGGACAGTAGCACTTCATCGTAAAGCTATGGAAGAAGCGTCATCCTTAAAGACCCGTGAATACCTTGCCTATGGAATTCCAATCATTGTTCCATACCGTGATACAGATCTGGATGACTTGAATATTGATACAATACTTCGCATACCAAATTCCGAAGATACAATAGAAAAGAATTACAGTACGATCCGTGATTTTGTTTATCGAATGCGGGGTAAGCGGGTTGCGCGGACAGATATTTTCTCCCGCATTGATGTTCAAGTCAAAGAAGAACAACGGCTTGCATTTTTTGAAAACTGTATGAACAGGTAATCTTTAGCGAATGAATCAGAAAAAAAACAATTCTTCCACAGAAGTGTCTGAACGTGCTTCTGTCATCCGTGTTGGGACAGCTGTTTATCTCTTTATTTCCATTTTTCTTTTCCTTGCTGTCTATGATTTCTACCAGGGATTTATCCTGATTGGAAATCCACCATCCCTGGAATCCAAACGATTTGTTGTCTTCTGGATATTCAGCCTTTTCCCATGTGCTCTATGGATTATGGGATTACTCCGGGCTTTGGATGGAAGGCTTCCCGGTCAGTTGCACCGCACGGTTATACGCGTATGTGACAGTTTGCCCCATACTATTCGTGTTGTACTTGTTATTATTTTGATCTTTTTCACAACGGTGCTCTTTCTGTATACGTCTTTTGGGAATTACCAGTTCATTTATTGGTTACGGCTTTTCACTATCTTTTTCTGCGGTTTTACATCTGCGTTCTTGTTGTTTTATCGGACTATTGATTTCCAATTTTTAATAAAGGCTTCCGGTATGGTGCTTCTGGCATCGGTTGTGTTCGTACTGGGCGATTGGATGACGGGTGTTTCTGATTATCCGTTTTCACTATCCTGGTCTGAAGGTAACCGCTTTTGGGATTATTCCATTATGTTTGGGGTAGACCGATACATTAACCCAACCGGGGAAACTGTCATCCCGTTTTTGGAAGCAGGACGTCAGTTTCTGTGGGCGCTGCCTTTCGCGATCCCATCTGTTGGAATATGGGGGATGCGGCTGTGGAATGTCATTCTCTGGGTAGTTCCCCCATTGGTCTTGGGATGGGCGGCTGTATTCAACCGAAAAACATTTCGCCGTGAATGGGTCTGGCAGATCGGCTTTGGATCATGGTGTTTCATGTTCTTAAGCCAGGGACCCATTTACCCGCCTTTGGTCATTTGCGCTATTCTTGTTGTGATTGGATTGCGGCAGAAAAACCTGTTTGTTGCCATCCTGTTAGTCGCATTGGCTTCGTATTATGCCCGTATCTCGCGTTGGACCTGGATGTATGCACCCGGTCTGTGGGCTGGACTGGTCACCCTGATCGAGATCAAAAATCCATCTTTCGGCAATAAGCGCTGGAAAGAACTCATCCGGCCGGTCTTAATGGGTTTATCCGGTCTTGTTGGCGTTGAAGTGATTGCCCGGTTAGTTTCGCGTTTTTCGCAAAACCAGGTTGTGGTTGAGGGGAATGTGGTCCTGGCTGTGACCGATTCTTTTGCATTAAAGCAACCTTTTATATGGGAACGGCTTTTTCCAAATCCTACCTATGCTCCTGGAATCCTGCTTGGCTATCTATGGGTTGGCGGACCGCTCCTGCTGTTCTTTGTCTGGATGATCGTTCGCCGGTACTGGAAGACAAATTGGATGCAGAACATGTCTCTGGCTGTGATTATCGGGACTTTTTCTGTTATAGGTGTGATCATCAGCGTAAAAATTGGAGGCGGGAGCAATCTCCACAACCTTGATATGCTCTGGATGACCATGGTCATGGCGGCTGCCTGGATATTCCGCGATTGGCTGGATCGGGGTTTACCCGGTTTATCAAACAACAAAGCGCTAATCGTGATTTTCTGCCTAACCCTTGTTTTCCCGACGACAACGATGATCCAATATGGAGAACCATTCATTATTCCGGGTGACTATTTCGTAACCAGTTCGCTGGAGAAACTAAAAATCGAGGTCGCGGATGCACAGGAAAAAGGCGAAGTCCTCTTTATGGATCAACGTCAATTATTAACATTTGGCTATGTTACTGATGTTCCACTTGTGGCTGAGTATGAAAAGAAATTGATGATGGATAAGGCCATGAGTGAGGACAAGGTATTTCTCGATGGGTTTTATGAAGACATCCAGAATCACCGGTTTTCGATGATCGTCACTGAGCCATTGCGGAAATCCATGGCCGATGAGAGCACCAGGAACTTTGCGGAAGAAAACAACTTCTGGGTTTACTGGGTTTCCCGTCCAATATTGCAATACTACAAACCAAAAGTTACGTATGACGAGGTTGGCGTTCAACTATTGATACCGCGCGAGAAATGATATGACTGAATTGGAGCCAGATCAAAAAAACGGCCTTTGTAACCGCCGGTGGTTTTTCTTTTTCATATTTCTTTTTTTGCAGTCTTTCCCCGTCATTTTGTATATCAGCTCGGTACCTGGCGACCCGAAAAACTCTCTGATATTCGGATTAAGTCTGGCGAGGATCCTGTTGATCTCGCTTACAGCCGGGATTGGGCTGTTCTTCCTGGCGGCTGCAGTTATTGCCGGTATGAGGGAAAATCGCATCCAATCGGTAATAAAAGACCGCTGGCGCGATGGGAGATTGTTTTTACTCACCATGGCGGGTTCCATTGTTGTTTCGATTTCCGCATGGGGTTATCTTGTTTACCTGGGGTCGGGTACTGACGGAGGGGATAACCCTCTATTTGTGCGGTTCTACCCGTTTTTGGCGTGGTTGGTTTTATTGGGATTACAGATATGTGTCTGGTTTTGGTTCCAAAATTACGGATGTCATATCGAGAATCTGACAAGATACAGGCCGGTATTGGTTCCTGTGATGGTGGTGGCAGCGATTTTCCTTTTGGCGGGTTTGATTATGGCGGTCTCCGGTTGGGGGATCGTTCCGGATATTTTTTATTGGGGGAATCCTGGTGTTCCGGTACTCGCCTGGCAGCTATGGTTTGCTATGGCTGCCAGCCTGGTTTTATTGACCGTTTTAATCAGCTTTCCCGTCCTGAGGGTTTACCAGAATCGAATCGATTGGATATTTGCAATCGGCTTATTTGTTCTGGCAGCCGGGCTTTGGCTTGCCCAACCGATTCCGCGAAGTTATTTTTTTCCTTCACCACGCCCGCCGGCTTATGAGATCTATCCGTATTCCGATGCCGGTTTTTATGATTACGCCGCCCAATCTTTGCTTATCGGAGAGGGATTCCTAAATGGCAGAATTGTCACCCGGCCATTGTATATCCTTTTCCTGGCAGTATTACATGGTCTTGAAGGTCAGAATTACACAGGGATCATTTTTCTGCAAACCCTGGTGCTGGCTGTTTTTCCAGCATCTCTTTATTGGCTGGGAAGAACCATGCGAAGCCGCGAGGCGGGACTGGCTGCCGGTCTGCTTGCGATCTTCCGCGAGTTGAATATGATCGCTGCTACACCGTTAACCGAAGTCAGTCATTCGAAGATGCTGATGACCGATTCTTTGACCGGACTGGGTATCTGTCTTCTCTGTCTGGTAGTCTTTCGATGGATGAGAAAGAACGAAATTCGCCCTGTCCGTGCGGTTTTAATTGGTGGTTTCCTCGGTTTATTAAGTTTATTGCGGTCGCAGGCGGTTTTCATCGTACCGGTTGTACTGCTACTTCTTGTTATTCGACGAAAATCTGGATGGCGTGGCTTTGTGATTGAAAGCGGGCTTTTTCTACTGGGTGTATTACTGGCTGTTTCTCCGTGGATCATAAGAAATGGAATACGCACCGGGGATTACGCATTCGATCAACCATCGCAGGCGGTATTTATTGCCCTCAGGTTTTCATCAAGCCTGGAAGAGATGGAAACATTACAAATTCCGGCTCAATCGGCAGCTGTGACCAACCATATATTGCAATATACCCGTAACTATCCAATGGATGTCTTCAGGTTTATTGGCGCTCATTTTTTGAACAATGAGATTTCCACCTTGACGATTCTCCCGCTGCGGGCATCTTTTACGGACTATAGAGATAATTTTCAGATATCCACGCTATTCTGGTTGGATGGATTAAGTAAGATCAATGGGTGGCAATGGCTGTTTCTTTTGTTTAATCTTTTGATGATCTCGTTGGGTATTGGATCAGCCTGGACGAAATGGCGCTGGAATGGATTGCTTCCTTTGCTGGTTCACCTGGCTTATTCCATGAGCAGTGCTATAAGCCGCATATCCGGTTGGCGATTTGTCCAACCGGTTGATTGGGTTGGTTATTTCTATTTCTGCCTTGGGTTTGCTGAGCTTGTGGTCTGGATGTTTGCCATAAGCAATATCTCACTGCGTCCACGGGAGAGGAACACACGGGAAATTCCATCACACAGATTGGCAGGTGGATGGATCTATGCCGCATTGAGTATGGTTTTGATAGCAGGATTAATATTGCCTGTGTCGGAATGGATCATTCCCCAGCGGTACACGCCAACCGTTGCGGATTTTGCTGTGAATAAAGTGACGGATTTATCGACAGTAAAAACATCAATAGGTTCTGTTGAAAGCTTCATGGCTCAACCCGATGCTGTGCAATTGGTAGGTCTTTCTTTGTATCCGCGCTGGTATAAAGCAGGGATTGGTGAACCCGGTAGTGGTTGGGCGGCTTACAAATCACGGGATAAAGCTCATTTGGGATTTATGATGATTGGCCCCGATGGAGATGATCAGCTGGTTCTATTTCAGGATAAACCACCGGAAGAATTTAAGCATGCCGAAGATATTATAGTGTTTGGTTGCCAAAGACAAGATTTCATAGATGTTCGGCTTGTGGTAGGATACAACAATCCGGATAGATTTGTGTACAGTTCGGATAATCCTTTGGACACATGTAAAATCGAATAATGGACATCAATAAACTTCTGAACAACAAAGATGAAAAAATTTGTGTGGTAATCCCCGCATACCGGGTGGCAAGCCATATTGAGAATGTGATCAAAGGGATACCGGATTGGGTTTGGCGGATCATTGTTGTTGATGACAAAAGTCCGGATGATCTGGCAGCTAGAGTTGAATCCCTGAAAGATGACCGTGTGGATTTGATTCGTCATGAGCACAATCAGGGGGTTGGCGGAGCCGTGATCTCAGGTTGTAATCGCGCGCTGGAATTGGGCGCCACAATCCTGATCAAAATGGACGGTGATGGGCAGATGGATCCCGCGTTCTTGCCGGAAATTTTGGAGCCAATACTCACGGGTACCGCTGATTTTGTCAAAGGAAACCGCTTTGGTCGTCTCGAGTCCATCACGCGAATGCCATTCCATCGCCGAATGGGGAATCTTTTTTGGTCTTTTATGGCCAAATTGGGAAGCGGATATTGGAATGTGTTTGACCCCAATAACGGTTATCTGGCTCTGGACGCGGATGTGTATCAAAGGTTGGATAAGAAACAACTTCACCCGCGTTATTTTTTTGAAACAAGCCTTCTGGTTGAGTTGAATATCATACGGGCTGTAGCCCGTGAAGTGCCCATGCCGGCAATTTATGCTGGCGAGCCAAGTTCTCTGTCGGTCGTTCAAGTTGTTACAACATTTCCCGGATTGCTCATTTCCCACTTCTTACGGCGAGTCTGGTTGCAGTATTTTGTCCTCAGTTTCTCTGTGGGAACTATATTCCTCTCGTTGGGTAGTCTGATGTCATTGTTTGGAATAATATGGGGGGTAGTGTGGTGGTACAGATCCATCACTACCGGCATACCAGCGACTGCCGGAACTGTGATGGTTGCTTCATTGCCACTGATCCTTGGTTTCCAAATGCTCCTGCAAGCTTTGACACTTGATGTACAATCGATTCCCACTGAGCCACTTTCAAAAATTACCGGTTTACGCCGTGCTCGAATTCAACAGAAATCCGATCGTTAATGAAAACTTCTTATGTTCTTCCCCGTTTAGTGCGCCATTTTTTGCCTGAAAA
>JAAYYW010000264.1 GCA_012515195.1 Leptolinea sp.
ACAAACTCCCTGTTCTCATCAGAAAAGGCCCGAAATGAGCTGGGTTATACTACCAGACCATTTAGAGATACTCTTGCCGATACGATAGAATGGTTCAAAAAAGAGGGGGTTATCTCCTGAGCGGAGATTTAAGCTATTTTTCTGTCAGAATTATACTTGATGACTCGTAAAAGTATTTGTCATCAATCTGCATCCTTAAATATTGTTCTACTTCTTTTCTTTTGATAAGGACGATTCTTTCCTGGTAAAAATTTGAAACTGTTTCGTTTTGGGAGATATAATAGGAAAATGTTTCACCAGGTTTAATGTTTTTGATAAATGAATATCCAATAATTGTGGGTTGCTCATCCAATATATTCTCAAACATTGCTTCAATTAAAGAGAAGTCGTCTTTTCTCTTTTTAAAGTAATCGTGAACCAACTCCGTATCTGTTCTCTCATTTATCGGTTCCAATGAGACCCAGGTTAAATAGTCCTCATTTGAGTTGTTTTTTATCAGGTACTCCTCTATTATTTCATTTTTATCAGTAATCCCATTGTAATAACTGACCGCGACAGTATCAATATGTATCTGACGTTGGGCATTACATGCCGTAACGACCGGCAGTAAAGTCAAAAGGAGTATATGGACTTTTGTTTTCATTTTCCCCCACCCCGCTCTTGGTAAAATTCCGAAGTGTTGTGCCATTGCGGGTAGGTTTTTTCGTTGGCGATGCGATAACCGACGCTGAAAAAGAGCTGTGCATCTTCGAGCAAGCCATCCAGTTTGTCGCGTTCAGGAACAAACTCGTCGCATGGTTTATGATAAACATTTTTCCAATAATCGGCGATGATTTGAAGGGTTGCCTCTTTGCCCAGTTCGCGTTGATGGGTATAGCCTTTGGCAAATAGGAACGGAACTCCCTTTTTCATAAAAGGCAGCTGATCGGATCTGAAGAACATTCCATTTTCCGGATTGGGGTCATTGGCAATGTAACGACCTTGTTTTAAGGCCTCTGTTTCAAGATATTGATCCAATTCGGAGTGTCCGAGTCCGGTTACGGTGACATCTTCAAATCTTCCTAACATCATAATTACATCGGAATTGAATCCGGCTACCGTTTTTTCCAACGGGAAAACGGGGTTTTCCACATAATGGTAGCTTCCCAGCAGACTCGACTCTTCTGCAGTTGGGATGAAGAATAAGAGCGAGCGCTCCGTTTGTGGTTGTACCTTAAATTCCTCGGCAATCGCCAATACCCATGCCATAGCTGCGGCATTGTCCGAGGCACCGTTGTAGATGGAATCACCGTCAACGGGTAGACCGATGCCCAGATGGTCCCAATGCGCCACATATACAACCACTTCATCAGGGGCAGTCGAACCCCTCAGCACCCCCGCTACATTATGCGAGGTGCAGATGTTCCAGGAATTGCGTAGGCGAACATTTAACTTTGCTTGAAGCTCGATGGGAGTAAAATCTCGGGTGACGGCAGTTTCTTTGAGCGAATCGTAATCGTATCCGGAGCGAGCCAACAATTCGCGCGCCGCAGATTGGGAGATCCAGCCGAGCACTTTGCATTGCTTCTCGCTTCGTGCCTCGTCCTGCAGATAATATTCCGGATCCCTCGAATGGCGGGAAGGCACAGCCCAGGGATAACCGGAAGCCACATCTTCATGCACGATAATACATCCTGCAGCGCCCTTGCGCTCCGCTTCTTCAAATTTATAGGTCCATCGCCCATAATAGGTCATGGTTGTGCCGTTGAAAAGCGCAGAATCTTGGGTGAAAAACCCCGGGTCATTGACCAATACCATTATCGTCTTTCCCTTAACATCTATTTTTTCAAAATCATTCCAATTATGTTCGGGTGCATCAATTCCAAAACCTACAAACACGATCTCATTATTCGTTAGCGAAACTTCAGGGCTCAGCATCGGACTCCAGAGGCTGATTTCGGTCCCGTTCATATAACGCAACTCTCCCTTTCTATCCTTGATGATCACCGGTTTGGATGGATCGGGGAGGATCTTGACCAAGGGGACTTCCTGCAAATAGCTCCCGCCAAAGGCCGGTTCCAGCCCTATTTCCTCCATACGCGACTCCAGATATCTGACGGCACGTTCTCCACCGGCCGTACAGGGGGCACGCCCCTCCATATCATCGGCA
>JAAYYW010000265.1 GCA_012515195.1 Leptolinea sp.
ACGAACATCACTGGTGAATTTCTTTACAACCGAATAATGAACATCGGCATCAAGTAATGCAAGGCGCACTTCGCGAAGGGAAGCGTCAACATCTGCCTCGGAGAGTTTTCCCCGCCGGCGCAGCTGTGTAAAAACCTGATTCAATCTATCAGAAAGCGATTCGAACATAGCCCAACATTTATCACAATAGCTTTAAAGGACTGTCTAGTATACCCCAAAATACGACCTTTTTCTTAAATTTGCGAGTTGTGTAACTTATGTAAGACCTTCGGGTTATACCAGAGTGAAAAACCATTGATCATTGAGTACCCCTCATCAGGAGAATAATCATGACGAAAGTAGCCATTGTCACCGATAGTACCGCCAATATCCCCACCGAATTGTTGAAGAAATATCCGGTTTTCACCGCGCCATTACAGGTTTTATGGGATGAAAAAGTTTATTTGGATGGAATTGACATTGACCCAAAAGGTTTTTACGAGAGATTATCCCAATCAAAAACAATGCCATCCACATCGCAGGTAACACCTTCAGCTTTCCTTACCCTATATGAAGATCTGTTGCGGGATGGTTATGAAATTCTGAGTATTCATATTTCACAAAAATTATCAGGCACACTAGATTCCGCCGTTCAGGCCAAAGCACAACTTCCCGGTTCTCGCATTGAACTCTTTGATTCCGAGACGACTGCCATGGCGATGGGATTTCACGTTCTGTCTGCCGCTCGCGCCGCTGCCATGGGAGCCTCATTGGATGAATGTGTTGAATTGGCAAAGAAAGCACGTGCTCATACCGGCGTCCTTTTCACGGCCAACACACTGGAATTCCTGCATCGGGGAGGACGGATAGGCGGCGGGGCAAAATTCCTTGGAACTGCCTTGAATTTGAAACCAATCCTTGAAATGCGTGATGGCCGAATTGAGGCTGTTGAGCGGGTTCGAAACATTGGTAAAGCTCTCGACCGCATGTTGGAATTATCAATTAGACGCATGGGAGACCGCACACCAATTCGTCTAGCCACCATCCATGCTAATGATCCAGAAAACGCAGAAATGCTTTTGCAGAAAGCCCGCAATCATTTCAATGTTTCTGATGTAAGCGAAACGTATATTTCTGAGGTCAGCCCAACCATCGGAACCCATACAGGTCCCGGGACAGTTGGAATCGCATTTATGGCCGGAATGTAAATACGATACAATCCAGGTAACATATTCTCCTGGAGTCGGTTCATGCGCCTGTATCCATCAATAGGAATACAAATCCCCGATATTCTTTTACCAATATCGGGGATTGATTATCAAAAATGGGCTGTTATTGCCTGTGATCAGTTCACATCTCAACCGGAGTATTGGAACCAAGTGAACGAAATAGTGGGCGAAGCTCCATCCACGCTGCGTTTGATATTACCCGAGATATTCCTGGGCAGACAGGATGAAGAGTCCCGAATACAATCGACTAATCATGCAATGAAGCATTATTGTCAGGAAGAGCTCTTTACCATTCATGAAGGTATGATAGCCGTCGAACGCACAATCGGCTCCATTAAACGCAAGGGGGTAATGATTGGGTTAGATCTTGAGAAATATGACTATAACCGCGGCTCCCAGACGCTTATCCGGGCAACGGAAGGAACCATTGTTGACCGGCTTCCTCCCCGGATAAATATCCGAAAAAACGCGACTATTGAGCTGCCTCATATTCTTGTTCTCATCGACGATCCCGAAAAAACTGTAATTGAACCGGTATTTGAATCGGTTTCCGAATCAAATCCTTTATACGATTTCGATCTTATGCTTGGCAGCGGTCACCTTCGCGGCTGGAGCGTAACAAACAAACAGGTTGAACACAATCTGGTCTCAGCGTTGGAAAAATTGGCTGATCCGGTTGGTTTTGGGAAAAAATACCATGTTGGTCCCGAAAAAGGTGTTCTCCTTTACGCGATGGGCGACGGGAACCATTCATTGGCAGCGGCCAAATCTGTTTGGGAAATGAACAAGTTAAAATTTGGTCTGAATCACCCGTCTCGGTACGCATTGATCGAGTTGGAAAATCTGCATGATCCTGCCCTGGTTTTTGAACCAATCCATCGTGTGATCAACGGGGCGGATCCAGATGCAGTATTGAGTGGCTTGAAATCATTTTATGGCGCACGAGTTAAGATAGAAAATGTCGATTCGATGGACGACATGATCAATAGCGTGATGCGCCATGGTGATTTTTCGCAACGGGTTGGATTGTTATCTGCCGATAGCTTCATGGTCGCAGAAATCATGCAACCTGAAAGCAATCTACCGGTAGGTACACTGCAATCCTTCCTGGATGTCTGGTTAAAATCCGTACCTTCCGTAAAAATAGATTATGTCCATGGAGATGATGTATTGGCTTCATTAAGCGCAAAACCAGGTTTCATCGGTTTCTACCTTCCATCCATGCAAAAAGATGAACTCTTTCGAACTGTCATCCTGGACGGAGCTCTACCGAGAAAAACCTTTTCGATGGGTGAAGCGCACGAGAAACGCTTCTATTTGGAAGCCAGGAAAATTATCGAATAAAAAAACGGCAGGTTCACCATTTTCATGAGCCTGCCGTTTTTGTCTGATTTCTATATCATACGGTTGTAACGGGTGGATGACTACGGCCATTCAAGAGAACCGTACTTAGCTCATCAAAAATGGGTGTCAATCGTTCCGGAAATACCTGGTCAACCCATTCACTGCGAACCAGTGTTTTGGAATACGGAATACCTTTTAGAATGCGGGCTGTGGAAAGAAGGGGATTATTTTTTAAGCTCTCATTCCAGCTATCCATTGTGACTTCTTCCCATTTCGCATTACCGATCCCAACCGGGACAATACCTGCCAGTTCCTTCCTGTGACGCAAAACCAGCTGGATCGTATCTGCTGTTGGTTTCCGATTTTGCATGGATAACATTAGAGGTACAAAAACTTTATCGGTTGCTGCGGATATGGCCATTGAAACCAGGAATGGAGCGGTTCCCGTATCAACAAGAACAATAAGGTCATCTGAAAAGGATGCCTCTTCCAGAGCGTATTTCAAAATATCAGGGGATTCGCCCATGCTTAAAAGGCTGGAAGAGGCATCCTTTTCAGATGACCTTATTGTTCTTGTTGATACGGGAACCGCTCCATTCCTGGTTTCAATGGCCATATCCGCA
>JAAYYW010000266.1 GCA_012515195.1 Leptolinea sp.
CTCTTAATCAGTGGGTTCAGGGTTCAAGTCCCTGGTGGATCACCTAAATGTGCCGGTCTTTCGACCGGCTTTTTTTTTTACTATCTTTAAGTTATGAGTTTAAATACCGCCCTGCTTCTCCTTCATCCGTCAAATTCTCTGTTGGATAAATGATCGGATTCTTTAGCTGGTTGATTTCCCGTAAGTTCTCTTCCAGTTCCGCTTCCTTGACCAGCTGCTTTGGTATTTCACGTATCTCTTCCGAAGTGGAAATCAACTCCTGCCAAAATGAAGAACGTACTACTTTTCGAATGAAAACGGCCGCGTCCCGGGCAAATTTGACCATCCCTTCCGGCCCAAAAATCACCAATGCCAGAAGAAGAACAAGAATTAATTCCCAGGGACCAATGTTAAATATTTCCATTTTTCTTTTTCACAGGAATACATTCGTGTAAATCAGGATGGCTTTTCCGATTCGCTGTCTTCTTCATTCTTGGCAGACGAAGATTCGTCTTTCCCTCCAAGATTATCCCGAAATGCCCGAATACTCTTGCCCAGTTCGCCTGATATCTTCGAAATTCGTCCGACACCGAACAGAAGGATGACGATCACCAACAATATCAATAACTCGGGTGTTCCCATATTCATATGACCTCCAAAACAAGTCCGGTTATCTACGGACAAAAAATGCCAGAACAATACTTAATAAGTATAACCCTAACAGGGGCGCCATTAACAAACCCATGTTTACCGGATCTGTTGTTGGTGTAATAATGGCTGCCAGACCGGCTGAAGCTACAATGGCAACCCGCCAACCTCGCATCAGTATACGCGCACTCACCAAACCGAGTTTAGCCAATAACAGAACGACCAACGGTGCTTCAAAACAAATACCCACCCAGAACATCAGGTTTGTTACAAAGCTGATATAGTTGGATAGGCGGGGTACCGTTTGCACCCCGAGGAATCCTATCATAAACGGGAGGGCAGCCCGCAACATGACAAAATAGGTAAATGCCACCCCACCAACGAACAGGATAACGACAAATGGGATGCTTACAAAAAGCCAGTGTTTTTCCCCGGGCTCCAAACCTGGAACAATAAACGCCACGATCTGATAGGTTAATACTGGCAATGCTAATATGAAACCAGAAAGTAGCGCGACTTTCATGAAAACGGATATATTCTCTGTCACTTCTATAGATTGGAGATTTTCCAATCCGCCAATCGGCTGGACAAGTAAATCAATGATCTGTCCGGTAAAGACAAAACTGATCAATACGCTAATAACCAACGCGATAAGTGATTTCAAGAGCCTGCTTCGTAATTCTTGAAAATGCGGGCTTAACCCGGCAAGTAAGGAATCCTCAGGCATCATTTTTTGTCCAGAAGTTATTCGTGTCAAAAGACAAATGGCTTAATCTGGAAAAGTTTTTTTTATACATAGATCTAAACCCAACTCAAACTATGGTGATTGTCTTGAAGTGATAATCGAGACAGAAATTTTCATCATCAAACTAAAGTAACTATGTTTATTCAGCGTTATCGTGTAAAAACCTGGCAAGCCGGATCGTGTAGCTCAGGCCCATCACAGGGAAGAAGGAGAATGTCCAAACCAGGTTGTACGTATTCAGTTCCAGCATCCACTACTGAGGTTCCGCCGCGCAATGGTTTGCGTTCGAATGCCTCTGCGTTTGCTAGAATCGGCGCACCATTCCCCGCGTTGATTATTTCCATGGCAAATTGGATTATTTCTGTTTCCGGGTCGTCCGGTTTTGCCGCGGCCTGTTCTTTGTAGTATTGTAAAACATCTTCCCCGCCCAGCTCAATATCTGCCACAATATAGCGTATGTGGGCCTCTTTGGTTTTTTCCTCAGACACATCCCTTTGTACCGCATCATAAAAAAATGGTTGAAGTATGGCTTCGTATGATTCATCACCGGTTTTAAGTGCTGAACCGATCTGCAACCATCCAGAATGACCACTGGGGAGCAAAACCTGCCACCAGGCAGATGAATCCAAGC
>JAAYYW010000267.1 GCA_012515195.1 Leptolinea sp.
ACTCCGCCCAGGCTGGTGAATTGTTCGAGGATGTATTCGCGTCGGCTATTCTTAACCCGGAAAATATCGAAGCCTCTGTCGATCAAACGGTGGAGCGGATACGGGATGAGATCCGGCAGACTCGAGAGACATCATCTATTTACGGCATTTCGGAGGAAGTTGATGTGCAGGCCGCTGAACGGCTGCGGTCCCATCCCTTGCCATACTGGGTTGAACAGATGACGGTCGGTTATCTGAATTCATCCGGGGGGTTGGCGAAACGCAAGCGCTCCTGGTGGGACCTGCTCTGGCCGGATGGTTCTGAAATGCGCAAGTGCGTATTCAATGCCCGGGACGCTGACCGCCTGACAGATGCGTCACTGATTAATCTGGAGAACGCCCGTATTCGGGGACTGGTTTTGAACCTTCCTCAAATTGCCATGGGTCAGCCCTTGCCCTGCGTTGCGGTAAACGGCCTGCCGCCAGGTATTTCGGGTTTTTGGGGATTGTTTGAGATACGGCTCCAGGCGGGGGGGTACACGAAAACGCAGTTCCTCCGCATCCCTATGGTGCGGCGAAGCTACCTCAGTGTATTTCTGAGTGAAGATGGTACGCTTTTCCTGCCCACTGCACGGCATATTTGGGATGTCCTTGTGAGTGGGGAAATCAAGATGGGTTCAGCCCTTGATCAGGATAAATCCATCGTTGCCCACAGGCATTTGCATGAGGCTGCTGAACAGGTAGGCCGTGAAGTGTTCGAAGCCATGAAACAGGCACACCTTCTTTCAGTAGGGCGAGAGGAAGAACGCGGAATGGTTTCTTTTGCTTCCCGCCGGAAGGCCATTGAACGGATAGGGCTGCCGGAAGTGAGGCAATTCAGGCTGTCCCGCTGCGACGCAGACGAAGCTGAATGGAGACATGAGCTGCAATCAGCCCGCGAACTTCTGCCAGAAATCAGGCCACTGCTGATGCTTGGGATAATTGAGGTTTCCAAATGCAGTTTATAACAAACGGTCCGGAAATTCCTGATAGTCTTTTGCATGCACATGAAGAAGGACAAGTGGTGTTCTTCTGCGGGGCAGGTATATCTTACCCTGCGGGCCTGCCTGGTTATGAAGGATTGGTTAAGGAGATCTATAAACGATTGGGAACTAGCTTTAATGATCTTGAGGAAACTGCTATGGATAATGGTCAATATGATGTCGCATTGAATTTGTTAGAGCAAAGAATTCCAGGGCAGAGATTTGCTGTTCGTAAAGCTTTGGCACAAATACTGAAACCGAAATTACGCAGCAAAGGGGCCAAAGAAATGCAAATGGCCTTGTTGCAACTTGCCCGTAACCGGGAAGGTGCATTACGGCTTGTTACTACAAATTTCGATCGTATCTTCGAACACGTGATCAAACAAACCAAACAGTCCTGTTGTGTTTATTCTGCCCCACTTCTTCCCATTCCGAAGAATAATCGATGGAATGGACTGGTCCATTTACACGGTTTACTTCCCGTCTCCCCAGATGAAAGTGCGTTAAACCACCTTGTACTGACCAGTGGTGATTTTGGCCTTGCCTATCTCACCGAGGGATGGGGCGCTCGCTTCGTTAGCGACCTTCTCAGCAACTATGTGGTTTGTTTCGTCGGCTACAGCATTGGTGATAGGGTGCTCCGCTATATTATGGATGCTTTGGATGCGGATCGGATGATGGGTCAGGTGACACCTCAGGCCTATGCTTTTGTTCCATGCGAGCCAGGAAAGGAAAAGGTTGTAGAAAAGGATTGGAAGGCCAAAGGTGTTACGCCTATAATTTATAAAATACCGGGAGGTTCCCAAGATCATTTAGTGTTGCGCGATACGTTAAGAGTCTGGGCAGAAACCTACCGTGACGGCATTTTAGGGAAAGAACGTATTGTTGTAGAGCATGCCCTTACTCGGCCTTCGGCAAGCACACAACAAGATGACTACGTAGGGCGAATGCTTTGGGCCCTCTCTGACGATTCCGGGCTCCCAGCGAAGCGTTTTGCGGAGCATAACCCTGTACCTTCAATAGAATGGCTTTCTGAGTTCTCAAAGGAATGTTTCCAATGCCAAGACTTGAACAGATTCGGCATCCCCTCAAGTCCACCGATCAATTCTACTGGGTTGCGCTTTAGCCTTATCGAACGGCCGACACCTTATACCTTTGCTCCAAAGATGGCGGTTGTAAGCAGGCAACACGGGAGTAGTTGGGATATGAAAATGAGTCAGATTGCCCGCTGGTTGACTCGGCATCTCAATAATCCTCAATTGGTTCTCTGGCTAGTGAAACAAAGCGGGGAACTCCATGAAAACATGGTAAGGATTATAAATGAGGAATTAGATTACCTTGTAAGCTTGGAACGTGAAAAAAATAAGAAAAAACTAGATGAGATTCGCGCAAATGCACCGAATTCAATACCCGATGCAAGGATGCGTGTTTTATGGCGAATCTTGTTAACAGACCGTGTCAAAGTGAAGCGTAATCTTGGAATTTTTCGATGGATTAATAGCTTCAAACGTGACGGTATGAATACTTTTTTACGGATGGAACTGCGGGAATTACTTTCGCCGATGATTATCTTGAAAGAACATTTTCGTTTTAGAGATGAAAATGAAACATTGGAGTCTCAATCGTCTTTAAGGCAATTAGTGGATTGCGAATTGGTCCTTGCAGCAGATGATGTTTCCATTTTTTTGAGAGATCTTGTAGATGAAAAGGGTTGGCAGGAAGCATTGCCCACGCTGATGGAAGATTTCCAGCACTTATTGTTCGACGCCTTATGTTTAAAACGCGAAATAGGGAAAGCCAATGAGCAAGAGGACCTGTCTTATTTAGATTTACCATCCATCAGCCCACATGAGCAAAACTATGGATTTCGCAACTGGGTTTTTTTGATAGAACTGCTTCGAGATGCCTGGTGTGCGGTTAAAAAAGTAAACCCATTGCGTGCTGCCCAAACAGCGAAAGAATGGTTTCAATTGCCGTTTCCGACTTTCAAACGGTTGGCCTTTTTCGCCGCAAACCAGGATGATTTTATAACTCCAGAAGATTGGGTGGATTGGTTGCTTATTGATGATGCTTGGTGGCTCTGGTCCGTTGAAACGCAACGGGAAATTTATAGACTTTTCGTTCTAAAAGGAAAATCTCTTTCTTCCTGGTCACAGGAACGACTGGAAAATGCTATCCTGCTCGGGCCGCCCCGAAGGATGTTCCGGGATGACATTGAACCTGATTGTTGGCAGGAAATAGTTGATCACTCTGTATGGAGGCACCTGGCAAAGTTGGAAGCATCTGGTCTCCGTATGGGAGATGAAGCGCGAAATCGATTGGTTGATTTGTCGGCAGCTTACCCCTTTCTACAATTGGCTGCAAACGAAAGCGATGAATTTTCTATATGGATGAGCGGATCGGGGGATCCGGATTTCGAAGAGAAAAAAGAAATTACTTTCGCGCCACGAAAAAGAAGTGAATTGGTCCAATGGCTGCAAACTACACCAGTCGATCACAATCCATTTTATAATGATACCTGGAGCGACACCTGTCGTAACCAACTCTCTCTCAGTTTGTGTGCCTTATACGAAACTGCTCAAAGAAAGATTTGGCCAAAGGACCGTTGGCGTGAAGCGTTTCAGGTATGGAGCCAAGAGGGGTTGGTTTTGCGGTCCTGGCGCTATGGGGCACCATTGATTCAAGAAATGCCTGATGATGTGCTGCAGGAGATATTGCATAGTGTCTCCTGGTGGTTAAGAGAGGTTTCCGAAACAATTGAGAAACACCAGGATATCCTGTTGAATCTATGCAAACGTATTTTGAATCTCCCATTAGAAGCTGGTTCTAACATAATACGAGAAGAGAAATCTCTGA
>JAAYYW010000268.1 GCA_012515195.1 Leptolinea sp.
ATTAACCGCGGGAAACATCATTCCAGGTTAATGGTCTGAGAACCGCCGCCGAAAACCGGGCCTCTCAGTCTCTGATAGCCACTTCAGCATATCGTCCACACTGGCCTGTGCAACGGCGATACTGGTATCTGCTGCGCCATAATAGATATTCAGTGTATCGCCATCTGGTGCCAGGGTGAATCCACACGGGAAAACTACGTTGTCCACATCTCCGCGAAGTTCGTAGGGTTCTTGCGGGGCGAAAACCCATTCGTCACCACGTTTCAGGCAATGTTCCGGCTCCTCGAGGTCAAAAAGCGCAAGACCCAACCGGTAAATCGCTCCTGCTGCGTTCTGTCGAACGCCGTGGTAGATTACCAACCAACCCTGGGGGGTTTCAATGGGCGGGGCGCACAGGCCGATTTTGTTGGCATCCCACCAACCTCCCAATCGGGCTTCAAGCATGGGTTTGTGGTTTCCCCACTGCTGTAAATCGGAGGAATAGGAAATCCACATATTGCCTTTGCCGTCATTGACCGGTCGATGGATCAACGCCCATCTGCCGTTTATCCGGCGTGGAAACAGGGCGGCATCCTTGTCTTCCGGCTGCATGATCAACCCGTAACGCTCAAATTGATAGAAATCTTTGGTAAAGGCCAGAGCTACGCCCGGTCCACCGAAGGAAAATGCCGTGTAGACAACCGCATATTGATCTAATTCCGGAACGAACGTTATACGCGGATCTTCCACCCCCCATAGCTCTTCCGGGTGGTGGTCCGGGTCTGGCATCATGGTGGGTTGGGCGTCGATCTTCCAACCATCTATCCCATTTTTAGAGCGGGCAGCACACAAATGCGAAAGTCCGCGCCGGTCTTCAACCCGGCATAAAAGTAGTGTGGTGCCGTCAGGTAGTGTTGTGGCACCGGGATTAAAAACGCTATTGATCCTATATGGCCAGTCTGACGCCGTCAATATTGGATTCTGGCTGCTTCGTTGAAATAATTCCTGGATGGGATTGTTCATTATGTGTATACTCTTCAATCTTTGTGATATTCTCGGTTAGTTTTAATTCCAGCAGCGCCTGAAGAAATGCCAGGGTAGATTCAGCACCTTGATTCTCATTAACCCGGTCAGGGTGCAACCCGTCACGACAGCCGCCGGTTGTTGGGTCATACACCGGTAGATGTAGATCGTTGCGCCCAAGGAACCATTCAAAAGCGCGCCGGGCTTCTTTGTACCAATTCCTGTCGCCGGTTATGCGGTTGGCTTCAAGGCAAGCGGAGACCATGGCCTGTGCTTCCACCGGTTGTTGGTCGAACCGGGCGCGTTCTCCTCCCCGTGGGTAGAATCCGTTGGACCCGATCGGCACGTAGTGCTTTCCTTCTTTTTCAGATTGCTGTAAATGCGCCAACCACAACAACGAATCCAACCCGGCACGGGTCATCTCTGGATTCTCTAATGATTGACCACAAAGCAGCATGGCATGCGATATGGCCGCATTGCAATACGTCAATTTGTCCTCGAACCATACCCAGTCATCTGCCCGATTATTTTGGTAGAGTTCCAACAACCGTCCTGCCAGTTTTTCTTCCACCTGGCCGACGCGTCTATCACCGGCAAAACGCCCAAGATATTTGTGAATTCCAAGCAGGGCAAAAGCCCAGGCTCTGGGACTGGTTGTGTCCAAAATTGCCATCAAAGATTTCTCAAACATCCTCCCGGCCATATTCTGGAGGGTCGGAGTGTTGGAACAACCCAAAACGGTGCCTAAAGCCCATAGGGAGCGGCCATGACTGTCGTCTGAGCCGGTATCTTCCAACCAGTTGCGCTGGTAATCCATAAAATTGCGGAACCGGTTTGTTTCGGCGTTGAACGCAAACCAGGTGAATGCCAGATACCGGGTAGCCATACCGGCCGCTTCATCACTGCCTGATTCTTCGAGAAGAGCGCTCACCATAAGAGCCCGGGCATTGTCATCCGTCGTATACCCTTCACGGTAATTCGGAACGGTAAAGATGGCATGTTGGAATATCCCGGTCTCGTCTGTCATGTTATGCAGATGATCCAGTTTGAGGGGAGGAAGATCCCCTGTCCGTTTATCCAATGGTTTCACGGCGAACTCCGCCTGGGCAAAGAAGTGATGTTCAGTCCGGGCGCGTTCAAAACTCTGCATATATCGGCGTGAAACCTGCGGCCAGATCATGTCTCGACCGTAAAGATACGCGCGTTTTCGCATGGCATGTCGTTTTGAATCATTATCCAGCAAATCGATAACCTGGGCAGCCAGGGATTGTGGGTCATGGAATGGGACCAAGACACCCCGGTCATCGGCCAACATCTCTTGTGCATACCAATATGGGGTCGAAATGATAGCTTTTCCTGCACCCAGTGTGTAGGCCAGCGTTCCCGATGTAATTTGAGCTTCATCAAGATAAGGCGTGATGTAAATATCTGCCGCGCTAATAAATTGGACAAGTTCATCCAGGGCAACAAATTGGTTATAAAAGATCACATTCTCTTCTACACCTTTTTCACTGGCCAGCCACTGCAGCGATAGCCGGTAGGATTCTCCATCTTTACGTATGATGGAGGGATGAGTTGCCCCCACAATGATATACACAACATTCGGATGCTTTTCTACAATAGCAGGTAAGGCATTGATGACATTTTCGATGCCTTTATTGGGTGAAAGCAACCCAAAACTAAGGAGAACACTCTTGCCTTCAACCCCGAAAAGATCTTTATGGAAACTGGGATCGACGAACGGAACATCCGGAATGCCATGCGGGATCAGATCAATTTTCTCTTCTGGGATATGGTAAATATCCTTCAAAAAGTCAAAGCCCCGCCTGCTCATAACAACCACCCGGTTTGATAACAGCGCGATTTCTTCAAGAACACGGCGTTGTTCAGGATCGGGGTTGCGAAGAATTGTATGGAAGGTGGTGATGACAGGCATCCGCAGTTCTCGGAGTAGCGACAGAATATAACTACCTGCCTGCCCGCCAAAAATACCATACTCATGTTGTAACGAAACGATATCTACATTATTGATATTCAAGAAATCAGCCGC
>JAAYYW010000269.1 GCA_012515195.1 Leptolinea sp.
ACGGCTGATGGCAGCCACGGTTTCAGCATAACCCTCTTCAGCGTATTGGTAGGGATGGTTGTTAAAAACGATCTGATCGAAGACGAGGGCAGCCATGGATGAAGTATCCTGGGCTCGGATTGCCAGGGCTGTCAGCAACTGGTTCTTTTGACGACGACATTCTTTTTCTGGAAAAGTTGGTGATTGTAAACTCTCTGCAATCAATCCCAACATGAGATCAAGGTCCTCACTGAGACAATGGGAGCTGAAAGAGGTGCTCAGGGTACCTGAGGAAAACCCCAGGCGTGCGCCGACAGACTCGATCTCGTTGTACAGGGCTTGAGTGTTATGATTGGCAGTTCCCAGCATCAGACCATTTGCTGTCAGGTAAGCCAAGCCGAGCTTTTCAACAGGATCCAGACTGCTGCCGGTTTTGATATAGCCTTTAATGGAAAGCGTGGGGCTGTTGAAATTTGACCGAACCAGGATGGTGATCCCATTGGGGATCACTGTTCGGGTGATATTTTCCGGGCCGGGCAGTGCGCTGCTGTGATCATTGGAGAGGGGTGTGTTCATAAGTTAATGGTGCTTTCCTGGGGAATATAAAAACCAACCACGCGGTTTTCTGGGGCGAGAAATTTTTGAGCAGCAATCATCAGGCTTTCAGGGGTGACCTGGGAAAGGTAGGAAACATAATTCTCAAACCAGTCATACCTGGCAAACATTTCGCTGTAACCGAGCCAGAAGGCTTGATTGGTGATCTCCTCGCTGCTGTATGCAAACAATGCTTTGGCTTGCTTGATAGCACGTTCGATTTCGCCAAAGCTTATGGCGGTGTTTAAAACATTTTCGATTTCTTGATCGACCACCTGTAATACCTCTTCAGGGGAGCGATCCGGAGGGAGCGTCAGGTTAATGTGGTAAAGATAGGGATCGTGTGTTGCCTGCAGAGCACCATGACAGGAGACCGCGATTTCCGTTTCCACCAGGGCACGGTACAGGCGGCTGGTCTTATTGGACGTTCCCCCTGATCCAAACATATTCAGGCTGCTTGGGCCGGTGAGAAGGCTGTCAAGAACAGTCAATTGGAAGAAATCCGGGTCACTTGCGGCAGGTGCGCGGTAGCTGACCTGGACAAAGCGTGTCTCACCCGGTCCGTTGACCGTAACCTGTTTTTCTCCCGAAAGGGGAGGTTCGATCGCTACAGGCGACTTAGAAACACCATGGGTTGAAATGGAACCAAACTGGTTGTTGATTTTCTCGAGGAGCGCATCCGTTTCGAAATCGCCGGCGACGGCTAAGATGGCATTTCCCGGATCGTAAAAGGCACGATAATGATCGTAGAGATCATCGCGGGTGATGGTTTCAATGTCTTCCATCAGCCCGATAACTTCATTTTTGTAGGGATGATTGAAAAAGGCGGCACTTTGAACAGCTTCACCCAACAAAAAGAGAGGTTCGTTTTCATTTCCTTCGCGCTCAGAGATGATCACGGTCCTTTCCCGCTCCACTTCCTCAGGGATAAAGCGGCTGTTTGCCATCCGGTCTGCTTCCAGTTCCAGGCTGATTTCAAAGATATGCGCAGGCAGGGTCTCAAAGTAGGTTGTCCAATCGAGGTAGGTCATGGCGTTCCAAATTCCGCCGACCCGAGATATTTCGCGGTCAAGATAGCCCGGGGGGAATTTTTCCGTGCCCTTAAATTGCATGTGCTCAACCCAGTGGGAAATGCCCGTCTTTCCTTTGGTTTCGTTACGTGAACCCACTCTGTACCAGACCCAGGTGCTGATGATGGGCGCAGTGTGAATTTCCTTAAGATGAACGGTCAGACCGTTATCGAGTGTCAGGAATGTTGTTGTGTTTGTCATATATTGCCGCTCACTTATAATCCAGTTAAAGATGGATTTAGACACTTACTTGTTCAAATGCTAGCCATGATTATATTCGATAATCCACGCCAAAATAAACAGTCAGTTATTGTTTATTGGATTGCGGAAAACTCGAATATCGGTTAATGATTAATTAATGATAAAATAGATTAATCGTTGCTTCCACCGAAAACGCATCCTAATATTGGGCGGGTCATTCAAAGGGGGGATCCTGTTTTGAAATCCAGCACCCATATCCTCATCCAAAATCTGTGAGTTTGTGCGTCATAGATTAGTTTCAGTATATCGAAGGATCTTGTGTCAACCTTAGTCTACAGGAGGTATTGAATGATGGCAAGAAATTCTCGAAGGTTATTTATTGTTATGCTGGCTATTCTTTTATTGGTCGTGAGTCTGGCGGATGTACAACCGGTCTCTGCAGCGGACACGGATGACTTTGTGATTACCGTCAAGACGGATAACCCGGGCACATCTTCCAGCACGCAGTTCACGATCCCAACCACAGGTACGGGATATGACTACGATGTGGATTGTGATAATGATGGCACGAATGAATTTACAGGGGCAGCCGGAAATGTCACCTGCGATTATCCTGTCGCAGGGACATACACGATCCGCATCAAGGACGCCAGCGGCCTGGGCACGGGCTTTCCACGCATCTATTTTGATGGCGGCGGAGATGCAAAAAAATTACTGACCGTCCAACAATGGGGTACGGGTATGTGGACTTCTATGGAAAGGGCTTTTC
>JAAYYW010000270.1 GCA_012515195.1 Leptolinea sp.
ATCGTGAATACGTCGGTTAACGGAATGTCGTTCCTGGTGACATACGGAGAAAAGGTGGATAACCTCAGAGCCCTTAAAGGACAAGAAATTTATGTTCCCTTTGAAGGTTCGCCTATCGAGGAAGCCATCTCGTTTTTGGCCAGGCAGGAAGGTTTGGTTTGGGGTGAAGACCTCAAGCCAGTTTATTCGCCATTCGAGGCGTCGATCGCGCTTCTGAAGCAAGGAAAGGCCAAAGCGGTTGTTTTACCCGAACCCTTTGTCTCGTTGATTGAAGGCCAATCCGGATTATTTGTTTCAATCGATCTTTACGCAGTATGGAATGATGTTGCGCGATCAAATGATGGATACCCGCAGGTTGCCGCTTTTGCCCGGCGCGAGTGGGCTGAGTCACATAAAACTGAATTGGAGGAATTCAACGCGGCTCTGATTGAAGCAGTGGATTACGTTAGCAACAACCCGAATGAAGCGGTTGCGGCGGTAAAGGATAGTTTCAAACAGCCGGAACCAGTTGTATTAAAATCCGTCAGCCGGATGCACTACCT
This sequence comes from Leptolinea sp., assembly GCA_012515195.1. Lineage (GTDB taxonomy): Bacteria > Chloroflexota > Anaerolineae > Anaerolineales > Anaerolineaceae > Leptolinea. Next base: position 543 of record JAAYYW010000270.1, read on the forward strand.
GGTTCTATCCGGTCTTGAAATGAAACAAAGCGTTTCTGCATATTACAAATTGATCGGGAAACCATTGGATGACAGGTTCGAAGATTTTTATTACCTCCCTTAAGAATGAGGGAATTGCTCTTCTGGTGTTGCTGGGTGCGTGGGGATTGATCTCGACGTTTTACCCTGTATTTATCATCCCTTCTCCGATGGATGTCGTGTCTGATTTCCCCGGATACCTGCCAGCATCTTTCCCAACACATTTGATAACTACCTCAGAGCGGATTGGAATAGGTTTTGGCATTTCGTTTGTTCTCGGCTGTATCATCGGGACCCTGGCTTTCGCGAATGGTTGGGAGGCGCCGGTCAATGCACTGATGTCGGCAGCTAACATTCTGCCAGGGATGATCCTCGGTGTGATCTTTTTGCTTGTGTTTGGAATTGGCAGCCAGACTCCCATTGCCCTGGTGATTTTTCTCACATTACCCACGATCAGCATCAATACTATCAGCGGACTCGCGCGCCGAGATCCCACACTTGAACAATATCTGATCACATTACGCGCGAATCGCGGTGACATTTTACAGTATGTATACCTGCCGGCATTGGTGCCCACCCTTTTAAGCAATCTGAGTATCGGATTGGGTTTATCAATAAAAGTGGTTCTCATGGGTGAGTTCATCGGGTCCCAGGATGGACTGGGTTATCTGTTGAATGTCGCCCGCATTTATTTCAATATGCGTGAGGTGTTTTTCTACCTTTTTCTTTTGCTGGTTTTCACCCTTTTGTATCAAGGTTGTTTAACCCTTCTCGCAAATTCTCTATTAAAAAAGTTTTTTTTCACGGCTTGATGTCATATGACTAGTATGGTGATCGTCTCGCATCTGAAAAAAACATATGACACCCAGGTGGTGATCGATGATCTGTCTTTCTCTGTTCCGCGTGCTGGCCGTGTGGCTGTGTTTGCCCCGTCAGGTGCTGGAAAGACTACGCTGATCGAGATTCTGGCCGGCCTTCAAAAACCAGACGAGGGGACCTTTCAAATCTCCGCCCACCGCCCGGCGGTGATCTTTCAAGAGCCGCGGTTGTTTCCCTATATGACAGTGGAAGAAAATATCCTTCTGCCGTTCAAGATACAGGGGAGAAATGGTCCGGAGTTGAAGGATTATGAAACCTGGTTATCCATTTGCGGGTTGGACAGTTTTCGGTTGCACTACCCCTATCAGCTTTCCGGAGGTATGAAACAAAAAGTATCGTTTATCCGTGGAATTCTGCAAAACCCGGATTTTTTGGTCATGGACGAACCATTTCAATCCATTGGACGGCAATCCAAACAGGCGATCATTAACCATCTATTGAATACCCATCCTGATGTGACGCTTTTACTGATTACGCACGATCCGGAGGAAGTTAAATGGATCGCGCATACCATGCTGTATTTCCACTCACCGGTTCTGGACCGCTATGCCATTGTAAACACCAAAGATCCCAGTTTTGAAACCTTTCGTAGGTCGGATCTGAGCTTTCTGGAGGTTATGTGATGAATTGTTTATCTGTTTCGTGTCTGGTTTTAGTGAATACCAGGGAAATCTTTTAGGAGGAGAACACATGAGTGATGTTGAACAAAAAAAAACCTGTTGTGATCTGGCAGGGAATCCATTTATCAAGCAGCTTGATGATTACATCGACGGGCTGCATATTAATTTCGAGGATCCTCGGCGTAAAGATACGTTGATCCAAACCCTGCATTACGCCCAAAACTTGTTCGGGTATCTGCCGGATGATATTCAAATGCATATTGCAAAAAAATATGGTGTCCCGCATGCGGATGTCTCGGGTGTTATTAGTTTTTACAACTATTTCACCACCACCCCGAAAGGGAAAATTCAGATCAGTGTTTGCCTGGGAACAGCCTGTTATGTAAATGGCGCAGATAAAGTTTTGCAGGAATTCGAATCGGTTTTGGGAATCAAATCCGGTCAGGTCAGCGAAGACGGCAAGTTTTCCATCGAGTGTCTACGCTGTGTAGGGGCTTGCGGCCTTGCGCCTGTCGTTACCATTAACCAGAAGGTTTATGGAAAGATGAAAGCCGGCAAGGTACGTGAGGTACTGGAAGACTTCCTGGTGGAAAACAGTACAGAAGAGGAGGCCGCCAATGCCTAAGATCAACTCATATGAAGAATTACTGGCAAACCAAAAGAAATACCATCCATTACTGCATGCCCGCCTTGATGGTGCCGCGCAGGTGCAGGAGAAGACCGTATTGGTCTGTGGTGGAACCGGATGCCAGTCTTCTGACAGCGCCGTCATTCTGTCCGAATTCAACCGGCTTATTGCAGAATATAACCTGCAGGGTAAGGTGGAAGCATCCATCTCCGGATGTTTCGGTTTTTGTGAGAAAGGTCCAATTGTAAAGATATTCCCGGACAATACCTTTTATGTTCAGGTTACCCCCGCGGATGTCCCCGAGATTGTTGAATCCGACCTGATAAACGGGACAAGAGTGGCCCGCTTGCTGTATGAAGACCCGGCCAGTAAAGAAAAGATTCCGAATTCGGAAAATATTCCGTTCTATAGATTACAAAAACGGGTGGCGTTGCGGAACTGCGGTCTGATAAACCCGGAAAAGATCGAAGAATACATAGCCAACTCCGGTTACCTGGCTCTGGGAAAAGCATTGACGCTGATGACACCATCACAGGTGATTGACGAGGTCAAACGGTCCGGCCTTCGTGGTCGCGGCGGCGCGGGTTTTTCCACCGGTAAGAAATGGGAATTCGCCAGCATGTATGAGTCCAATGAAAAATTTGTCATCTGCAACGCGGATGAAGGTGACCCTGGTGCTTTCATGGACCGGTCCATCATGGAAGGTGATGCCCATAGTGTCATCGAAGGGATGGCACTGGGCGGATATGCCATTGGTGCAAGCCAGGGTTATGTGTATATCCGCGCGGAGTATCCGCTGGCAGTGAACCGGCTGAAAATCGCCCTTGCCCAGGCCCGCGAATATGGCCTGCTCGGTAAGAACATACTTGGGACTGATTTTAGTTTTGATATTGATATCCGGCTTGGCGCTGGCGCTTTTGTCTGTGGAGAAGAGACAGCCCTCATCCACTCAGTGGAAGGTGGGCGCGGCGAACCGCGCAATAAACCGCCTTTCCCGGCCGAAAGTGGACTTTGGGGTAAACCCACCATTGTAAATAATGTGGAAACCCTGGCAAATATCCCGATCCTGTTTCAGGAAGGTGCCAACATCTTTGCCAACCTCGGGTCAGAGACGTCCAAAGGAACCAAGGTATTTGCGCTGGCCGGCAAGGTCAATAACGTCGGTCTGGTTGAAGTGCCCATGGGTACCCCGTTGCGGGAGATTATCTACGATATAGGCGGCGGCATACGTGATGGCGCGCAATTCAAAGCCGCACAGACTGGCGGCCCCTCTGGCGGTTGTATCCCCGCACAGTTCCTTGATACACCTATTGACTACGAATCCCTCATGTCTATCGGTTCAATGATGGGGTCTGGCGGGATGATCGTCTTGAATGACCATGATTGCATGGTCAACATCGCCCGCTTCTACCTGGAATTTACTGTGGAAGAGTCATGTGGCCGCTGTGCACCTTGCCGCATCGGGAATAAACGAATGCTGGAGATACTGACCGATATTACCGAAGGAAGAGGAACAGAAGCTGATCTGCGGGAATTGCAGGACCTTTCGCAAACGATCGCAGATACCTCTCTTTGCGGCCTTGGTCAGACAGCACCCAATCCGGTCATCAGTACCATGAAATACTTTTGGGATGAATACGAAGCCCATGTGAAAGAAAAGCGCTGCCCGGCTGGTGTCTGCCAAAAATTGCTGAAATATGAGATTGACCCCGAAAAATGCATTGGTTGTACAGCCTGTGCCCGCAACTGCCCTGTGAATTGTATTTCTGGTAGTGCCAAGCAGCCACATGTGATCGATCAAACCGTTTGTATTAAATGCGGAGCCTGTATGGCGAAGTGCCGCTTCGGCGCGATCTCACGGAACTAAGGTAAGGAGTAAAGACAAATGGTAAACATAACAATCGATAACCAGCCAATCAGTGTTCCTGAAGGGACCACCGTTCTCGAAGCTGCCAAGAAGGTCAATGTTCGAATTCCCACACTTTGCTACCTTCACCTTGAAAAATCCGGTTTCTTGAATAATGTGGCATCATGCCGCGTGTGTGTGGTGGAAGTGGAAGGTCGGCGGAATTTACCGCCTTCATGTGCCACACCAGTAACCGAGGGAATGAAGATCACCACCAATTCAAAACGCGTACTGGCTGCCCGCCGCAAGAATCTCGAACTGATCCTCTCAAATCATCCGTTTAATTGTCTGATCTGTGCCAAGTCAACGGATTGCGAGTTACAGACATTAGCCTGGGAATTCGGGATTAACACCCAGAGGTACAAAGGGGAGCGCTCCACACACGAGATCGACAAGTCGAGTGGCGCGTTAAAGCGAGACCCGGAAAAATGCATCATGTGCCGCCGGTGTGAGGTAATGTGCAACGAAGTACAGACTGTGGGTGCATTGACCGCGTTCGGACGTGGTTTTGACACAGTTGTCGCGCCTGCCGAGAAAAAACCCCTGGTGGAATCTCCCTGTGTGTATTGCGGTCAGTGTGTCAGCGTATGTCCGACCGCCGCTTTAACAGGTGTGGGTTACATCTCTGAGGTCTGGGAGGCTCTTTTTGACAAATCCAAGAAAGTGATCGTTCAGGTTGCGCCTGCCGTTCGGGTGGCTATTGGAGAAGAATTCGGGATGCAACCGGGTCAGATCGTCACCGGAAAGCTGGTTGCCGGCCTGCGGCGAATTGGTTTTGATGGAGTGTTTGACACCACGTTTGGCGCCGATCTGACCGTGATCGAAGAATCTCGTGAGATCATGGATCGGTTGAAAGAGAATAAAAACCTGCCCATCTTAACCTCCTGCTGCCCGGGTTGGATCAATTTCATTGATTACCACTTCCCATCTCTGAAATACATGCCGTCCACCTGCAAATCACCGCAGCAGATGACCGGTTCCATCGCTAAAACCTACTACGCGAAAAAGATGGGCATAGACCCCAAAGACCTGGTAGTGGTTTCTGTGATGCCCTGTATTGCGAAAAAGTACGAGGCGAACCTGCCCTATCAGAAAACATACGGAAAAAAGGATGTGGATTATTCCATCACAACCCGCGAACTGGCCAAAATGCTAAAAGAAGGCTCAGTTGACCTGAAATTTATGCCGGAAGAGGATTTTGATGATCCGTTGGGCGAGTCAACGGGTGCCGGAGTAATTTTTGGCGCTACCGGTGGTGTACTGGAAGCAGCTTTGCGTACGGTTTATGAAAAATACACCGGAAAAACCCTGGAAGATGTGAATTTCATGGCTGTTCGTGGCACTCAGGGTATCCGGGAAGCGACTGTGCAGATCAATGGACGCTCCATCCGGGTTGCCGCGTTATCCGGCCTCGGCAACGCCCGCAAGATCCTTGAAAAGATTGTTAAGGGCGAGGAGCATTATGACATCATTGAGATCATGGCGTGTCCGGGTGGTTGTGTGAACGGTGGCGGTCAGCCGTATAGCCATGACCGTGACGAGGTGGTCGAACAGCGCATTCGCGGTTTGTATCAAATTGACCGCAACCTGCCTATCCGCAAATCTCATGAGAATCCCTCGATCCAGAAGCTGTACCAGGAATACCTGGGTGAAGCTGGCAGTCACCTGGCGCACGAATTGCTTCACGTCCATGGACGTGATTAAGACCCATTACCCTTTTTTGAAAACAGCCTGTAGGATTTCCTTCAGGTTGTTTTCTTAATCGGTTGTCCGGATTGTTGTTCTTTCAACAAAAAAACGCAATAACAGCAACTAGTGATATTAATAGTGTTCCGTAAAGATGAATTTCTGATGGAGAAGGTTGAAGAAACCCGTACGTGAAATTAAACATGAAATGCATCAGAACGGCAGACAGAATACTGCGGTTTGTGCGCACATAGATCAAGGTCATCAAGACCGATAAAGCCGTCATTCGAAGCAAGAACAACCAGAACAGACTGGATCCAATACCCCATAAGTAATACATGCTCCCGGGGAAAAGGAAGAGCGGCAAGTGCCAGAATCCCCAGATAATTCCTAATATGAGGCCTGCCATGGGAGTTTTCCAATTGGAAAACAGCCGGTCGAGGGCAAAACCTCGCCAGCCAATCTCTTCGGCGAGCGGCCCCATGAGCATAACCTGTATCGCAACAAAAATCAGGGTGACAAAATCCCCTGGTTTTCCGGTGAATCCCTGCAGCGCGGGCAAAGCCGGGTAACTGCTGTGGAGGAACCGGTAATCTGGATGGTCAGCCCGCCAAGAACCGGGAAGATGGTAAGGATAAACGCTCCCCAACGCCAATCGATGCGGTGGATATCAATCAATCGCTGAAACACATTCTGCTGATCAGTTCTATCCATTGTTCGGCCTATCATCAAGAGGCCGGCGATGGTTGGCCCAAATCCGCCGACCAGATACAGAATGAAACTGATCGGAGAACCAGCGGCCGGATCCATCAAGGCAGCCGGTATCCACAGAAGCCAGCTGATACCGAACGCCAGCAGGAAAAATACTAACAACACGGTGTCCGTTTTTGTTTTAGTATTCAGGTTTTTTCGCATCCTATGTGCCTGAGATGGGGAATTTGTTTGCTTGATAACTATTTAAGTGGGAAATGGCAATTATGTGAGTCTTTTCTACCCGATCTTACGGCATACGAGTTCCCCTTTTCCAATGGGGACGATCAGGGCATCCACGCGTGTGTCGGTAAGGGCGCGGTCCAATACCGGCTGCAATACAGCCTGGTGGTTAATGGCATTGTCAGCCACCAGTAAACCGCCGGGAACCAGGTTGGGTACAACCATCTCATAGCAATCGGCATACACATCTTTTTCTGCGTCCAGGAAGCAGAAAGCTATTTTCTTGAAGTTTCTCAGGTGGTCACGCGCATCGCCCTCCACGAGTTTTATCCGGTTGGCGGCTCTGGTTACCTTGAACGTTTCGCGTGCCAGTTTGACCTTTTCGGGCAATACCTCAAATGTGGTGATGCTGCGTCCGGTGTGTTCGGCTGCAAGTGAAAGCCACAGGGTGGAGTATCCGGCACTGGTGCCAATCTCAATCATGTCTCCTTCGGGAGAGCCGGCGGCTAGCAGAGCCAGAAAACGACCAGTTTCCGGCGGGATCTGGCGAAGTCGCTGCAGAAGAGGCGTATTGTCCTGACGATCACGGGCGTTAATATCTTCCAGGTATTTCATGCGTGTCAGAATGTCAGGGTTTATTGTATGGAACATGTCTCCACCTCCAATGAGCAGTGTGTTGTCAGAATATTATCGCATACTAATAAACGTTATCCCGGTTTATGTTCCATGTCCATACTGAAGAAATGTTTTCCCGGGTAAGTCAATCTTGAATCAATAACACAAGATGTACATACAACATTCGTACATCTAAATCGGGCAATGCGAATTCCGGATGTAAAAATTCGTTAATAATAAGAATGAAAAATGGAAGCGAATCAGATCAACTTTCTGATCATTTTCACCGATGTCCCATCATTTTGAATTTCTTCAAATCCCAACCGCCTGTATAACCGGCAGGCCGGGTTTTCCTCCGAGACGCTAAGGCAAACCGCTGGATGGCGTTCATATATTTCAGTAAATAGATATGTTATCAAAGCATTTCCGATACCCTGACCGCGGTATTCCGGTAGGATGGCAATTGAAAGTTCGGGGGTTTCGTCATCCACGTAGCCGTAACCCTTATCATTCCCGGTCAACAGACGGATCCATACCGCACCTACGGGTTTGTCACGAATTACTGCCACGTATCCATCATCACCCGGCTGGCCCCAATCATTCACATAGCGGCTGAGTTCGGGGTTTCGGATCACGTCCCGCGGTGGCGGTTGTGCCCCCTCTGGAACAAAAATAGCATGATACAACATCTCCCGAAGAAAAGGCTCATCGTTTTTTGATAGTGGCCTGATTTGTATGTTTTGTGCAATCAATGGCATGGTCAATGTGTGTATCTTTCTTGTAGGTTGTTCTAGCAAATTGTTTTTGTAATTGTCATTTCCGATGACAGGATTTATACGTATCTGCGGACAGATCGTTTGTATTCTTCGTACATATTGCCGTGTTGATTATGCAAAGATGTCTCTTCGGAAAGGGCCATAAGGTGGTGAACATATATACCGGTCAGACCGCACAGAATATTGATTATGTGAGGAACAGTGAGCATGGATGCCAGGCAAACCAGAAAGAATCCGAGATACATCGGATTGCGGCTGATGCTGTATACTCCGCTTGTCCGAAGGGAACGAGTTTCGCCGATTTTACTAAATCGTACATCTTTCCCCAGTTGGATGAATGCAAGGGCCACAAAAATAAAACCGGCATAAACCAGGATGGTTGCCAGAAGCGTAAGCCCGGCTGATTGATAATGGGGAAGTGGTTGAATTCCGGCAGCTTTCAGAAAGATGATGATCCAGTTTATCCCCATGGTAATTTTCCCGATTATGAATACGGTTTTGTTGATGGGATATTTCTCCGATCGCTCGCCAGGTTCTGATTTGTGGTACATCATGTTGCCGGCGATGAAACCGGTAAACAGCAGCAATCCGATCAAAAGGAAATAATTCATGGCATTACCCTCTTGAAAATGCGAGATCGTCCCTGGTTAATCAACAATGAATAACTTTACTCCTGTTGTTGTGAATGAGCGATGGGCTTCCGCATTATCTGCTACCTGATAGCTGGTCCCCGGGGTCAGTATAAATGTCCGGCCGTCCTCCAGTTCAGTGTGCAATTCGCCCTCCAGACAAAGCAAAATATGCCCTTTTTTGCACCAGTGGTCTGCTTTATAACCGGGGGTATATTCCACCAGCCGAACCCGGATGTTGTCAAATTGTTGTGTATGCCAGTATGCCATTCCAGTTTCGCCGGCATGTTCTGTTGCCGGTATTTTTGACCAGTCGGTTGTTCCAAAAGGTATATTCTTCATGTCCATGATGTTCTCCTGGTTGTGAGATGGCTTTTTCGAGGTTTCAACGTACAAATAACGGGTTATCGCTTTCTGTTGTTTTTGAGCGTCAAGTGTAACGCAATCTGTCCCCAGGTTCTTTATTATTGTCGATCTTGGAATAATGATGAAACCAAATCAATAAACTCAAAAAAAATATCGGCAAAACGCGAACCAACGCCTGAAATTGGCGATTGACAGGTATTGCGGTATGACTGCCTGCTTGGGATTCCAATGATTAACCAACATACTAGCCGGTCGGGTTTACCAACTGGTTGAATCGCAAAAGCCGCCAGCTATCGAATTCCGGGATAAATTCGATTTCCATGATCCCGCAATAATCCACCTTGAAATCCCAGCGCCGGTAGACCGGCATACCGAGGATGTGGCAAGCCCACAGGCGGATAAGCCCTTCATGACAAACGACTAAAATATCTTGATTATCCTGTTGTTTTTCACGCAAAAATGAAACAATGCGAGCGCGCGCGTCTTCCGCGAATTCGCCGCCCGGAAATTGAAAATCATGATCCCGCTCCAGAAAGCCCCTCCAAACGTCCGGGTAGGTTTTCTCGATTTGTTGATCGGTCATCCCATCGATCAGGCCGTTGTCGATCTCATTCAGACGATCATCTTTAATGGGTGTAATACCAAGTTTGCGGGCTGTATATTCAACAGTTTGTCCGGTACGGATATAGTGGCTTATATAAATCTGACTGATATTTTTTTTGCTGAAATAATCCCACAACCGGCGGGATTCCACTAATCCCTTTGAGCTGACCGGTTCATCTTGATGCCGGAGTACCGGATTAAAGAAGTTGCCTTTTTCTTTCTCCGCATGACGGACGATATACCATTTCATTGTTTACCCTGTCGGCCGAACTTCGTGTGTGTCCCCGGTGGTCTTGGTGAAAACATCTTTTTCTATAGTCTTAATTATATAGTCTCTTTCATGCTATTGTTCTTTTACAACGATCCGGAGTCTTTGATTCACTCGCCAGGTATCTTGGATCTCCAAAATCCCTGATCTTTTGTGAGAAAAAGGCGGCACTGCCGATCAAAAGTGCCAGAACACCGCTGCCAATATACCAGATTTGAGACCCAAGTTCGTCATATACCGGCCCGGCAATTGCCAGGCTGACAGGGGATATGATGGAAGAAATCCAATCCATTAGGGATAATACCCGTCCTTGCAGTTCAGGTTCCACTGATTTCTGTACCAGCGCCTGGATGGGAGCCATGCTGACCGGTATCATGAATCCGCCTGTGAACATACTTATTGTTGCCACCTCATCAGCGTATGATGGGATTATCCCCGTTATCAGAAGGGCGCATGCCATGCCTATCACGCCCATCAGGGAAGTAATCATTGGTCTTCTAAAACCACTCCAAAGACTTAAAAGAATACCTCCGCAGATCATCCCCATGCCAATTGCGGCGCTGATAGTGCCAAACATTTTCTCATCACCGCCAAAATGACCGGTAATAAGCAGCGAGACCAACATAAAAGCCGGGCATGAAAGAAAGTTGACCGTAGTCGAAATTCCCAGCATTTCCACCGCCCCCGGCCAATTGCGGATATAACGTATTCCTTCCATGATATCTTGGAAAACAAGGTTCCTTCCGGAGAAGCATGATTTTTGGCCGCTGGTTTTTTCTGGTTTCGGTATCATGACAAAAAGCAGGGAAATCAGACCCAAAGATGCGCCGGCGATATCAACCATAACGATTCCCGACATGGGAAATTTCAGAAGAAGAATGGCGCCCAACGATGGGGAGACTATCCGCATAATTCCCTGAATCAATTGGTTTAGTCCGGCAACCCTTGGAATGTGTTCTGCTGGAACCATAAGAGATGTTGATGAGAGCATGGCAGGGGATTGAAAACTCTTACTTATGGCGCAGATGAAAATGATGATAAAAATGGTAACGACTGGATCGTTGTCTGTCTGAAAGATATATCCCAGAAAGGCCATTGCCAGAATAATGGCTATGTGACTGATCACCAATATGCTCCGACGGTTCCAGCGGTCAACCAGCACACCGATAACAGGGTTTAGTACTGCCCGGGGAAGAAGGGCTGATAGAGTTGCCCAACTGACAACAGTCGCAGATCGATAGGAATCTGTCAACCACCAGATCAGCGAAAATTGTACAATTTCGCTGGTGATCATTGCTAGAGATTGCCCTGTCCATAAAGTGATAAACGGGCCGGATCTGATTAGGGGGAATCTACATCGGAATTTTTTCTGATCTTTCATAAAGCGCCCAATATAGTTGGGTAACCCAACTATATTCTGAAAATTTTTACCAGGAATACCCAAGGCTCTTGGAAGCTTTCAATAATAGAGTGTGGAGGGATTTTTGTTCTTCTTCGCTCAATCCAGATAAAAAATCCCGCGTATAGACAGCCGCATACCTTACGACATTGGCGGCTACCGGCTTTCCTTTATCCGTTAGCGTCAACCACCAATTTCTCCGGTCATCCGGATCCTGTTCTCTCTTCAACAGGCCCTTCTTTACCAGGTTGTTCACATAAACAGATATCGTGCCGGGATTGATATCCATAATCCGGGATAATTGAGCCGCTGTGGTGGGGGCGAATTGGTGCAGTACCAGCAACAGGGAACAATCTGACAGGCTCAAGGAATTGTCGGATTCCTTTTCCATCCGTGATTCATACGCGTGTGTCAGGCTGAACAATGCCTGGTTGATTTGTATACAGGCTTTTTCTGTTAGAGGCATTTTGTTAATCCAAGAATAGTTGTAAAATCAAACAGTTGGATCATACAACAAAAAAAATACTCTGTCAAATGGTCCAGTCTTGGAATCTGGATATTGTTACAACAATTCCTTCTTAATCTCTATCAGTTGTTCAACCGGGCGGCGCATGGATGCGGGCATCAGCTCCGCGTAGCCGAATCGCAACAACAGTTGGGGCTTTTCATTTTCCAGCCCTATCGCATGGCCAAAAGGAGAACGCATCTCGGCTACCTCTAGAGGCTGATTTAGAAGGGCTGAACGAATGTTCATGGATGTCATCATCAATGTCAACCGTTCATACACCTGTCCGGCTCGCACCCAGTCAGAGCAGGTATCCGTGGCAGAGGCGATTACCACTATACCGGAGGAGCTCATTACTTTTTGGGCATCCGTCCCTGCCTGCTGTTCCGGTTTGGTACCTTCCACAAACCAACGACCAATGAATCGCGGAACTTCGGGGTTTCCGGAACAGCGGGAATACAGTCCGTCCATGGAGGTTAGGGCTTCTTTTTTATTAAAACGCAGCCATTGCACCAATTCGTGGAGAAATTCCTTTTCGGCATACTGGATCAGTGTGCCCCGGCGGATGAAATCCGCTGCGATGCTGAGCGTGGAAGTTCCCTGCAAGAAAACACAATTGATCCCGGGTTCCAATGGCATGGTTTGCAGGCGCGTGAGATCTTCACCCGGAAGTGCTTTTCCATCAAAAAGGCACCGTGTGTTTTGACGGAGCGGGATGGCATCGAACAATTCGCTGTGCGCAGGCAAATCTTCGGTCAATTCAATAGCGATGTGATCATCCGTGTCGGGATAAGTGACTGCGGTGGAATAGCCGGCTTCCCGCGCGGCGATAAGTAGATTTTCCAACGCGCAACCCAGACTGATCCATAATTCGCGGTCTTGCGGATCGACAACAGGAAGACGGCGGGTCATATCCGCGTGAATGTCGATGTGATTCCTGTCAATGGAAAAAAGCCAGGGCTGGGTATTGTGTCCGCTCGCGGCCAGGGTGGCATAATGGATCAGATCCATTTTTTTGTCTGTCTTGATTTTGTCGGCATTTTTCATTTTGTTTACTTTCACACTTTCATCAAAATTGATCCATGGGCGGGCAAGATCCGCATACGCTAATCCAGCGGCGGCTATACCGGTTGTGCCCAGGATCTTAAGAAAATCTCGTCGGTTTATGTTCATATTGCATGCTCTGTCTTTTATTCTGTCTCTGGATTCTGGATTATCTGACCATGTACGGCAACAGGGAGTTCATGATCAGATGGACACCTTTCTGGAAGTCGGCTTTTGTCACTGTCTTCCCCATACCTTCCAGATGGATGAGGTACTGATTGGCCACGATCCAGCAGACGGTCAACGCATCATTTGCCTGATAGTGGGGATCAGGAAAGTTTAAAACGTTTGCTTCGACAGCTTTTTGAATGATGCGGTATTGCTCGTTAAAGTGTTCGTTGATCACAGGTATGTGGCGCTCTTTCAGGATCGGATCGGCATTGATCAACGGGACCATTTCACGGCTGTAGAAACGATATTCCCACAGTAGCTTGAAGTTGGCCGTGATGAATTCTTTCATCAAATCCTCGAAATGGGGACCGGTCTCCAGGAACACCTTGTTGACCTCATCCCAATCGGATGTCATCCGTTCGAAGATCTCACGAATGATGTGCGCCTTGTCGGTAAAGTGGTAATACAGATTACCTGGACTGATTCCGGCTTCTTTGGCTATCAGGTTGGTGGTCACCCGGGCTGTTCCCATGTCGTTGAACAGGTCAATGGCCGTCTGAAGGATTGTTTCTTTGTTTGACATACGCCCTCGGAATAGAGTAGATACTCTAATAATAGAGTAAATGCTCTATTCTGTCAAGAATAAAAAAAACCGGATTACTTCCGGCCGGTAATTATTGTGTAGATCAGACTCTTCTTCTCGCCGCGGCCATCCCGGCGAGCGCACCACTCCCAAAAGCGAAGTGAAGATTAAACCCACCGCATGGACCCACCACATCCAGTGTCTCACCCGTCAGGTACAGTCCTTTGATTTGCCGTGATTCCAATGTGTCCGGGTCAACCTCTGTGACCGGCACACCACCGGCTGAAACCTGGCAATAGGTAAAGTCACGCACTCCCTTGACCGGAAAGCGACTGTTTTGCAGGAGATCGATCAGATCATCAAGAGACTGGTTGTCCATCCGGCTTAATGTTGTTTCCCCCTCAACGCGCGCGGCGCGTAGAAATGTGGAGACAACTTTCGGCGCGAAAAATGCGTTCAGAAATATGGCGGCGGTCATGGACCCATTCCGATTGGCGACCAGAAATCGATTAAATTCATCCCGGAAGAAGGCTAGAAAATCCATCGATAGTTCCAGGGTACCGGCTGGATGTCGGGTTACATGGTGGCTGATATCCATCACGGCCGGACCATTCAATCCCCACTCTGTAAAGATCAGATTTCCACTGGTCTCCGCGATCATAGTCCCACCTTTCCGAAGAGCCGTCTTGACATCAAAGCGCATACCCTGAAGCGGTTTCAGGCTGCCGGTGTCAACCAATATAGGGGCAAGGGCAGGCCGGTTTTCCAGAACATCATGCCCCATCTTTTGCAGAACGGGAAACAGGTCGCCGCGCGACCCCAGGGATGGATAGGCGCAACCACCCGTGGATACGATGACCCGGTCAAAATCTGCCTTGAATTCTTTTTCTCCCTGTGAAAACCTGATGGCAAATCCGTTATTTTTGTTGACAGCTATCCCCGAAACATGCCGGCCAGTTAGTAGTGTGATTCCCGCCTGCCCTGCTGCGTACGCGAAGGCCTGAATTACCGAATGGGCTGAGTTGGATAGCGGATAGTACCATCCGTCTTCTGTTTTCCGCGCCGGGATTCCGATCTTCGCCAGCATTTCCAGCAGTTCTGAAACCCCAAGGCGTGATAACAGGGTGGACATCCACTTCGGGTCGGCGCAGGCATAAGAGGCAGCGTCAACAGAGTCATTCGTCAGGTTGCAATGACCGCTTCCGGTTACTGTCAGTTTGCGTCCGATTGTATCGTTGTGTTCAAAAAGCGTTACGTTGACGCCATTCCAGGCTGCCTGCAAGGCGGCTGCTAGTCCGGAAGCTCCCGCGCCAATAACGGCTATTTTCATGCTGGCATTATACCGGATGCACGAAGGAAGACAGGTCTATTTGTATATAAGGATCATCACATCGCACGGCTAATTTGCTTTAAGAAAATCTTCCAATATCCCATAATCATTGAACGTCAGGTCTGGAGAAACGGCACTTGTCCTGTTCGTGAACAGGCAGGAGAACAGACCGGCTGCCTGCCCGGCTTGCACATCCAGATCTCGGTCTCCTACCGCCAGGGTTTCAGCTTGGACCAGATTGTGTTTGTCGATCATCGCGTGAAAAGCGGACGGATCGGGCTTTTTGGGAAATCCGGCATCCTGCGTAATTCGATCGGTGAAGTAGTGGGATATGTTGGAAGCATCGAGCAGCCGGTGGGCTGATCCATCACCCCGGTGGGTGACAATCAGGTTCAATCCGCCACGGGCCAGCATCAACTCGCATATGTCTACCACGCCTTCAAATATGGGTTGCTCTGAAAGTGGAATTCGATAATACTGTTCACGATACACCCGCAATATATCCGGTTCGGGAAGAGAGAATTTTGTGGCCAATGATAGTGAACAGGTACCGAAAGATATCCTTGCCTGGTCTTCGAGCCAATCAAGCGGGGCATCGGCCCCCAGTTCATTCAAAGCAGCCTTGAAAGCGCGGGCCATGGCCGGGTAGGTGTCAAATATAGTCCCGTCTAAATCCCATATGATGTTTCGATACACTTGTTACCTCCAATAAAAAAGGTCGATCAGCTTGATACTTGTTCATGTACTCATGAAGTCTTTCATATATATAAACCATGAAGTCCCGGATTGGAAGAGCCTTCAAATGTTAAAGGAAATGGAATCATCCAAAGGATATATCATAGCTTTATTATTGATTATTCTTCCATTTTTTGAATGCGAATCCCCACCAGTTTATGCAGGCAGAAACGATGAACAATCCGATTATCCTGTTGCTAATCCTTTTTTGCCATAATGTAATAATTGACCGGGGAGGGGTGTAGGGTTGCCGTCTCCTTTACAGTAAACCCGTTTTCTGTGATCAAGTTTTCAACATCCATTTTGCGATAAAAAGAAATAAATGGAATTATTCCCAGTTTATGCATCACCCACTCATATGCCATCACGATGCGGCTGTAGAGATTTACCGGTTCTGCCAGACAGTCAGTCGCGGTGACCAGCAAGCCGCCGGGTTTTAATAAGCGGCGTGCTTCAGCCAGCAGCGTATGCGGTTCTTTCACAATATAGAGAATGTTGAACAGTAGTACCTTGTTGAAGGAAGAATCGCTAATGGGAAGCGAGTAGCCATCGAAAACTTCAAAGGTCACGTTTTGCACATTCTCCGATGCGGCTTTGGTTCTAGCCTGTTCGATCATAACGGGCGAGATATCCACCCCGGTGACTGAGGCGCACCGGCTGGCTATCCCAAGCGCGATGATACCCGTTCCGCAGCCGATTTCCAGTACCTGATCTGTTGAATCCAGCAGTTTCTTTGTTCGTTCGATGGATTCGAGGTAAGCACCTTTATACGTTTTTCCTGTGTTCGCATCATAACCCGAGGCCAGCCGGTCCCAGATCTTTCTTTCTTTTTCCTGTCGTATGGATGTGTCCATTTTCTTATTTCCTGCTTTCATGTAGTAATTCTTCTAACGGTTGTAGATTTTTAACGATTTTCCCGAAAAGTCGAAGAAAATCCTCTTTGTCCTGTTTGTTTTCAAGCGCGTTCATGATCCTTCCAAACATCATTTCCTCATACGTTTCATGTTCTTGTTGTACAGTCTCTCCCTTCTCGCAGAGTTGAAGGGTGAAGGAACGTCGGTCAAGGGGATTGATGTTTCTTCGCAAGAATCCGGCTTTTTCCAGACGGTCAATAACACTGGTAAGAGTCGATTTGGAAATATGCAACCGGGTACTGATATCTTTCATTTTGCAATCCGGTTGACGGGAAAGGATACCTATCACGCCGATCTCCAATGTGGACAGTTGCCTGAAGCCCGGGTATTGCTCTTCCGGAATGGCGGTACCGATCCTATCGATCATTTCATGCCAGAGCGTATTTAATGTTTGGGTTTGTTGGTCCATTTTAAAAAGCCGCAAATGATGTTTTTTAGTACGAATAATAAATAGTACGATATTCGTACTATTATATCAAGGGTTCCCCGAGTGACAATAGTATGGAAAATGAAAGATCCCGCGCGATCTACACGAACGGGATCTTTGTTGGAGATATTTCGATAGAACCGCATTTAATACTTATAAGTACACCGCGTTTTGAGGGTTTTCGACACCGATCAGTTTTTTGTTTGTTCTCACCATATCGGCTACTTTTTCGGTGGGGCAAATGACCGCGCCATGGGGGCAGACTGCCGCGCAGTGGTAACAATACACACATTTGGATGTATCGCGAACGGGGATTTTCTGCATTGTTAAAGCCCCGACAGGGCATTCATTGACACAACGGTTGCATCCTCTGCATTTATCCTGATCAAATTGAATGGGCAGCTCGCGAAGGTTTCCAATAACATTGGCCAGATGATACGCGATATTGACTTTGCGGGTTTGATAAGAGAACAACCGTTTCGTTTTTTCATCCTCGAGTGGCTGGTAGCCGGATTCTTTTATGCGCGAATAAAACTCATCAATCGTTTTTCGTGCTTCGATGTCAGGGTATTCAACGCGGTTGTAAAAATGTGGTGCCCAGACTTTAAAGCCCCCGAGGATGGGGATGTTGTTCTTCTTAAGCTGGTTGGAAAGGTCCAGCAAGGCTCTCCCTGAACTTATCCCGCCATAGGTCAGGTAAAGAAATGCCCCAAACCGGGGTTTGGCGTAAGGCAATGCCTGATCCAGGAACTCGGTTAATGGATGCATTACCCGTAGATGAAATACCGGATTCCCAATACCGATCAGATCCATGTCGTAAAAAATGCTGCTTCCCACTTCTTTGAATGTCCGACTGCCGGGTTTCCCAATGTTCAAACGGGTGACCCGATGCCCATCCGCTTCAAATCGGTCTGATAGCGCTTTGCTGATCTTTTCTGTTGTCTTTCCAGGGGATATGTACAAAAGTAAGATGTTCATCATTGCCTCACTGTTGATCGTACCTGCGGTGAATTCTGCGGGAGACCGGGTACCGTATAGATCTTGCATTTCAACGACCCTGGTATCGATATGCCTGTCATAAAACGATTGGCATACGCATTCAGATATTTCTCAACCGAATTCCGGTCAGTCCATTCATAAAAACCGGAATAGGTTAGGTCTTCTGGATTGAAATAGAACGTCTTAGAAAGAAAACCCGGCGCTCCGGCAAAAAAGGGAATGCCGGTAAAAGGAATCAGGAAGCGGTTGACCGTGGATTCCCTTACAACACGGAACTTAACTTCCAGTCGGACGATCTGAGGCTGGGTTCGGGATTTTCGCTCGATTTTAAGAAAGGGATGACTGGTGATAGCCGGTTTGTTGCTGTCTCCGTAACCTTTCGATCTTTTATCACTGCCGGGCTTGGAAATTATGATTTGCCCGGTTGATAGAAGAAAGAGGAACCGAAAAAACGCAGTAAATAATTGGATCATCTTTTTCTCTTTATTTATACTAAAGGTATAAACATACAGTATAATAAATCAAAATACCATGAAAGTCAAGAGTTTTTTCTTGATGGCTGAAAAAGTTTATACTCAGGGTAATAAGAATAAAAATCCCTGAATTCAGGCGGAAAACCGGTTTCTGAGAAGTGTAAGAGGAGGAAAAAGACGATGGCAGGCAACAGAATGGGTGAACAAACCAGGGAACGGATCATCACCGCTGCAGCGGAAGAATTTATCGAAAAGGGATTTGAACGGGCGAAGATGGAAGAAATTGCCGCGCGAGCCGGGGTGACCAAGGTGATGTTGTATTATCACTTCAATTCCAAGCAGAATATTTTTAACGAGATCGTTAAAAATGTGGTCGAAGAGATAAAGACGGAATTCCGGATGAGTATCGAACCGGCTGACAGGGACGATCCGGCATTCTTTCCGTCACATTTGAACCTCATGTTGGCGTATTATCAAAAGCGGCAGAAGGTCCTTCGTTTGATTCTTTCAGAATATATTCTTCGCCGGCAAGAGAACGAATCCCTGACAGTATTTAATGATGTATTTTCCCTGATCCTGAATCTCGCTGGAAAAAAACCGGAGGACAGCCAGGAAGAATTTCTGGTGAGGGTATTCTTTTTTAATGCTCTACCCATGTTGATGTATTCCTGTATGGCAGACTCTTTCTGTCAGGATTTTAATATTTCCCCTGAAGTTGCCAGACAGGTTTTTATCGATAATTTCATGCGAACATTCCGCGCGCACACATCCGTATGAGGTAAAGGAATTTGCCAGACGGCATAAAAAACGGAGGGGTTACATGAAAATAGTATTTCATGCACCCTCCCGTAGTTAAAACATCTGCACGCTGATTCCGGAAGCGGTTTCCCGGTC